>NZ_OY762614.1:1960000-2260000 GCF_963666145.1 uncultured Desulfobacter sp. | reverse complement strand
TCCCAGGAATTAAAAAACCAGGCCCGGTCCGCATCGGTAAAAAAAGGGACGATTACGGCATTGGTTTGCAATGCCATTTTTATGATGCCCGGTTTGACCTTGCCCATGGGGCCGGTCGGTCCGTCCAGAATATGAGCCCCGAATCCATAGGTGTTCAGATGTGCAATCATTTCTGTCATGGCTTCTTTGCCGCCCTTTGAGGACGAGCCCCGGGGGGTGTGCCAGCCGCTGCGCCGGGCCACACCGGAAATAAGCTCACCGTCCCGGCTTCTGGAGATCATCAGGCCCGGATGATACGGGGCATACGTTTTAAAATGCCGGATGGCCGAAAAAAACTGCTGGTGCCAGGTCACCAGAATAACCGGCTGATCAGTATTGAGCAGGGTCTGCCAGCTTTTTTCATTTTTAATGCTTAACCTGAAGGTTGCTGTATACAGGCGTATGACATAATATGCAAAACAGATAAAAGGCCGGGTATAAATAATAAATTTAAGTTTTTTCATCATTGCAAAGTTTCCATGGGCAAATATTGATCATGACGCTATCAGACAGACAGAAAAAAGCAAGGAGAAAGTCAATGACAGTTCCGGCCATTTGGGGGCCAGAAAAATTCGTGAATTTATTGTTTGTTGACGATGCAATGAATATTTAAGTGTTTTGCAAAATTTTTTATCCGTCTGTTTAAGAGGGAATCTACCATAGCTAAGCAGGGAATGCGGTTTAATATATCTGTTTTCTTTGGGGGTTATCAAAACCGGCTTGTTGTTGTGCTGCTTTATGGGTGATGTTGTTGATGGTGCAACTAAATTTACCTGAAATGCCTGTCATTCAAGCGGTTTTTTACTTGACTCCTGGGTTGCCCGGATAGTATAGGCCGATATTCTGATGCTTATTTTACATGAAAGTAGCGATACGTTGTTAAGTTACTTTCATGTTTTGTTGTGGGGTAAGTTGTTGATAAAACCGATCGGCCCATGGCCGTACTTTGAATTATAATCACTTTTAAATTGTGAGGTACCATGAAAAAATGGTCTGTGTTAATTGCTTTTTTGCTGTGCCTGTCCTGGGCATGCCATGTTTCGGCCAAAACGACCCTTCGATACTCCAATTTTTTCCCGCCCACACACGTCCAGAGCCAGCTTGCTGAAAGCTGGTGTAAAGAAGTTGAAAAAAGAACCCATGGGGAAGTGGTGATTCAGTATTTTCCGGCGTCTACCCTGACCAAAGCCCCCCAGACCTACGACGGGGTGGTCCAGGGCATTACCGATATCGGCATGACCGCTTTGGGATATTCCCGGGGGCGTTTCCCGGTGGCCGAGGCCATTGATCTGCCCATGGGATACACTTCCGGAGTCCAGGCAACGACGGTGGCCAATGCCATGTATGAACAGTTTAAGCCCGAAGAGTTCAAGGAGACCCATATCCTCTATTTCCATGCCCATGGTCCGGGCCTGATCCACACCCGGGATAAGGAAATACATACCCTTGAAGACCTGCAGGGTCTTAAGATCAGAAGCACCGGGACCAGCGGACTGGTGATGGCCGCTTTGGGCGCATCTCCTGTGGGTAAAAGCATGAGAGAGTGCTACCAGATGCTGCAAAAAGGCGTGGTGGACGGTTCCTGCCACCCCATTGAATCCAACAAAGGCTGGAAACTGGGTGAAGTGGTCCATTATATGATTCAAAATTTTTCCACGGCGTATACCACCACCTTCGGTGTATTTATGAACAACCGTCAGTGGAACAAGCTCACAGCTGAACAGCAGGACGCCATAACACAGATCAGCCGGGAGTGGGCCGTGAAGCATGCAGAAGCCTGGGACGAATCCGACAAAGAGGGTATGGCCTTTTTCAAGGAAAAGGGCGGCGTTGTCATCCCCCAGTCCGAAGAAGAATCCGATCGGTGGCGTACCGCTGCCCAGCCGGTTTTTGACGATTATATTCAAAAAGTCTCTGAAAAGGGCGTAGATGGAAAGGCTGTTGTGGATTTTATCAAATCCAATATGTAGTTGTGTTTATGAAATTGCCGGACCGTATTTTAAATTTTATTTCCGACCTGCTCCGATCTGCCGGTGCCCTTGCCCTGACATTGATGATGCTCATCACCGTGGTGGATGTGGTGGGTCGGTTTTTCAAGCACCCCATTTTCGGGTCTGTTGAGATCGTGGGCTTTTTAGCTGTGGCCGTGGCTGCAGCTGCCATGCCCCATACCTATAAAGTGGGGGGGCATGTGGGGGTGGAGATCATCACCCGGCTGTTGCCCCGCAAGATGCGTCTGCTGACGGATCTGTTTACCCGGACCCTGACCTTGATTCTTTTTGCCGTGGTGGCCTGGCAGATGTTCATTTATGCCAAAGATATGCAGCAGGCCGGTGAAGTTTCCATGAACCTGGAATTTCCATTGCACTATATCGTTCTTGTCCTGGCTATAAGCCTTGCGTTTTTTTCAGGCACCATTCTTCAGCAGATTGTTGCCACCGTTAACCAATTAAGAAAAGGCCCAACCGGATGAGTCCCGTTCTTGCAGGAATTGTCGGCATTGTCGTCATGATCATCATGTTTATGACCCAAATGCCGGTTGCATTTGTTATGGCCCTGGTAGGGGTGGTTGGATTTTCACTGATGACCAGTCCCGATGCAGGACTTGTCCTTTTATCCAGAAATATCTATGAAACCTTTGCCTCCTATGATCTGACCACGATCCCGCTGTTTATTCTCATGGGGCAGCTGGGATTCAACTCCGGCATATCCAAGCGGCTTTATGCCGCCGGGTATAAATTTCTGGGCCATGTGCGCGGCGGTCTTGCCATGGCCACGGTCACTGCCTGTACGGCATTCGGGGCCGTCTGCGGCTCAAGCCCTGCCACCGCCGCCACCATGGCCACGGTGGGATTGCCCGAGATGAAGCGGTTCAACTATGACGATGCCCTGGCCACGGGCTCTGTGGCCTCGGGCGGCGGCATCGGCATGATCATGCCCCCGTCGGTTGTGCTGATCATCTACGGTATTTTAACCGAACAGTCCATCGGCCAGCTGTTTGTGGCAGGCATTTTCCCGGCCCTTCTGGTGACCGTACTTTTTATCTGTTCGGTATATATCACCTGCCTTCTGGACGAAAACGCCGGACCTGCCGGGGAGAAATTTTCCTGGGCCGAACGGTTCAAGGCGTTGTTGGGCCTGGGTGAGACCTTGATTATTTTCGCCCTGGTGGTGGGCGGTATTTTTTACGGACTGTTCACGCCCACAGAAGCGGCGTCGGTGGGTGCATTCGGTGTCCTGGTCATTGCTGTGGCCAGAGGTCAGCTCACCTGGAAAGGGTTTGTGAAATCCTTAATGGAGACATTGACCACCTCCTGCATGGTGCTGATGCTGATTGCCGGCGCGGTGATTTTCGGCAAATTTTTAGCCGTGACCCGGATTCCCTTTGAGATTGCCTCCTGGGTCAGCGGACTTGATATGGCCCCGGCCCTGGTCATTGCCGTGATCATTCTTATTTATTTCCTGGGCGGCTGTTTCATGGATGCCCTGGCCTTTGTGACCCTCACGGTGCCCATATTTTTCCCGGTGGTCATGGAACTGGGGTATGACCCCATCTGGTTCGGCATTATCATTGTTATGGTTACGGAAATGGGGGTTATCACACCGCCTGTGGGCATCAATGTCTATGTGGTTTACGGGGTGGCCCAAAACGTTTTGTCCCATCACGTACCCCTGGAAAAGATATTCAAGGGTATTACGCCGTTTTTGATCGCCCTCATTGTGGGGGTTATTATTCTCATTGCTTTCCCAGCCATTATTTTATTTCTGCCCCATTTGATGTATTCTTAAAAATCTGTAAGAACAAAACATTCAAACCGCAACACATCGGGGGGAGTCATTGCAAGATTTTAATACACTGCTTGAAGGATCGGCAAAGGCCCATGGGCATCTGTGCTCGGGGCAGGTGATCGGGGTGCGCATGGCCATGCTCGGGTGCCGGCTCATTGGGCTGGATGAACCGTCGACACTGCCCCAGATTAAAAAGATCATTGTCTATGTGGAGATAGACCGGTGCGCCACGGACGCCATCTCCTATGTCACCGGCGTAAAGCTTGGCAGAAGGTCCTTGAAGTTCATTGACAACGGCATTATGGCCGCCACCTTTGTGAACCTTGAAACCGGCAAAGCCTTTAGAATCGTCTCCACGGAAACTGCCCGGGACCGTGCCCTGGAACTGATGCCCCACATTGAAGATCCAAGGCAGGCCCAGCTTGAAGCCTATAAAATCATGGATGAGTCAGATCTGTTTACCGTTACCCAGGTAAAGGTAACTGTCCCGGCATCGGACATGCCTGGCCCCACGCGGTTTAAAGCTGTCTGCGCCCAATGCGGCATTGTGGTCAGGGATAAAAAAGAGGTGTTTAAAAATAATCAGATCCTGTGCCGGCCTTGTGCTTTGGGTACTTATTATGAGCCTGTGGACACGCAATGACCATAGACAGAATTTCGTTCTCCTGTGTCAGATCGCTTTCGTTTTCTTCATGCCTGCTTCATTTTTTAATTATATCATTCGGTTACGTTTTTTTGTGGGTAGGCTGGATTTATCAGACGGTGCCGTAAAAATACGGTTATTGCGGGGATTGACGTTACTGGATTTTTAAAAAAACTTTGCAATATTAAAGCGCTTTTTGTAACCTGAACTCACATAGATAATCATACAATGATGACTTCGTAAACTCGCCGGCATCAGAGTTCCAATTCTTGTTCTAAATATCATTGGTTTTGTCAATATTCGCTATCCCCAACAGTATAGATATCGGGGAAAAGCGACAAGAACAGGTATCGTCATTTCTGGTGCGCCTTGGGATACCACTGCCTGAAATGAGAGATAAACAAGGAAATAAAATGAGATTTCTATCCGTGTTTCTGTGTTTCGTTTGCTTGGTTTTTACCTATGACACAACCCGCGCTGCCGAAACCGGGAAGGTTTTCATTGTCGGTATTGTGCCCCAATTTGAGGCACGTAAATTACATGGGATCTGGAGACCTGTACTTGATCTGCTGGAAGCAAGGACAGGGTATCGATTTAAACTCAAAGGATCGCAAACCATTCCGGATTTTGAAGGGGAGTTTATCCAGGGGAAGTTCGATTTTGCCTATATGAATCCGTATCACCTGGTCATCGCCAACCAGAAGGCCGGCTATATCCCCTTGGTGCGGGATTGCGGCCGCCAGCTTTTTGGCGTGCTGGTCGTCGCAAAGAACAGCGGCATCAGTGATCCTGCTTCGCTCAATGGAAAGACGGTGGCTTTTCCCGCACCCAATGCCCTTGGAGCGTGTCTGCAGATACGACAGGAATTACAGGACATATTCGGCGTTACCGTTAATCCCAAATTTGTTAAAACCCATGATTCTGTTTATCTGAACGTCCTTCTCGGAGAGACGGTTGCAGGGGGAGGCGTTCAGAAAACCCTGCAGCGGCAGAAAAAAGAGTACCGGGATAATTTAAAAGTAATCCACACCACCCAAAAGGTTGCTCCTCATCCTTTTGCCGCCCTGCCCAGCGTACCGCCGGAAATACGGAAACGTGTACAGGAGGCGTTTTTATCAATGGGTCAAGAAGAGGACACAAAGGTTCTGCTGGAAAAGATTCCCATAAAAAAAATTGGAAAAGCCTCACTGGACGATTATAAGCCTCTTTTAGACATGGGGCTGGAACGATACTACCAGCAGCATTAATTTTCCATGAATTTAACACTTAAATTATCATTACCCATAGTGGTCGGGCTGCTTTTCACCATCGGCTATCTTCATTTTTATTGGGAACCCCGCCAACTGGCGAAGGGGAGGGCGGCGTTTGAACAACAGAATCAAGCCCTGCTTGAATCGTCCGATTCCGCCATTATTCGTGATTTGCTGGAAGGAAATTTCGCAGCACTGATTGCCAACGTTGAATATCTTCTGCAAAAACAAACGGGCGTATGGTTCAATATGGAAATATTTGAAAGCGGCGGCCGACGTTTGTATCCGGTGTTTGACAGAGAAAAGATTCCTAATTCGAGTGAGCATGACTTTATCCGGCATGAGCATCCCCTTATACTGGAAGGCAGCGATATCGGGAAACTAATCGTTGATATTGAATGGAACCAGGAAAAATTAAAAATTCAGCACGATATCAAAACAGTGAGAAGCGTGGTTCTGGGGATGATCGTTTTTTCGCTGTTCGTGATGTTAGTCTCGCAACAACGGGTTGTTGTAAAGCCGCTTGCCAGGCTGTGTGATGCAGCACGGCAGATTGCCAAAGGTAATTTGTCGATAGCATTGCCTGAAGAAACCAAGGACGAAGTGGGTGATTTGACCCGTTCCTTTGGGTTTATGGCACAAGAACTTTTGTTTAAACAGGGGGCACTTGATCAACATGCCAATGTCAGCATAACCGATTCCCATGGCCGTATCACTTACGTTAATGAAAATTTTCTTAAAACAACTGGCTTTAGTGAAGCTGAACTGCTGGGACAAAATCATTCGATTTTAAAGTCCGGTGTCCAAGCGCCAAGGTTTTACGAACAGTTATGGAAGGATATCAATGTCGGTAAAACATGGCATAAGGAGATGTGTAACCGCAAAAAAAGTGGCGAAGACTACTGGATAGATGCCACAATTGTGCCCCAGATGGGCAAGGAAAACCGGCCTGAGCGATTCATCTGCATCAGTACGGACATAACGGTGCGAAAACAAGCCGAGGCGGAACTGGTTTTAGCCAAGGAAGAGGCCGAGAGCGCGACCCGGGCCAAAAGCGAATTTCTATCCAACATGAGCCACGAGATCCGAACGCCCATTAATGCCATCATCGGCATGACCCATTTGATGTCCCAACGTGCATTGGATCCGGCTCAACTGCATGATATCGGTGTCATCCGGACAGCCGGCGAAACGCTGCTGGAATTGATCAATGATATTCTGGATTTTTCCAAAATCGAGGCCGGGAAACTGGCCGTTGATCCCCATGATTTCTTTCTTCCTGAGCTGTTCCAAGATCTCAGGCTGCTATTTTCTTTTAACGCCAGGGATAAAAGTCTGAATTTTGAAGTGGTGGCTCCATCGTCTGAAATTCCCACGGGGTTGTACGGGGATGGAAAACGGTTGAAACAGATGTTGGTAAATCTGCTGAGTAACGCCATCAAATTTACCGATGCCGGAGACGTCAGCCTTAGGGTTAGTCCGGTACCGGGCCATGGCTCAGACGGGCGGCAGGTGTGGCTGCGCTTCACTGTCAGGGATACGGGCAAAGGGATTGCACAGGCGCTACAATCAAAGCTTTTTAAACCCTTCAGCCAGGAGGACGCAAGTACCACCCGCCAATACGGCGGTACGGGCTTAGGACTTTCCATTGTCCACCGACTGACTGAATTGATGGGTGGGCGTGTGGGGGTGGACAGCGAGCCCGGACAGGGGGCCACGTTTTGGCTGGAACTGCCGTTCGGGGTATCCGAGACGGCCTGCCGAAGCGAACAGCGGCCTGATGGATCGCTGGATGTCACTGACAATGTCGGGATTCCGGAAGCGCAGGGCTTATCAGGCATTCGAGTGCTTCTGGTGGATGACAGCCGCACCAATCTGGAAGTCACCGGGCGCATTCTGGAAGGTCAGGGTATGACCGTGACATGTTGTGATAGCGGTAAAGAATCCATAGCGGTTTTGGATGCAGCACCTGATGGTTATTATGATTTGGTACTGATGGATCTGCAGATGCCTGAAATGGATGGGGTTGAGGCTACCCGGGCCATACGCCAAGGGCTTGGCCTTACGCTTCCTGTTGTCGCGTTCACTGCGGGAGCCACGACCCAGGAACAAAAAAGAGCCGGTGACGCCGGGATGGATGATTTTGTGACAAAACCGGTCAATCCCCAGATTATTCTTAACGTTATCGCAAGATTGGTTCCCGGAAAGAATAGGCCGGTAAATTCTGATGCCGTCGCACCAATGGAAAATCCTGAGAACATTTCTTCCGAGTGCGATCCCTCGCATATTGCATTGTTCGACCATGCCGGTTTGACAGACAGATTGATGGGGGATGCAGAGTTGGTAAAAACTGTAATTCAAACATTTTTAGAGGATATGCCGATACAAATTGCCTCATTGAAAGGGTTTGTAGAGAATGGACAAACCAGGGAAGCCGGTGCCCAGGGGCATAAAATAAAAGGTGCTGCCAAAAGCATCGGAAGCGCTAAATTCGAGGCGGTTGCCAATGCTGTTGAGAAGGCGGGTAAGGCAGATGAGATAAACCAGCTCAAAGAGCTGATACCAAAAGTTGAAGCGATTTTTATTGAGATGCAAAGCGTCATGGAGACATTCTCTTGAACATCCTGGCCTTCTGGGTTTTATTTCCCTATCATTTGTCGAGGATCAAATGTTGATCAATTCAGTCTGCCCTGCTACGTTGGCATAGTTTAAAACACCCTTGGAGAGAACTTGGGTGATTTTATTTTTAAATGCCGGGAAAATGCTGATTGTTTGGAACGGTCGTTAGTGAATGAAAGAGATACATTACATGAAAAAGGCAGTAACGGAAAATGTTGAACAGATTTTTCAGGAATCTTACATCAGTCACAAAGCGGGCAGATTTTCTGAGGCGGAAAAAGGCTACAGGCAAATCCTGGAGATAACACCTCAATGGGGGCCGGCCATGAGTTCTCTCGGGCTTTTGTATCTGGATAAAGACCAACCGGATAAAGCGATCCCTTTATTTGAAAAGGCCGCAGGGCTTAATCCGCCGGATCTGTCCGCATGTTATCAATTGGGCCGGTTGAAACAGATGGGAAATGACCACCAGGGTGCCATCCCCATATATCGGCAGATGCTTGAGCAACAACCCGAGGCCGGGGTGGTGTGGAATAACCTGGGAGTAGCGTACCGGGAAACCAGGCAGGCGGATGAGGCAATGAAAAGTTTTCGTGCCGCTGTGCGGTTTACCCCTGGAATGGCCGAGGCATGGAACAATCTGGGCGTGGCCCTGGATGAGCAGGGGGAGCAGGGGGAGCAGGGCAATCTGGTGAATCAGGCATTGGACGCATATGAAAAGGCCATTGAACTCCAGCCCGATTATATTTCTCCCCATTTAAATATCGGGATTTTGCTTCAAAAACGCAAACAATTTAAAGAATCAGAAACCCATTACCGCAAGGTGCTTGAGCTTCAGCCCGAAAATGAAATTGCACAATTCATGCTTCAGAGCATCAGCGGCGGTGATACCCCGCCCGATGCCGCCCCGGTGGAACATGTGCGCAGTATCTTTAACCAGTGTGCAGAAAACTTTGAGGATATTCTGGTTGGAAAATTGGGATATAAAACCCCGGAACTTTTGTTTCGGATGGTTTGCCCCTATCTCACTAAAAATATGGAAATTTTGGACCTTGGCTGCGGCACTGGTTTAGGTGCCGTGCTGTACCAGCCGTTTGCCAAAAGCCTGACCGGGGTGGATGTTTCGGAAAAGATGTTGGAAAAGGCCGCTGAAAAGAAGATTTACAGCAACCTTGAGGTGTTTGACATCCTGGAACCATGGGCCTTTCCCGTAAAATTTGATCTGATCTACAGCTCTGATGTCTTTGTCTATTTCGGCAATCTGTGCCAAATTATCCGATCGGCAGCGGCAGCGCTTGTGCCGGGCGGAAAAATTGCATTTTCAGTGGAAAGACTGGAGGACAACGAAAAAAAATACGCACTGTACCCCAGCGGCCGCTATGCACACTCACAAAAATATATTCAGACCTGTCTTGAACAAAATGGGTTAAAAGCTCTGGCATTGGAAAGCACGGATATCCGGACCCAGTCCGGTGTGCCGGTCAAAGGATTTCTGGTTGTTGCTGAAAAGTGAAAGTATGTCTTAATGTGTTGAGTCGACCCCGTTTGATTATTTACAGTGGACGCTAAAAAAAATTACCGGAGGCCAATTACCATGAATCGAGACCTGATCCAACCCTCATTTTTATTGTTGCTGGTGTTTTTTATTTCTGCTGTCTTTCTTGTAATGATCAAATCGTTTCTCATGGCCATTTTGCTGGCAGGTATTTTTTCAGCCCTGGCCCATCCATTGTACCAACGGCTTAATCGATGGCTGAAGGGCAGGAAGGCTGCGGCCTCCGGGATTACTATCCTGATTATTGTGTTTATCGTTCTTTTGCCACTCAGCGGCCTTCTGGGTATTGTCACCAGTCAGGCCATAAAGGTCGGTCAGACGGCTACCCCCTGGGTTCAAAAGCAATTGTCATCTCCATTGGCCATTTCCCAGTGGCTGGAAAATCTTCCCTTTTATGAGCACATCGCACCCTACAGGGAAACCATCTACACCAAGGCCGGGGAACTGGTCGGGGCCGCAAGTGAGTTTTTTGTCAACGGGCTTCAGGCCGCCACCATGGGCACAATCAATTTTATATTTATGGTGGCTATTTTGTTGTACACCATGTTCTTTTTCCTCATGGACGGAGACCGGCTGTTAGAGAAAATTTTATTTTATATGCCCCTGGAGGATAAGGATGAACGACGGCTTCTCGACCGATTTACCTCTGTGACCCGCGCCACCATCAAGGGAACGGCCATCATCGGTGTTGTCCAGGGCGGAACGTCGGGCATTGCGTTTGCCGTGGTGGGCATTCACAGCTCTGTCTTCTGGGGGGCTGTCATGACGGTGCTGTCCATTATTCCGGGCATCGGGACCGCTTTGATATGGATACCGGCAGCCCTCTGGCTGGGCGCCCAGGGCATGTGGTTCAAGGCGGGTGCCCTGGTTGTTTTCTGCGGGGTGGTCGTCGGCAGTGTGGACAATCTTTTGCGGCCCCGGCTTGTGGGCAAGGATACGGAGATGCACGATCTGTTAATTTTATTTTCCACCCTTGGCGGCATTGCCATGTTCGGCATTATCGGGATCATTATCGGGCCTATTATTGCCGCGTTGTTTGTTACCATCTGGGATATTTACGGCGTTGTTTTTAAAGATGCCCTGCCCAAGGTTGGGGCCATCGGGCATCTGTCACATAAAAAGGGTAAATGATGAGACACGAATGCTATTTTTGCCATATCAGGACCATTGAAAAACTGATTGATAAGTTCAAACCGGATGAAAACGTTGCCCAGGATTTTATTTTAGCGGTCCACAAACTGATTGAATCGAACTGGGACCTTTCAAATCCCCACATGGCCACTGAAATCCATCGCATGGCCAAACGTCATCTTCACAATACAAACCTGTATGCCGAAGAAAAATTAAAGGCCAATGAGCTTCTTTTAAAGGAATATCCACATTGGCAAACCATTGTCAATGAAAGCCAAAATCCTTTTTTTACAGCCGCAAAACTGTCGGTGATCGGTAATATCATTGATTATGGGGCCCAAAGTGTTAAGGACGACATATCAAGTCAGATCAACTCTTTTTTCCGCAAAGATTTAAAAGTTGATATGACACAGGAATTACAAAACGAAATCAATAAAGCTGAAAATATTTTGTATCTGGCAGATAATTGCGGAGAGATCGTTTTTGATAAATTGTTCATTGAAACAATGAACCACCCAAACATTACCTTTGCGGTACGCGGAAAGCCGGTGATCAACGATGCAACACTTGACGATGCAAGTCAGGTGGGCCTTGATAATGTTTGCAGGGTTATTTCCAATGGGTTTGACGCGCCGTCAACACTCTTGGAATTCTGTTCGGACGAGTTTGCACAGGCCTATGATCGTTCGGATCTTGTCATATCCAAAGGGCAGGGCAATTTTGAAGGTCTGATGGACAGCCGCCATCCCAATGAATTTTTCCTCTTAATTGCGAAATGCCACCCCATTGCAGATTTACTCGGTGTCAGTAAAAACGATATGGTGGTTCTAAAATCAGCTTATAGCTCATAATTCACAGGCCGAAGGGCGTTGACCTAATTTATTATAAGGATCTGAAGATCACACACATTGGTGTTGGTGGGGCCGGGTTTGAACAGATGCCCTGTCCGCTCAAAGTAGGTGTATGAATCATTTCTGCCCAGATATTCGTTAATATCAAGGCCTGCCTTTTTTCCGGCTTCCAGAACGGCCTGGGAGGCAAATGCCCCGGCCGCATCCGTGGGGCCGTCATTGCCGTCGGTGGCCCCGGCGAGAAAAAATGTGTTTTCGATTCCGCCAGAATGGGCTTCAAGCTCTCCAAGAAAAGAGAGCGCCATCTCTTGGTTTCGGCCGCCTTTTCCGTTTCCCTTGATGGTTACCGTGGTTTCTCCGCCGGCAAGTATGCAGGCCGGTCGCTCGGGGGGCAGGTTTCCAAGGGATATATCCTGGGCCATACCGGAAAAGACCCGGGCCATTTCCCGGGCTTCGCCGGTGATCCGGGAGCTTATCACCAGGGTGTTGTAGCCAAGGCTTTCGGCTTTTTGCCGGGCGGCGTTCAGGGCTGACAAATTGTTACCCAAGAGGACATTGTGAACCTTTGAAAAAATTTTTTCATCCGTCAGCAGGTCTTTGACGGTCTTTTGCAGCGCTTCGGATGCAAGTAGTTTGGCGACCCTTGATGGCAGCCGGGATGCCAATTCGTATTTTTTTATGATGCTGAGAACCTGGTTAACGGTTGTGGTATCCGGAGCTGTGGGACCCGAGGCAATGGCGCTGAGGTCATCGCCCACCACATCGGAAAGAATCAGATTAACGGATGTGGACGGATACAGGTACCGGGCCAGTTTTCCGCCCTTGACCCCGGACAATAGTTTTCTCACCTGGTTGATTTCCTTGATGTCAGCACCGCAGGCCAGCAGCAGTTCGGTTGTTTTTTGTTTGTCGCCAAGGGTGATGGACGCATCCCGGCATTTCCTCGGGCAGGCAAGAAGTGCGGAGCCCCCTCCGGAAATCAGATTGATGAACAGGGTGGCTTCGTCCCCTTTTTCAGCCATATTAATAATCTGCTGTGCTGCCACACGGCTGTTTTCGTCCGGGACCGGGTGGGCCGCTTCAATGATTTCAATTTTGTTTAAGGTGTCAGTGTGCCCTGTTTTAACTGAAATAAGCCCCCCGGAAAGCGTTGGCCCAAGAATCTCTTCCATTGCCCTTGCCATGGGCGCTGTGGCCTTGCCCGCCCCAATCACATATATTTTTTGAAATTTGTCCAGGGAAAGGCGTATTTCTCGTTCGTCAAGACGGATATTGAGGGTGTTGCCGTCCAGGGTAACCCTTGACTGAACCATGGTATACGGATCAACCCGCTTGATGGCAGCCTGGTATATGGTTTTCAAATCAGAAAAAGGGTGTGAATCATTCATGGGGTTTTCCTTGGGGAATCGGTGGGTTTAAATTTGGATCTTTTTGATTGCATAGGCCAGAATGATTCCCACAACAGCGCCCAAAGCCAGGTTGGAGGAAAGGGTCAGGGCGACGATGATCATAATGACAAACAATTCATTTCGGGTGTGCATGTCGTTGATGGTCAAGGCAAGCTGGCCGCCGGCAAAGACCAGGAGCACGCCGAGTATGGACATGGGGATCAAAAAGAGTACATAAAGAAATCCAGTCCCCAGAATCAGGGCAAGGCCTGCCATGATCCCCCCGATAATCAGATTTGACCCGGCTGTTTTGGCACCGAACCGGTAATGGGCTGCAAGACCGCCGGCCCCGTGGCACACGGGCATCCCCCCGAACATAAAGCTTAACAGATTGCCCACAGCCATGGAAAAGCACAATGCCGTGTAGGTCATTTTTTTAGCATTGTCTCCAAAATAGTCCTTGGAAAGATCTGCCTGGGCGATGACGGCATTGCCCAGGGTCATGGGGATCTGGGGAAGCACCACGGCAAACAGGGCAAAGGTAAAATCCGGCAGGGCAGGAAACCCATGGGGAAACAGCTGGGGAAAATGGAGGCCCGGTTTAAGGGTGTCAAAGCCATGTTTCGTGCCCAGAATCAAACCTAAACACACGCCCAAAGCAATCACAATCAGGGCCGCCGGCAGTTTTTTGTTGTTTAAAAATACCAGGGTCACAACGATGCCGCAGATGCCGATGATCACGGTGATGGGGATTGTGCCGACAAACTGGATCCTCAGATAGGGTTCGGCCACCTGGTCAGCCCCTTTAAGCAAGGCCTTGCCCAGGATCATTTTCATTCCCTTGATCATGAGCAAAAGTCCTGTGGATAGCTGAATGCCCCGGATGACCGATCGCGGGATGTATGTGCTGAATTTGTCCATGGACCTTGTGGCTCCGATCACCACAAGGCAGATAAACATCAGAAATGCCGATGCCTGGATCTGGTCGGCCGTCATCGCGGTGGCGATGGCATAGGTGCCGATCACCTTCATGGGTTGAACGGGCACAGTGATACCGTAATAGACACCGCCGACAATGTAGAACAGGCCCATGGAAAAAAACAGCCCAACAGGGTCCAGGCCGTTGACCAGGATCATGCCGAGGGCGATGGGTAAAATGGTGCCAAGATCCCCCATGGCACCTGCAAATTCATTTCTGTTAAATAGGTATTTGGGTAGCCGGGTTCCCATATCTTTCTCTTTATAAACCTGTGTAAATTATGCGGATTTTTAAGCGCTCTTTAGGGGTCGAATCCGGGCATATAAAAACCAAACCAGCCCACGGCTGTTATATCAAAATTTTAATACGTTGTTAAAGTGCTTTTGTGTTTTATCGCGATTGACGTATCGGCGGCGATAGATCAGATTTGCTCATGTTTGTGACATGTCGTGTTGCTGTCCGTCTGATAATATTATGGGGTCAGATCGGAGTCCTTATTTCAACCAGCAGATCCCGCAGCAGGTGCTTGGCTTTTTGAATATAGGCGTCCGGCAACAGATCTTTCATGGCTCTGTCGTCTGAAAATCGCATGAGCATGGCCTGGGCAAAGTACTTGTTGCTTGTATAAAATTGGGTGAAATGAGGGGCATTGGGCTTGGGTTGGGAAAGAATATAGGTGTTGAAAAATATCCGGTAAAAGGCGCGTTGGGGCCGATAATGAACGGCAAAGGCCTGGAGCCGTCTGGTGATTTCCGGAACGGCTTCTTTGGGCGGCACTTTTGTGAGGGCATATTCCCTAAGGGTTGAAAAGCTCTTTTCCATAAGGACGCTACGTATGCTGACCATGATTTCCCGGTCCGTGTCATGGGTCACGTCACAAATCATATCGCAAAGGTTTAAAACCGCATCCATGGCGTCAAAGCAGGTTTTACGTATCAAAGCAATAAAAGCTTGCGTTACCTCTTTTTTTTCATCCAAAAGCCGGGATTTATCCAGGTCAAGGTTTTCAATGGCCCGCCGGATTTCAAACAACGCGCTTTCCACCCACGCAAGCCCGCCAATGATCTCATCTTTTTCCATGGAGACCAGCTCGATTCTTTTGATAAGCCCCTTGAACATCTGCTGGAAAAGATCATTTACCGGCGGGTGGTACGCCGGGTTTTGTGTAAATTCCCGGCAGAACCGTGTAATGAGCGGTACGCTGAACAGCACATCCATCCTGCACCTCAGGGCAGAAACCGCGACCTGGCTGGGCATGTCCCCCGGTTCGAGCGCCTTGGGCCATACTTCAAAAAACAGCCACAGCATATTTTGCCTGAGTTTGGAAAATGTTTCGCCGATGATGGATCTAATGGGAATGTCAATTATTTCACTCAACCGATAGGCCAGTTCCAGAAAGTTATCCATCTTTTTTAATAAACCATAGATAGCCGTATCCAGCTTTTCCATGGTCTTGAGATACTCTTTTTTGTTTTCCTGGCTGGTTACGATCCGGGCACGGGTAAAAAGCAGCTTGGTGAACATATCATTGTAACCGGCGATCTCCTGCCGGGATTTATTGGTAATTGTTCCCAGGGTTGTTTTTTCCATGCTCGGCAGTCTGGCACCGGCCAGCCGGCAGACCAGGTCTGCGTCGTTAATATCTTCGATATATTCAAACCACGGCTTGTCCTGGGCCAGGCTGAAAATAAGTCCTTTCAATGTGTTGGATACAAGTCGCTTGTAATCTCTGCCTGCGGTGCTTTGTTTTATAATGGACTGCATATCAGGGTTGAGCAGGCTGTTGTCCTGGTTGCCCAGATTGGATTTTACCTGGTGAAAATAGGTGATGATCACATTGGTGGTGAGCAGTTCAATGGTGGTTTTATTATCAGCATCCTGGATGTCCTCCTGGGAAATACTGACCCCTAAATCAAATGAGACCGCCGGCAGATCCTCGATCAATATTTTAAACAGTCGGTAAAGCGCTTCAATATGCTGGTCCGGCAGTACAAATCGTTCTTTTTCCATCTCTTCGAGAAAAAAGCGGGTAATCCGTTTGATAGGGACAAGGGGATAACCCTTTTCGTCTTCTGGGTATTTTTTTATGGGGGTCAAACCTTCGGCCCCTTTACGCATGATGTCAGGCATGTCATGGGTGTATAGCCTGTCCCGGAACGCCAGAACTTTATTTTCTTCTAGTATTGTCAACGATCTCTATTCCCAATTCCATGTCCTCATCTGTGGTGACAAGGGTTTGAAGTATTTTTACGTTATTTCTGGTTTCAATGATTTCCGTTGATGCCTCCGGGCCTTTAATGATGGTTCCCGGAATGACCCTGCCCGAGACAATTGCCTGGGCCACACCTGGGTTTTGCTGCTGCCACCGTGTGAAATTGCTTTGTTCGCCTCTTAGTTTTTCAAGGGTGCTTTCCAGCTGTTTTAACTCAGCCTTAAGTTTTTTCCTTTGTTTTTTCTTTTTTTCAATACGGTCAAGCAGATGGTTCAGTTCTTTGTCTAAACGAACCATCAATCGGCTGTTTATCTGTACCTGGGATTTGAGGCCGCGTGCGGCGGGATCATCTTGTTTTTTTGACAACAAAAAGTTCTCGTGTCTGGCCTTGTCGATTTCGTGGACCAGTGCCGATGTATTTGCGATGTCCTGGGAAAGTTCTTTGACCAGGGCATCAAGTTTTTCATGGATATACGCCTGTCCGTCCGTGGCGTGCACAATTCGGTCATGGATGCTTTTTAATTCACGGATGGTGAAGGCGTCCACACCAAAGGTCACGGTGTTGGGCGTGGATTTTTCGGTGCCCAGGTGCTGGGTAAAAAGCCCTTTGTTGCAGGTGATCTCCGAAGAGATGACCTCTCCGGTTGTGATCATTACGGCACCGGAGGTGATGATCCGACTGTCCATAATCTCTTTGTCCACGATGAGGTTGCCAAGGCAATAAATCGTTGAGTTCTGAATAAATTTTATGTTTACATTGCCCCGGGAATATACAAAGCCGCCGATCATTCCGTTAAGAACCGTAACATCTCCCGAGGCCCGTATCTCTCCTCCATCCACCGCGTCGACCCGGATCTCATGTCCCACGGCTTTAAATCCTGACTTAAGTATACCTTTGATAATAATATTCCCATCATAGTTAATGTGCCCGGTTTCGTAATTAACATCACCTGGCGCAGTGAAGGCATGATTCACATGAACTTTGTTTGAATGGTCAAGTGCCGGGGTTCCGGTGATTTCGGCATAAAGTTCAAGACCGTCCGAAGAGCGCCTCACCCCTTTGCCGTGTTTTAAGGCCACATCTGCCACGGTGGGTACATAAAGCGTCTCGTTAAATATGTTTTTTCCCTCACGGGCGTCGGTCATGGGAATTTTTTTTGCCAGCAGAAAGCCTTTTTTCACCCAGGGAATGGGACCTCTGTCTTTAAAATCAATGTTCCCGTCTTCATCAATACCGCCGGCCTTAAGGTAGTCGGTTTCAAAAAAATATTCTATCCTGGCATCCTTGCCCCGCACCGGATCAGTCCCCTGGGCCACCTTGAACGGGTTGGTTTTGAATCCCGAGGAGTTTATGACTTTTTCCACCTCGGATGCGCCCACAAGACCGTAAACGATGCCGTTGTCTTCTAATTGCTCAATGATTCTTTCGGCGGAGACCGTGTCCAGGAACATGTCTGTTTTTCGTATAAATGCGGCCATACCTGCCGTATCAACTGTCAGCTGTATGCCGCAGGAAAGTTCTCTGTCCAGGGAGTAGTCTATTAGCGGGGGGGGCGGTTCCTCTTGTTGGGGTTCAGTGGCTGCCTCCGGAGTGTCTGGTTTGGTTTTTTGGGGGGCGGGCTGTTTTCCTTGAAGCTGCTGTTCGACCTGCTGGAATTGTTCCTGGTTCAGTGTCTGATCTTGTATCCATATTTTACTGATAAGTTCCGGTTGCCTTTTTTCAGCAATCTTGTTTGTCTGCCGGGTCATCTCCCCAATGAACTGTTCCTTGGTGACAAGGCCTAAATCAACTGCACAATTTCCGAATTTCTGATTCTTTTGAATGGTTTTTAATGCGGCATAGCTGGCCAGAAGCTGTTTCATCTGTTTGTCAGTGAGGATATTTTCCCGTTCAAAATAGTTTTTTAACGCAAGATCAATGTTTTTTGCGTCGCGACATGCTTCCATCGCCTGGGCACATTGGGCGTCTGTAATGAATTTTTTTTGTAAGGCAAGTTTTTCTAGCATATAGATCGTCGCATTAAATGAAAAATCATATTGCAGCAGCATACCGGGAGTACTGCAGTTAAAAATGGCGTTATGTATACAAGATTTGTCCAGATTGGAGACCAGCTTTCCTATTGTGGCCCATCAGCGGTAAAACTGCAAGAAAAAACTAAAGATCCCGGCCACTTTGGGTGAATATAAGGACGGATGTTTAAATCGCGGAGTGTTTGAAAAGAGATTTTTTTTAACATTTTTACGATGCCGTCAACCTTGATTCATTCATCTTTTTTAAGGTTGTTTTTCCGGTAATAAATATTTGACAAAACCCGTTGTTTGGATCTATTACCAGTGTTGACTGCGTCTTTGGGACGGCCAATGGGAAATATCTGCGTCTTTATCTCATCCCAAGGGCCAATGCGAAAAAAGGTTCGAATAGATGAATGTGGGAAAAAACACTGTCCACGGTCTGCGGGAATTAAGAGAAACAGGGCAGGTCTGCAATGATGCTTTTTTTCTGTTAAGGAAAGCGAAAAAATGTAAAAGAAAATTGGACAATTGGTTCGGACTTTTATATTAACTATTGCAAATATTGTCGGCAGGCAGCAGGGAGTAAATTTTGCTGCTTGTCAGATCTTCTAAAAGAGGGACAAACTTAAAGAGGGACAAACTAATGGAATTTAACTATGAACCCATGTTTCCGTTGAAAAAGGATGCAACGCAGTACCGCCTGTTGACCAAGGATCATGTCCGGGTCCGGGAGTTTGAGGGCAAGGATGTGGTCATGGTGGAGCCCGTTGCATTGACTCTGCTGGCCGAAGCCGCATTTAAGGATGTGGCACATTTGTACCGGGCTGAACATCTGGCCCAGGTGAAGGCTGTTATTGATGACCCTGAAAGTTCTGACAATGACCGTTATGTAGCCCTGGAACTTCTAAAAAACGCCGTAATTTCTGCTGAAAAAGTCTATCCCATGTGCCAGGATACCGGCACCGCGATCATCATGGGCAAAAAAGGCCAGCAGATCTGGACCTGGTCCGAAGATGAGCGTGAATTGTCCAAAGGCGCCTTTGACGCCTATACAAAAAACAATTTGCGGTATTCCCAGAATGCGCCGCTCACCATGTACGACGAAGTAAATACCAAAAATAATATGCCTGCCCAGGTGGAGGTCGCCGCAGTCCAGGGTGATGAATATAACTTCCTGTTCATGGCAAAAGGCGGCGGTTCGGCCAATAAAACCGCTTTGTTCCAGATGACCAAGGCTGTTCTCAATACCGAAGCAGGCCTGATTGACTTCATGCTCAAAGAGATGAAACACCTGGGCACCGCAGCCTGTCCTCCTTACCACATTGCATTTGTCATCGGCGGCACCTCTGCGGAACTCAATCTTAAAGCCGTGAAACTGGCCTCTGCCAAATATCTGGATACCCTGCCCACTAAGGGCAGCGAAACCGGCCATGCCTTCAGGGACATTGACCTTGAAGAAAAAGTGCTTGCCCGCTCCAGAGACCTGGGACTTGGCGCACAGTTCGGCGGTAAAAACTTTGCCCTGGATATCCGCGTTGTAAGACTTCCCCGCCACGGCGCATCCTGTCCCATCGGTATCGGCGTTTCCTGTTCTGCCGACCGTCAGATCAAGGGTAAAATCAACCGCGACGGTATCTTCCTGGAACAGCTGGTTGAAAACCCGGCAGAATATCTGCCCGCCACCGAGCCTGAAATGGCCCCCGCCGTTGAGATTGACCTGAACCGGCCCATGGATGAAATCCGTGCCGAATTGACCAAGTATCCGGTCTCCACCCGTCTCTCCTTGACCGGTAAAATCATCGTGGCCAGGGACATTGCCCATTCCAAGTTCATGGAACGGTATGAAAAAGGCGAAGGTCTTCCCGATTACATCAAAAATCACATCATCTATTATGCAGGTCCTGCAAAGACCCCCGAAGGCGAAGCCTCAGGCTCATTTGGACCGACCACTGCCGGCCGTATGGATCCCTATGTGCCCATCTTCCAGAAAGAGGGCGGCTCCATGGTGATGCTGGCCAAGGGTAACCGCTCCCAGGTCGTCACCGACGCCTGCAAGACCTACGGCGGTTTTTACTTAGGTTCCCCTGGTGGTCCGGCCGCACGTCTTGGCAAAGATTTTATTAAAAATGTTGAGCTGGTTGAATATGAAGAACTGGGCATGGAAGCCGTGTGGATGATCACGGTTGAAAAGTTCCCCGCGTTTATCATTGTTGATGATAAGGGTAATGACTTTTTTAAAGGCCTGGTATAAGTCGTAAATTTATATTCGATTTGTTTTTAAAGTCTAACAGGACAGACAGTGCTGCCGGATCTATGACGGTATCTGTCTGTCCTGTTTCTATTTGAGCCCAAACATTGTATAAAATTTTTATAAATATAGTTAATATGCAAGGACAAGAGAGATTTATATGCAAGTCATTTTGCTGATGGCCTCAACCGTGGACGGCAAGATTGCCAAGGATGCCAGCCAGTTTGTGGACTGGACCGGCAAAGCCGACAAAAAATATTTTGTGGAAATGACCAAAAAGGCAGGTGTCATGATCATGGGTTCAACAACCTATGACACCATCGGCAAACCCCTGCCGGGCCGCCTGAATATCGTCATGACCCGGGATAAGGCCAGGCAAAGTGATCAGGACAATTTGATATTTACGGACCTGCCCCCGGCCGGAATCCTCGAAGATCTTGAGCAAAAGGGCTATACCAGTGCCGCTTTGATTGGCGGTGCCACCATTAATTCGCTGTTTGCCCGGGAGAATCTGATCACCCAGGTCCATTTGACCCTGGTACCCCGGTTGTTTGGGTCCGGGCTCTCCCTTTTTGCTCCGCCCATTGATCTGGATATGGCGCTGACCTTTGAGTCCTGTCAGGACATCGGGGGCGGGCATCTTTTACTCATTTATCATGTGGTGGGCCATGAAAAACGATGATCATGCCAGGATAAAACCAGACACCCAAAAAGAGAAGAAAGAGAATTTCATTGTCCGCTATTTTAAGTGGATCGCAAATGGAACCCAGCGGGCCAACCAACAAGGGCGCGGCCCGTGCAAATACTGAGCCCCGAAAAAATGATCGGCCCGTGGGGCTGAATATTTTGACACTTTAAAAAAAAGGATTGCGCGATCATGAGTAAAGCAAAGGTAAGGATTCAGTCTGCCGTCACCGCCTGCGGGTTGGTTTGCCTGTGTCTTGTATTGGTGTTGATGTTTCACGACAAGACCCCTTCGGTTGACACCGAGTCCAAAGAACAGGCTTTTAATCTGGACCAGTTCATTGACCCGGAAACCTGTGGCGGCTGCCATGATGAGATTATGTCCCAGTGGCAGAACTCCATGCACCACCTTTCCCATCAAGACCCGGTGTATACCCGGGTGGCAAAATTTTACCTCCAGGGCCTGACCGAAGCCGGCCATATTGAGGAGGCCGAATCTTGTGTGAAGTGTCATACCCCTGTGGGAGTGGTCAGCGGTTTTCCTGAAAAAGTGTCCGATGAATTTGCAGACGTCCAGGAGATCCCGGCCCAGGGTATCCAATGCGATTATTGCCATGTGGCCGTAGATGTCTCCAAAATGTACAACAACGGCCTGGTTTTAGCGCCCGGCCATGGCGAGGAGAATCCCGGTGTCAAGCATGGGCCCTTTGACGATACGGAACCTGAATTTCATGAAGCGGCTTACTCAAAACTGCACACCGATTCAAAAATCTGCGGTACCTGCCATAATGTGAAGCATGTGGCTTTCGGCACCGACCTTGAAACCACATACTCGGAATGGGAAAAGGGCACGTACAACAGCCCTGATCCTGAAAAGCATGTCTCCTGCCAGGGGTGTCACATGTACCAGCGGCCGGGTGTGCCGGCGACCGGCTCCACCCCGCGGCCCGAAAACCCGGGCAGTGCCACACCGGACGCAAAGCAGCGGCCCCATATCTTTACCCACTATTTTGTGGGCGCCAATTCCGGCCTGCCCGGGATGTTTTCCGATCAGGAAAAATCAGACATGGCTGTCTCTCGCCTGACCCATGCGGCCAACATTTTTCTGGAGATGGAGGACGCACACAGCGTTCGGGTGGTTGTTGCCAATACGGGTGCAGGGCACAGCCTGCCCACAGGCTTGACGGATATGCGCCAGATGTGGCTTGAAGTCAGCCTGGCAGACGGTGATGGCAATGTTGTATTTCAGACCGGCGTTCCCGATGAAAATCATGAATTGTCCGAAGATACGGTTATATTTAATACCGTTTTTGGGGACGGCGAGGGCAACCCAGTCATTAACATAGCAAAGGCTAAAGAGATTTTGTCCGACACCCGGATTCCCGTGGGCGAAAGTTCGTCCCATGTATTTGAATTAGAAACTGAGCCCGGCAGTGGGTACACCCTCACCGTCCGTCTGCTGTATCGGTCCATGCCCCAGAAAATTCTCAACCAATTGCCCGGAGAGCCCATTGGCCCTCTGCCGGTGGTGGAGATGGCTGCGGTAAGTAAAATATTTTAGTCAATAAAAATGACGGCAGCCGTTGCTGCCGTCAATGGATAATCAAAACACAATGCACTTGTTCGATATTGTTGTCATTTCAATCGGACTGGCCATGGATGCCTCGGCGGTGTCCATGGCCGCTGCGGCCTGCGGGTATGCACAAAACCCGCGGGCCGTGTTCCGTCTATCCTTTCACTTTGGGCTGTTCCAGTTCATGATGCCCGTAGTCGGTTGGTTTCTGGGCACCGGATTTGTCTCGTATGTCCGGGCCGTGGACCACTGGATTGCCTTTGGCCTGCTGGCCTTTGTGGGCGGGCGTATGGTCCGGGAAGGATTATCCCATACCGAAGAATGCCTTCATCGGGATCCGTCCAGGGGATTGACCATGGTCATGCTGAGCATCGCCACAAGCATTGACGCCCTGGCCATCGGCCTGGGGTTGGCCGTGATGGATGTCAATATCTGGTATCCGTCAGCCCTGATCGGCATTATTACCTGCGCCATGTCCGTGGCCGCCATTTCCATCGGCAAACGGGTGGGCTCCGCCTTTGGCAGTAAGATGGAGGTGGTGGGCGGAATTATACTAATTGGACTTGGTTTGAAGATATTGATACCAGCCCTCTTTTTTGCAGCCTGATTGTAAACCTATGAAAACCATTCACACAAATTATATCGGCACTGCCGCAAAGATGAAAAAACTGGCTGACCGTAGTGTCAATCTTGTGGTGACATCGCCGCCATATCCCATGATTGATATGTGGGATGACATTTTCGGCGCTCAGGACCCCAAAATCGCTAAGGCCCTTAAAAAATCAGACGGGCCGCTCGCCTTTGAACTCATGCACCAGGTACTGGATAAGATTTGGGACGAGCTGTTCAGGGTGCTTTCCCCCGGCGGGTTTGCCTGTATCAATATCGGCGATGCCACCCGCACCATCAAAGATCATTTTGCCCTTTATCCCAACCACGCCAGAATTTTAACGGCAACCCAGGCGCTCGGGTTTACGTCACTTCCCTGCATATTATGGCGCAAGCAGACCAATGCGCCCAACAAATTTATGGGATCAGGCATGCTGCCGGCCGGTGCCTATGTCACCCTGGAGCATGAATATATCCTTATTCTGAGAAAAGGGGGGAAACGCGAATTCACATCGCCGGAAAGCAAAGAAAACCGGCGGCAGAGCGCTTTGTTCTGGGAGGAACGCAACCAATGGTTTTCAGACGTCTGGATGGATCTTAAAGGCACCCGCCAGGCTATGGGAAAGAAAAAGACCCGTGACCGCAGCGGGGCCTTTCCCTTTGAACTGGCCTACCGCCTGATCAACATGTATTCCGTGAAAGATGATCTTGTGCTCGACCCGTTTATAGGGACGGGCACCACAACCCTTGCGGCCATTGCTGCCGGACGCAACAGTGCCGGCTATGAAATAGACCCAACGCTTCTGGAAAATTTTTACGATAAATGCAAGGACTCGCTTGGCTGGTTTTCATCAGCCATCCAGCACCGCATAGACCTTCATACCCAATTTGTCAAAGAGCGTCTGGACACCGGAAAACCCATTAAATACGAAAATATCCATTATGGATTTCCCGTAATAACCCGCCAGGAAAAAGAACTTGTCTTCGATATTCCGGTGTCTGTTGAACAACTGGCTGATAAAAGTGTCGTTGTCAATTACGACATCCCATCCCGGGAAACCGTAAACAACTTTCCTACAGCCCCAAAGACCCTGGCTGAACTCCGGACATCTAAAATAGAGTCAAAGACTGACGGGCTTTTATTTCCGAATTTTGATTCCGACGCCTGAGGGTTTGGGATCGTTCACCTATCAAGATATTGGTGCATTTTGCCTATTTAACTTTTAACTCGGTAGGAAATTTGTAAACATTCTCTAATGAAAGGATCAACATGGCAACTCTTCAACAGATAATTGCAGCACTGCCTATTGGGAAAAGCAATGCTATGAAAGTAGCAGACTTCGAAAATTTTATTGGTAATCAACCAAGTGGAACAAATAATGATCAAACCCGTAGGGAAATTCAAAACGCAATTCATAATGCGGAAGTTCCAATTGGCTCAAGTCCTCAGAAGGGCTACTGGCTAATTGATTCTGATGCGGAATATCAGGAAGTTATTGATCGCTTGAATTCAACCATTGATCAATTTATTGCTAAAAGGGATGCAATTAAGCGTGGATGGCAAAAGCGCAAGCAATCAAAATCTACACAGACTCCTTGGCCTAAATGAACCCGGAAAAATATTGAGCTATCAAAACGTGATGGACTCGTAAAAAGTCGCAAATGGTAGATTCGTTATCTGTGATTTCAGAATGTTACGGCTTAAAAAATGCAAAAATCGGACTTTTTACAGGTTCATCAAAACGTGGCTCGTGAACAAATAAATAAATCTGGGCAGTTGATGTAACCCTTAATTGGCGCGTCGCTTTTAAAATCTCGAAACTTGAAATATCAGATATAGCCATTATCCTTTACAAAATACAGGCATGGAAGATATTATGGTTCATATTTTTTCCAGACCGAACATGATCATTCAAACGAATTGTATTAAAGCAAAAAAGGAGAACTTTCATGGGATCTATTACTCTCGGTGGCAACGCAGTAACTTTGGCTGGTGATTTTCCTAAGGCAGGTGACAAAGCAAAGGATTTTGCCCTTGTCGGCCAAGATCTGTCAGAAGTTAAACTCTCTGCGTATGCCGGGAAACAGGTGGTGCTCAATATTTTCCCAAGCCTTGATACCCCTGTTTGTGCCACAGGCGTTCGTAAATTCAATGAAACAGCAGGCGCCAAGGATAATACGGTTGTGCTCTGTATCTCAGGAGATCTGCCCTTTGCCCATAAACGGTTCTGTGTTGCCGAAGGTATTGAAAACGTTGTAACGGCATCGGCCTTCCGTAACCCGCAGTTCGCCCTTGATTACGGTGTGGCCATGCAGGACGGGCCGCTGGCCGGTCTGACAGCCCGGGCCGTTGTGGTTCTCAACGCATCCGGCGAAGTGGTTTATACCGAGCTTGTTCCGGAAATCAAGCAGGAACCTGATTATGACGCTGCGCTGACAGCATTGTCCTAACGGCTGACGCCAGGGGACTTGTTTAAAAAAGAAAACGAGCGCCCATTCGGAAATCGCCTGACAAAAATTTTCCGGATGGGCATTTTTATGTAGTGTCTGAACGAAGATTTACGGTTTTTTGCTCGGGCACTATTCTAAGAGCTGTTCCTAAATACCTCAAGGGGGGTGGCATGGTCAGATTCTTAACGTGGGTCATCGTAACGATCGGTCTTTTCGCCGGTCTGATTATCGGGGCTGCAGTACTGATCCCCATGTTTGTGGATGTTAAAAATTATCTGCCGGACATTGAAGCCATGGTGACCCGGCAGACCGGACGCAGTTTTTCCATGGGGGATGATCTTGAATTGTCCCTGTTTCCCTGGGCCGGGATTCGACTGTCTGATGTAACCCTGGGAAATCCTGAAAATTTTGAAAAAACGCCCATGATTTCTGTGAAAAGTTTTGAAGTCAGGGTAAAAGTTCTTCCTCTTTTTTCCAAACGTATTCAAGTAGAAAAATTCATTTTGGATTCCCCCAGTATTGCCCTGGTTAAAAACAAGGCCGGGCAGGGGAACTGGGAAAATATCGGTGCCCAGGCTGATGGCGGTTCCGATAAATCGGTGCAGACCGATCCCGGCACTGCCCAGGACGCTTCTGAAAAGACACCGACAGGCCAACCGGTTTTTTCCATTAAATCTTTGACTGTTGAACGGTGTTCCGTCAGCAACGGTGTGTTAACCTATGTGGATAAAAGCAGCGGCCTGTCCAAAACGGTTTCCGATCTTAATTTAGATCTTTCAGGCATCAGCCTGGATCAAGCCATTGGTATCGTTTTGGAGGCCAACGTGGACGGCAATCCCGTCTCTTTAACCGGAACAGCGGGGCCTCTGGGGCAAAATCCAGGTGCAACGGATATCGATTTTGATTTGATGGTCAAGATGTTGGATCAGCTGAATGTTTCCCTAAAAGGCCGGGTAATTAAACCCAAGACCGAACAGGCCGTTGATATGATGGTTGATCTGGCTCCGTTTTCGCCCAAAAAACTGTTTGAATCCCTGGACCGTTCCTTGCCCATTGAACCCAGTGATAATTCGGTTTTGGAAAAATTTTCCCTGAAAGCAGCCGTCAAAGGCTCAGCCCAGGCTGTTGCCGTTTCCGATGGAATCCTGGTGCTGGATGACTCCACCATGAATTTCACTGCCCGGGTCCAGGCATTTGAAAAGCCCGATCTTAAATTTAACCTGACCCTGGATAAAATTGATGTGGACCGGTATCTGCCTTCGGATACAAAAAATGATTCGAAACAGTCTGCGCCGGCCAAGGACGGGGCTCCCGTCACTTCGACCACTACGGCCAAAAGCACCGTTAAAGCCGCTAAAAAAGCCGACCCCGTTGACTATACGCCTTTGCGCAAGCTGGTCCTGGATGCAAAGGTGAACATCGGCACGCTTAAGGTCGCGGGATTAAGTATGGCCAATGTCACAGCCGTTCTGGTGGGCAAAAACGGGGTATTTACCCTGGATCCGTGTGCCATGGATATGTACCAGGGAAAAGCAGGCGCAACGGCCAGGATAGATGTGCGGAACAAGTATCCGGCAACGAATCTGCACCTGACAACCAGTAACATTCAGGCTGGGCCTGTTGTCCGGGACAGTATCGACAAGGATATCATTGAAGGGGCCTTGACCTCGGATCTATCCCTTTCCATGACCGGAGACACCCCGGATCTGATTAAACAGACGCTGGGCGGCAACGGGGAACTCAAATTTATTGACGGCGCTGTTGTGGGCGTTGACGTTGCCGGGGCCATTCGCAACGTGGGGGCCGGCCTTGGACTGGCCGAGGCCACTACGGAAAAGCCAAAAACCGATTTCGCTGAATTTAATATTACATATACGGCCGCCAAAGGCCTTGTGAAAATTCCCAAGGCCTCTCTTGTTTCTCCCTTGCTCAGACTTGTTGCCAACGGCCAGACCAGTCTGGTAAAAGAAGATCTGGATTTCAGGGTTGAACCGACACTGGTGGCTACAATCAAGGGACAGGGGGATACAACGGACCGTTCGGGTCTGTTGATTCCCTTTGATGTAACAGGAACCTGGGAAAAACCTAAGGTGCGCCCGGATCTTGAAGCGATTCTAAAAAATAAGCTGTCCAACAGCGATGAGCTTAAACAACTGCTTAAAGGTGAAACATCGGACTCTGGTGAGAAACAGGATATTAAGGAGGCGGCCAGGGGATTGTTAAAAGGTTTATTAAATTAGTTACAGGAGACGTGTTCAACATGTGTAGAAAAAGAATCAGCGGTGCAGTGGCAGCTTTCGTCTTAACTTTCGTTTTTTGGGGCGCTGGGCCTGTGTCTGTTTGGGCCGGAAATTCCCTGCTGGATCAGGGTGCTTCATTGCTTAATACCCTTAATAAAAGCGACAGCAGTGAAACAAGTAGCAGCGACGGTTCAGAATCCGGCAGCCTGACCAACAATGAAATTATTTCCGGGCTTAAAGAGGCACTGGAAACAGGTGCCGGCACCGTTATCAGTCAGCTGGGTGCCCAAAACGGATTTAATTCCGATTCCAGCATTCATATTCCGCTGCCGTCTTATCTGTCCAAAGCCAAGCTCTTGATGGATAAGGCCGGTTTGGGGTCCTATGCCGATGAAGTGGAACTCAAGCTGAACCGGGCAGCCGAGGCCGCCACACCCAAAGCCAAAGAATTGTTTGTAAATGCCATTTCCAAGATGTCCTTTGATGATGCCAAGAGTATTCTCAATGGCGCGGATGATGCGGCGACCCAGTATTTCAAGAAAACAACGTCGGACGATCTCACCGAGGCCTTTACCCCGGTGGTGGAAGAGACGCTTCAAGAAATTGGTGCCGTAAACGCCTATGACCAGATGATGGCAAAGTATAAATCCATGCCCCTGGTTCCCGACCTGAAGGGCAATCTCACGGATTATGCTGTTGAAGAAGCCCTGAACGGCATTTTTTATTATCTGGCTAAAGAGGAAAAGGCGATCCGGGAAAATCCGGCAAAGCAGACGACGGAATTGTTAAAAAAATTATTTAATTGATGTTTGAGCTAAAACTCACCCATCTGAGGCGTTGCTGCAAAAATCTGCAATCCTCACATACTTTGAGTATGCTCCGGTTGCAGATTTTCTTGCGCCTTGCATCTGGGCAAGTTTTAGCTCAAACATTTTTCTAAGAAGAGGACGACGCTATGGTTGATGTTGAATTTTTTGGTGCAGCAGGAGAGGTGACCGGGTCCATGCATATGCTGGATACAGGCGTTGATAAGATCTTGCTGGACTGTGGTATGTTCCAGGGCCGGAGAAAGGAGAGCCGGGAGAAAAATGAGAATTTTCAAATAGATCGGTCCAAGATCACAACCATGGTCCTGTCCCATGCGCATATTGACCATTCCGGCCGGATTCCGCTGCTGACAAAAGAAGGCTTTGCCGGCCGCATTGTCACCACCCGGCCGACCAAAGACGCTTTGGAATATATGCTTTTGGATTCGGGGCATATCCAGGAATCTGATGCGCTGTACCTGAACTATAAAGCCCTGCGCGGGTTTTTATATCAAGCGGAGCAGGCCAAAACAAATCATCAGATCTCAAACAAAGAGAAAGCCGGGATTAAAAATCTGCTGAAAAAAGGCCCCCATGAGCTGGATGTGGCGGCCATTGCGGCAATGCACAAGGAGTACGGCCTTGACATGGTGACGCCACTGTATACCCAGGAAGATGCAGTGGAATCTCTCTCTTTTATTGATGGTTATCCCTTTGGTTCACAAGTGACCATAGGGAAGGGCGTCACCGTGAAATTTTACGTGGCCGGTCATATTCTGGGGTCTGCCTTTTCGTTGATTACCGTGACCCCCGACAACGGCGGGAAACCCCTTAAGATCCTTTTTACCGGGGATATCGGCCGGTTTGAAAAACCGATTTTAAAAAACCCCACCCTGGAATTTGATGAAGAGGACAGGGATATTGATCTGATGATTATCGAAAGCACCTACGGGGACCGTGAACATGCCCCGGTGGCGGATCTTTCCGACAACCTCAAAGATACCCTCATTCGGACAATTGAACGGGGAGGGTGTCTTCTGATTCCTTCGTTTGCCTTTGGCAGAACCCAGGAACTGATTTATGAACTTCATCAGTTGTATGAATCCGGAACGGTTCCCAAGGTGCCCATTTATGTGGACAGCCCCCTGGCATCAAATATCACAAAGGTCTTTGGGGAACACCCTGAGACCTATGATAAGGAAACCCATAAAATTTTCCTGGAAAAGGGAATAAATCCTTTTTATTTTAAGGATATCAAGTTTGTTGAATCGGTGGAAGAATCCATGCGCGTCACCCAGGACGACACACCCCATGTGCTGATCTCGGCATCCGGTATGTGTGAGGCGGGGCGAATTCTTCACCACCTGCGTTATAAAATCCATAATCCCAAGCATACCATTCTTATTGTGGGGTATATGGCCCAGCACACGCTTGGGCGGCGCATTGAAGAACTCGGGATGCAGGAGCGTCAGGCGGGAGAAAAGGCACCAGAAGTCAAGATTCTGGGAAAATCCTATCCCCTGCGCGCCCATGTGGAAAAAATCGGCGGATTTTCCGCCCATGCAGACCGCCATGAATTGATGCGGGTGGTATCAGACTCAAATCTTCGGGTGAAAGATATCGCTGTGGTACACGGTGAATCGGATCAGAGTGCCGCATTTGCCCAACGCCTTAAAGAGAAAGGGTATAATGCCTTTGTCCCCAAACCCGGAGACCGGTTTAAATTGCCGTTATCCTGATTCATAACCACGGATGGACACGGAAAGCACTGAAAAAAGCTTCGTGAACCGCATGCGCCGACTTTGGCAGACCATAGGCTGCTTGGTCTATCAAAACGAGTCTCGGGCCACAACAAAGGTTCAACGTCCTGAGTAACTTCACTGGATGCTTTATAAAATTTTTATTTCCGTGTCTTTTCCGTGCTGTCCGTGGCTTATCTTTTTTTAAAGGCCAGGCGTTCGCTGATTTTTGCGGCCTTTTCGGATTCCACGAACGCCAGAATCTGGGAGGCGGAGACTTCGCGCATTCTTAAAAATATTTCATAGGCAACCGAAAGTTCCATTTTATTGACAATCTCCGCAGCCGCTTTGGGCTTCATGCTGGCATACATTTTCACCAGACGGTTCATTTTTGCCTCGAATGCAGCTGCTTCCTGCTGTTCTTTGGCTGTTTTTTTCTCTTCAAGCCGGGCCATATCCGCTTCAATCTGTTTTTTTAGCGCTGTCAAGGACTCTAACTTCTCATCAATCTGGGCCTCATAGGTCTCCAGCTCTTTTTTTTCCTTGGCAAGGGTTTCACTGGCCTCGGCCACGGCTTTCTTTTTTTCTTCAAGTCCCTGGAGAACGACCTTGGCAGGATCGGGACACTCGGGGCACTTCGGGCATTCAGGGCAGGGTGTCTCTCCCTCTTTTGCTTTTTCACCTTCAGCCGGAGGCTCAGCGGGTTTCTCCTCATCTGCTGCCAAAACCTGGGCCGGTTGCCCAGACGGTATAAATGACACGCCGATAAAGGCGATGGCAGCGATAAGCAAATGGACCAAAAGGTATGTCATCCAGCGTTTAAGTGCGTTCATTGTTCACCTCCCTGGCCGTTTTCAATGATGCAATTTCATCCAGGCCCTTTTGTTCCTCCCGGAGCATTTCATGGGTATATTCCCGCTCTTGTTTTTCCCGGAGCCGCTCCAGTGATTTTTTGTCAACGGTCCTTTGTTTAAGGGCCTCCCGTTTTTTGTCCAGAATTTTTTCAAGTTCAGTTTTTCTGTTACGTTCAAACATGATTGTTTGATCCGTGCCCGTAATAAATTGTCGATACCGGTTGAATTGGCCCGACCCAATCCCCTTTTCCACCAGGGTGTCAAGTTGATCCGTCGCCGAGATTTTTTCGTTTTGCAACTGTGTGATGCGCTGCTCGCAGGCCAGGACATCTGCCACCGCCCGGGCCATTTCTTGTTTGGCAACCTGCTCAAGATGGCATTTATATCTTAAAAGGCTTTGCAGTCTGAACTGGAATTTCTTCATGGACTATGCCTTGTCCTTTGGGGTGTCATTGGGTGCTCCCTTGACGCCCAGTGCTCTTCTCAAACCGGCGACACTGGCCTGCATATCCATTTTTTGACCAATCTGCTGGCGCAGCAGCTGGTTGATGCCGGGCATCAGTTTTCTGGCCTGGTCCACATCGGGATCTGATCCGTCCACATACGCACCGATGGTGATCATGTCCTCTGCATTTCGATATGACGCCATGAGTTTGATAGCTTTGTCCCGCAGGGCCATGTGGTCGGGTTTGCTGACATCCCGCATGACCCTGGAAACACTGGCCATGACATCAATGGCCGGGTAGTGCCCGCGATTGGCAATATCCCTGGATAATACAATATGTCCGTCGGTTATGGAACGGACCGTATCGCCCACCGGATCATTCATGTCGTCACCTTCCACCAGGACCGTGTAAATCCCGGTGATGGAACCGCCGCTTTCAAGGACCCCGGGGCGCTCTAAAAGAATGGGGATCTGCACAAAAAATGAGGGGGTATAGCCCCGGGTGGTGGGCGGTTCTCCGGCAGCCAACCCCACATCCCTGGAGGACATGGCAAACCGGGTAATGGAATCGAGCATGAGCAGTACATCCTTGCCCTGGTCCCTGAAGTATTCGGCAATGGTGGTGGCCAGATACGCCCCGCGCATGCGGGTCAGTGGAGGCGAATCCGATGTGGCCGCCACAAGCACCGCCCGCTTGAGCCCCTCTTCACCCAGGGTCTCCTCCACAAAATCTTTGACCTCCCGGCCACGTTCGCCAATCAGTCCGATGACCACCACATCCGCATTGGTGTGTTTGGTCATCATGCCCATGAGCACACTTTTTCCCACGCCGGAACCGGCCATGATGGCCACCCGCTGCCCCCGGCCCAGGGTAATCATGGAGTTTATGGCACTGATGCCCACATCCAGGGGTTCTTTGATCATTTTTCGTTCCAGGGGGCCCAAAGGCTTTCCATACAGATAATAAGCCGTTGAACCTGAAATGGGGCCTTTGTTGTCGATGGGATTGCCCATGCCGTCGATCACGCGGCCGAGCATATCGTCACCCACCGGCACCATGGGGGAAGAGGCCACCGGCACAATCCGGCTGCCCATGCTGATCCCTCTGATATCACCAAAGGGCATGAACAACGCTTTTTCCTGCCTAAAGCCCACAACTTCAGCCATCACGGCCATGCCGTGGTCATTGATGATTCGGCACACGCCGCCCACACCAAGGCCTAAACTGTCTCCTTCGGCAATCAGTCCGATCACCTGGGAGACCCGGCCTTCGGGCGTCACGGTTTTGACCTTTTCCACCGCATCGGCATAGCGGCTGAAATTTATTTTTTCAAAAAGATCATTCATTTGCCTATCCCTTTGCCTGGGCAATGGCGTCGTATACCGCCTTAAGTTTAGATTCAGGATCTGTGGTAATGGTGGCGCCGGCACTTTCAATGCGGCACCCTCCCTTGGGAATCATGGCATCCGTATTCACCGTGATATGGTTCAAGGAGCGTACGGAATCAAAAAACGCCTCTTTAACCATCTCCACATACTCATAGTCGTCTTCGGCCACATTCAGGGTGATTGCCTCGGGTGAGGCCAGCTGGGACAACGCGTCCAGGATGGTATTCTTGATCACGGCATCGTCCGAGTCCAGTTTGGCCATTACCACTTTTTCGGCAATCTGGCAGACCAGGTCAACCAGCTGGGTTTCATAGCGTGTCAGCATGTTTTCCAGCATCTGATCCGCGGTGTCCAGTGCCTGGCGGAAAGGGTCAAGGACCTGTTCCATTTCCCGGATAACTTCCTGTTTTCCGGCCTCTTGACCTTCTGCAGTCCCTTTTTCAAACCCTTCTGCCTGGCCCTTGGCAAATCCGTCGCTCTCGCCCTGTTTAAATCCCTCTTCCCTGCCTTTTCCCATCCCTTCTTCATAGCCCTTGGCATATCCGTCTGCCTGGCCTTTTTCAAGTCCCTGGGCCATGCCTTGTTCATACCCAGCGGCAAATCCCTGCTCTTCGGGCGTGGGCTCCTCTTCGGCATCCTCGCTATCCTGGTCTTCTTCTAAAGATCCGGCGTTACCATGTTGAGCATTCGGGTCATCCACATCCGCGCCCGGGATCAATGGTTCGAACAACTCTTTTTTAAGTTGCTTGGTGACTTTGTAAAGCGCTTCAAAACCGCCTTCCTCCCTTTCAACCTCCAGGGGATCAAACAACAGCTTGAACCGCTCAAAGTCAGGCTCGGCATCCGGTTTTTTTAGAGACACCTCTTCATCAAAACTTTGAAGGGCACCCACATCAATGGCCTGGAAGCCATCATCTTGCGGCGGCGTTGCTTCTTCTGTTGATTCTTTTTGATCAGACAAGGACATCATCCTTTCCTTTACCCAGGGTTATGGTGCCGTCGGCCTCCAGTTCTTTGGCTGCCCTGACCACGGCCTGCTGGGCCTCTTCAACCTCTGCCAGGCGGACAGGACCCATGGCGTCCAGATCGTCCTTGAGCATCTCACCAGCCCGCTGGGACAGGTTAGAGAAAATTTTGGACTTCATGTCTTCGGTGGCGGTCTTCAATGCATAGGTAAGCTGCTGGCCTTCAACCTTCTTGAGAATTTCTCTCATGGCCGTATCATCCACATTGGTCAAATCTTCAAATACAAACATGAGTTTGCGGATCTCATTGGCCATTTCCGCATCATCTTCCTCAACATATTCCATGACGGCATCTTCGGTGGATTTGTCCACACCATTGATGATGTTCACCAGAACTTCCAGGCCACCGGCCTTGCCGCCTGGGCCCACTGCGCCGCTGAGTTCATATTTCAATGCCCTGTCCACATCCCTGACAACGTCTTCGGAGATTTGGCCTAAGCGCGCAACCCTCATGGCAATATCGCCTTTGAGTTCATCGGGCAGATTCATCAATATTTCCGAGGAGATTTCCGACGGCATATGGGCCAGGATCATTGCGATGGTCTGGGGGTGTTCACCTTCAATATAGGTAGATAAGGTGTTCGTATTTACATTCCGGCTCCATATGAATGGTTTGGCCTGTTTCTTTTTCTCCAGATCGTCCAGGATGGCTTTGGCCTGCTTATCCTTCAGTGTTTTGGTCACCACATTTTTAATAAAGGAGTCCCCTTCAATAATCATCTTGGCTTCTCCTTCATATATGACATTAAAATCAGCACATACAACCTTGAGCAGTTCAGGCGTAATCTGTTCGATTTTGGACATTTCAAACGCAATATCTGCGATCTCCTGTTCTTTCATTTTTGAGAACACCTGGGTTGTATACTCTTCTCCCATGTACATGAGAAATATTGCCGCCTTTTGACAACCGTTTAATTTTTCCGGGTCGATTGCTTTGGCCATCGAATTACTCCTCCCCTTCTTCCTCTAATTCACTGATCCATCCCTTAATGATATTCAAGGTCCTGTTCAGGTCTTTTTCCGCATAATACTTGGCCCTTTCCTGCTCACTCATATTGGCGACGTAGGCGGAGCGCTCTGCTGCGGTCATTTTCTGAAGGAATGCTTCTTTTTGCTCTTCGCTCATCATTTCTAAGAATTCACGCTGCTGGTTCGCATCCATATCAACAAAGGTCGGTTCTTTTTCCTCAGCCTCAATCTGGGCAAGCGCTTCGGGTGAAGGTAATGCTTCTTGTTCCACAGTAACCTTGATGTCGCGAACCGTTTTTATGATCGGGCGGATGATGAACAGGAACAATACAAAGACCAGCAGTAAATTGGCAATGAGACGCCCGTATTCCTTCTGGACCATGCGCCAGCCGGTAAGTTTTGTCTGGGTCCCCTCCATATCGTCGATGGATGCAAAGGGAAAGCATTCCATGGAAACCTGGTCATTGCGCGATTCATTATACCCCATGGCTCGGGTGACAATACTTTCGAACTGCAGCATCTCTTCGGCGGATCTGGGCATATAGACCCGTTTGGTCTCTCCGTTGCCGTCTGTCTGGAACTCGTATTTACCGTCAATCACGGCGGCCACCGACAGTCTTGTCAGTTCGGCCATGGGTTTCTTGGTTTCCCTGACTCGTCGGCTTATTTCGTAATTGACTGTATCATCGCTTTTGTTGACCCGCTCCTGGCTCTTATTTCCGGCCTGGTTTTCATCTGTAATGGGGTTGACCGAGGACGGGATGCCGATATCTTCATTGACCTGAACTACTTTTTCTGCTCTGTTTTTCCTGCTGCGGATGAATTCGCCGCCCCGTTCAAAGGGATCATAAATCTCTTCATTCATGCTGTTTTTGGAAAAATCCATTTCCGAGGTGACCCGGACAATGGCTTTATCCGCACCCACGATACGCTCAAGCATGGTCTGGATTCTGCGTGTCAGATTCTCTTCATAACGGACCTTATACTGATACTGGGCATCCGCCAGATTTTCTGCATCAATCTGGGCCTGTTCGTCTTCGGATTTGCCCTCAAACAGAATCCGTCCGGCCGTATCCACAATGGTGATGAGTTTCGGGGTCAGGTCCTGGACCGAAGAGGCTACCAGGTGTGCGATGGCCGCCACTTCCTCTTTTTCAAGGTCCGCGACCAGTTCCAGCAGAATAGATGCCGAAGGCAGTTTGGTCTCTTCCACAAACACCGACTCCTTGGGCATCACAATCATGACCTTGGCGTCTTTAACCGCTTCAAATGCCACAATGGTCCTTGCAAGTTCCCCCTGAAGCGCCCGTTTTTTATTGATTTTCTGGACAAATTCAGTGGTGCCGAACTCGCTTTTATCAAAAATTTCGTATCCCACCCCGCTGCCTTTGGGAATCCCTTCCTTGGCCATGGTCAGCCGGACGTCATAGACCATGTTCTCCGGCACCATAATGGTGGTTCCGTCACCGGTCAGACGATAGGGGGTTTTGGCGGATTTCAACATTTCCACGACAGCCGCGGCATCTTCCTGGCTCAGCCCGGAATATGCGACTTTATAAGCGGTTTGATTGGCCCAGACAAACATGGTGATAAATCCTGCCACCACCGCCAGGACCAGACCGCCCAGAAGGAGTTTACGGACCATGCTCATCTCTTTGACCATGGTAATGATTTTTTCAGCTACCGGATTCATTTACGCCTCTCTTGGCTTTTGTACGGGGGTTATACCTGCATACGCATGATTTCTTGATAGGCACTCATGGCCTTGTTTCTGACCTGTGCCAGTACTTTAAGGGAGGTGGATGCTTTGCCCAGGGCCATCATGCCTTCGTGAATACCAAGCCGGCCTTCAATGACCGCTTCCGCAGAATCATCTGCCACATGCTGATTATTATTAACTTCCAGGACTGCGGATTCCAGGCGTTCCATAAACTTAGGGCTTCGTTTTGCGGCTATATTTGCCACAGGCTCCCTGTATAAGGAGAGTTTGCCGGGGATTTGTGCGTTTATCTTATCCATCTATTTAATCCTTTCCCTATAATTATTTGCCTATCTCAAGGGCCTTGCTGATCATGTTTTTGGTGGTGGATAGTGCCGTGACACTGGCTTCATAACTGCGTCGGGCCACCATCATGTCTGAGATTTCGGTTAAATGATCCACATTGGGCATCTTTACATAGCCTGTGTCCGGATCTGCGTCGGGGTGGGCCGGATTGTACACCAGATGAAAATCCTCCTGGGACCTGACAATTTGATCCACCTTGACCCCCGTGCCGTTATCCGATTTTTTTTCTTCCTCAAACTCAATGGGGGATAATTCAATCTGGCCGGACTGATCCTTTCTAATTTTTTTTTGCACCACACTTTCAAATGAGTCGATATTTTCGCCTTTGAATACCACCATTTTTCTGCGATAGGGTCCGCCTTCTTTGCTGTCGGTGGTATCCACGTTGGCCAGGTTTTCAGCAATGACGTTGAGTTTCATACGATGGGCCGCAAGGGCGGTGCCGCTGATTTTTGATGCATTCAGTAAATCCATGGATTATTTTCCTCCCTCATCAATGGCATAGTTGAGTATGGTCATTTTTCGCAGCAGCATTTCGGCCGTGGATCTGAATTTCACATTGTTTTCCATCAAATTCATCATCTCCGTATCGATGTTCACCGAATCCAAGTGGTAGATATCCACATCTTCGCTGTCCATCCCTTTGATTTGTCCGGCCGCCCCTTCAATGTTGCCGGGTAGATGTTTTTCATTGGTTTTGCCCAGATAATCGGGTTCCGGTTCAGCCATGGCCCGTTTGAGCGCACTTTGAAAATCTATATCGCTGGGCGTATATCCGATGGTATCCATGTTGGCGATATTGCCTGCGATCAGGTTATGCCGCCGGGTTGAGATGTCCAAGCTTTGTCCCATCATCTCGTACGTGTGCCCGAAAATTCTTGAATCGGCCATGCGAACCTCCGTGGTTTAAATTTACGCCCCGGGTCCGCTGCAGATGACATTATTTTTTACGTTTCGGATAAGCGGACCGGAATGTTGATTTTGTAAATGAAAAATGCAAGTTGCATGCCTGAAGGTTTAGGCGATAGGGGATAAATTAGAGGGGGACTTTGTATTCGTTCAATTTGTTGCGAAGGGTTCTGACACTGATTCCCAGAATTTTGGCGGCATGGGTCCGGTTTCCCTCGGTTTGGTCCAGTGTTCTGAAAATCATTTTCTGTTCCATCTCTTTGAGTGAGCCTGGGGAAACGTCTTCAGCCCCAGCGGATTCCGGGAACTCGGTATCATCGGACATGGGGAGGTCTGCATCATCATCCATAAGCAGATCAGACGGGGTGATCATATCTGCTTCAGCAAGAAGTACGGCACGATGGATTACATTTTCAAGTTCCCGGACATTGCCGGGAAAGGCGTGGTTAAGCAGCACGGAAAGGGCCTGATCTGTCAATCCTTTGACAGACCTTGCGTCAATCCTGCAGTATTTTTTTATGAAAAAATCGCATAGGGGTTCAATGTCCCGACGACGGTCCCGCAGGGGGGGGATAACCAATGGAATGGTGTTGAGGCGGTAAAACAGATCCTCCCGGAAGGCCTGGGTTTCCACTGCCTCCTTGGCATCCCGGTTGGTGGTGGCGATGACTCGGACATCCACATCCACGGGTTGGGTGCCCCCCACCCGGTCTACGACTTTTTCCTGGAGCACCCGCAGGAGTTTGGATTGAAGGTGAAACTGCATCTCCGTGATTTCGTCCAGAAACAGCGTACCCTTGTCGGCCAGTTCAAACTTGCCCGCTTTTTTTGCCAATGCGCCGGTGAAAGCGCCTTTTTCATGGCCGAACAATTCGCTTTCCAGGAGGTTCTCGGGCAGCGCGGCGCAGTTAATGGCGATAAACGGCTGATGACATCGGGTGCTTTTTTCGTGTAAAAATCTTGCCAGCAGCTCCTTGCCTGTGCCGCTTTCGCCCTGGATGAGTACCGATGCCGACGAATCCGCCACCCGGGCGGCAAGCTTGAGCAGCTTATCCATTCTGGGGTCCTGGGTAATAATTTGAACTGCTTTATGCTTGACTGTTTTTTCTTTTTCCTGGGGCTGGGGGGCAATGGATGTTGCCAGGGATTTTTTAACGCTGAGCTCAAGTTGTCTTGGGTCAACGGGTTTAATCAGATAGTCCATGGCGCCGTGCTGCATGAGACTTACGGCATACTCCATCACAGGGTCCTGGGTAAGGATAATGGTTTTGGGGACCCCGGCGTCGGAATCGGCGGCCTGTTTAAGAAAATCCAATGCCGAGAACCCCGGCGTACCATCGTCGGCCACGACCACGGCCGGTTTTTGGGCGAGCAGGTGGGACAGCGCATCCGAGCCTTCGGGCACGGCATCAACCAGAAAACCCATCCCTTCCAACAGGTCGGTATAGGTCATGCGTTCTTTGGGATTTTCAATGATGAGAAATAATCGTTGTCCAGACATGCAGCCACAACATCCTTATGAATTGATCATTTTTTCCGCCAGCCCCATGGTCGTCAAGCGCTGCTGGGCAAGCCGGGCCCAGACTGAGTCGTAAGACTGTACGACCTGTTGAAAGGTCTCTTTGGCCTTATCCAGGGCATTGCCTTTCTGGTAGGCATCCCCCAGCAAAAAACCGATATTGGCCTTGGCCCGGTCTCCTTGTGAAAAATCAAGGGCTTTGGCAAAGGCATTGGCTGCCTGGCCATAGGATTTCATTGCCAGGTAGGTTGACCCCAGTGTTTTGTAGGCATCTGCCAGGATCTCGTAATGTTCGCCGGGAGATGCGGCGAATGCTTTTACCGCCTGAGCCTGGAGGTCTGCCGCCGTTTTCAGGTCTGATTTTTTTTGGTAAATGCCTGCACGCAGCATGAGTATTTGCCCCTTTGCCAGTGCGTCTCCCCCGGCTTTATACGCTAAGACAAAACTATCATCCGCCTTTGAGAAATTACCTTGTTCAATGTAAATCTGCCCGATCCGGGTCAGGGCCTCCACCCGGTTTTTATCTTTTGGAAATCTTTTCGTAAAAGCATCTAACAGTTTTAAGGCGTCGTTATCCCTGCCGGACTCGTCCATGGCCTTGCCCAGTCCAAACAAAAGTAAGGCCGGGCGTTCTGATCTCTTATAAAGTTTATAGGCGGAGATCAACTGATTAAATGCCTCCTCATAGAGATCTGCCTGCAAATAGGCCTGGCCCACATAAAAGGGAATCAGTCTGCCGCCCATTTTGTTTAGCTTCATTTTTTCGGATTCATACCGCATCAATACGGAGGTGTATTCATCTGCTTTTAATTGTTCCTTAAACAACGCCTCGTAAGCTTTTTGCATCAGCTTGACCGCTTCGTAGCGCAACCCCCTGGGATGGGTGGACAACAGGTCCTCAATCTCTTTGATGCATTTATCATATTCGCCGTTTTTCTGATAAATTTCAGCCAGGCGCATCATGGCGATCCGGGCATAGGTATTGTCAGGAAACCGTTTCTTGACCATTTCGTAGATTTCCATCTTTTCCGCATCGGTTTTGAGGTATCTGGCAATCCCGATGGAGGCATTGATATATCCCGGGGAGTCAGGATATTTTTCCCGGACAAGTTCGTACAGCTTGATCGCCTTTTTTTCCTGATTCTCCATGCCGTAGGCATCTCCGGCCTTGCTTAGGGCCATGTCAGGGTCTTTGACATCAGGATAGAGATTCAACAGCCGGATATAATTTTCCCGGGCCCCTTTACTTAAACCCAGTTCAAAATTGGCATCTGCGGTATATTTGAGCAGGTCGGAAGATTCATACACCTTTTTTACGTCATTTTGTATGACATAATTAAGCACGCTCAACGCGTCATAATACCGCAGGTTTTCAAACAAGGCCTTGCCATAGCCCAATCCTGCATCCGATATATAACCGTTGCTTATTGGGGACTCAAACACCTTCTTATACAACTGCATTGCTTTGTCCGTGTATCCTCTGTCATTATAAATTTCGGCCAGATGGTACTCGACCTCAGGCATACCGGAGTAGTCTGGAAAATCTTTGCTGATAATATCAAAATACCCTTCGGCGGTGGCGCTGTTGTTCAAACGGGTATGAATTAATCCCATGGCCGCATAGGCAAAGGGAAGATTGATTGATTTCGGAAAAGCCACTATGGCATCCTGAAACATGCGTTCTGCAGTTAAAAGCCCTGCCGGATCATTGTTTTCAACACCCATAAAGTTGACATAAGCCCTTAGATAGTAGACCTGTTCTATACAAAATGGATTTTCTTCAAATAGATATTGTTCCAGAATGGCCCCGGCTTCTTTGTACAACTGTTTTTTCACCAGAAGCATGGCGTTTTCAACTGCATTGGCCCCGCAGCCCTGCAACGGGTCCTCGCCGCGGTACATATCGCTGATATCGCCTTTAAAACGACTGGCCTGACGCGTTGGCGGTATATAAAGCGGTACTTCCTTTCTTTCTTCTTTTGCCTTGGCCAGGCCGGTCACCTTTTTTGGGGGCTGTGTTGTCGGGGACGCTTGGGTTTGGGACTCTGGTTGCTGCATCCCAGGATCAGTGGCGGTATCGGCAAGGGTGGGGGGCTCACCGGGCTCCTGTGCCTGAGCTGCAACTTGTTTTTCAGGTTTGGTTGCAGCGGGCACTGCCGGGACTGACGGTTCTGGGACGGTCTGAGGCTGGGAATCCGGTTCCGGTGCCGCTTTGGGAACGGAAGCGGCAATATTTACCACTTTATTTAAAATCACGGTCAGTTGATTGTCAGCATTAAAAGAGGGATTAATTGTTTCTTCACTGGGGTGTTTGCCTGTAACCATCAGGGCAACGACATTTCCGTCGAGGGCTTCCATATGGACGGATTCAAGGTTGGGATTGTTTTTTCCATCAATGCGCACCCCTTTGGCAATCCGTGCATTTTTAATGGCCACCAAAACTTCCCGATCGCCGACACGGACCACTTTTACAGGGGCAGTTCCGGTCATATCCACCGTCACGGAAAAGGGATTGTCCTTGACGTGAATTGCTTTGATAACAGAATGTGCGGCCATGGCCGATGGCGCCGGCATAAACATGAAGAAAAATACGGTCCAGGCCGATGATAAAATCTTCAGGTATGTGGGGATTAATTCTCTCATGATTTAATATCCAAAAGGGTTCATGGTTGGAGAATTAAAAAGCAAGTAATATGCCATACCTGCAATTGTGCATCATATCAGACGTAAACGCATGTCCGGCAAATACATTTACAAGTAATGTTTGGATAAGGTGTGGGGATTTCCGGCGGCAGGTGTCAAAAAACCGGCATCTCATCTTCCGGTTCAATATCCATTTTCTTTATTTTTTCCACCAGGGTCGTCCGGTTCATTTTTAACAGTTCAGCTGCCTTGGCTTTAACCCACCCGGTTTTATTCAAGGCGTGGGTAATTAAAGATTTTTGATATGATTCCACGGCTTCATTAAATCCGATGTCATTCCGGAACACGCCGGCCACACAGACCGGGGTGGCATCTGTTCCGGCATCGGTCATACAGCTTGGCAGATCAGCGATGCTGACGGTATCGGTTTCCACAAGCACTGACAATCGTTCCACCAGATTTTCAAGCTCCCGGATATTTCCAGGCCATTCATAGGTCTCAAGCACCTGTTTTACCGAATCTGGAAATATCTTGGCCACGTATTCGGCGTTGCGTCGTGCGAATCCGGACTGGAAATGGTCTATCAGGGGCATGATGTCTTCAATGCGTTCCCGCAGGGGCAGAATGTTGATGGGAATGACGTTAAGGCGATAATACAGGTCTTCTCTGAATTCATTATCCGCTATGGCGGCATTCAGGTTTTTGTTTGTGGCTGAAATGACCCTAATGTCCACTGATATGGTCTGGGATCCGCCCACCCGTTCGAATCGTCTTTCCTGCAAGGCACGTAATAGTTTTACCTGTAGATCCGGACTCATGTCTCCGATTTCATCCAGAAAAATCGTCCCTTTATCTGCAATTTCAAAACGACCGGTACGTGCACGATGGGCACCGGTGAAAGCACCTTTTTCGTGGCCGAACAGCTCACTTTCCAGAAGTTCACTGGGAATGGCCCCGCAGTTGATGACCACCATGGGGCCGTCTTTTCTTGCTGAATTTTTATGGATGGCCCGGGCTATAAGTTCCTTGCCCGTCCCGCTTTCGCCTGTGATAAGCACCGATGAATCCGAGCGCGCAACCTTGCGCACCCGTTCAAGCACGGCCATCAGTCCTTTGCTCACACCGGCAATGCCGTTGCGGTCAAAATCCGGGACCGCTTTGGGCGGGGCGTCAACAGAACCTGTAGTTTTTTCGGCAGTTGCTTGGGCCATGGGATTTTTGCTTACTTAAGGATTTTTTTGAGTTTGTCGGAAATCGCCTCTGCTGTAAACGGCTTGACCACGTAATTGGAGACCCCGGCTTGTACAGCTTCTATGACGTTCTGTTTCTGGGCTTCAGCCGTAACCATCAAAAAAGGTGATTTTTTGTACTTATCACTGGCCCTCACTTTTTTCAATAGTTCAAGCCCCGTCATTTTGGGCATGTTCCAGTCAGAAATAATCAGATCAATCTCCTGGCTTTCAAGGACGTCCCAGGCCGTTGTACCATCATCGGCCTCCACCAGATTTTTAAAACCAAGCTGTTTTAAAATATTCTTCAGAATACGGCGCATGGTCGCAAAATCGTCAACTATTAAAATCTTGATGGATGTGTCCATTGCCACATTTTCCTCCTTAATTGGATTGAGACCCAACGTCTATCTTTCAAAACACACCTCAATTGTAAATTTTCCACCATCGGTTTTGAACGGGATTGCGATTTTAGGGCCATTCCCATAGTGTCGGATGGTATGTCCTTTCCCCGTGACCACTGAAGGTATGGCAGCCTTGAACACCTTGCCTATTTCATCAAGCTCCCGCCGGGCCTGCCCGGAAATCATATTGGTTAATTCACCAACGGCATCGGCTATTTCTTCATTGAGCCCGTCCATTTTTTCTCCGAACATGTTGGAGACAACCGTTAAAATACATTTCTCTTCAAACGTGACGGCAATGGTTCCCTGGGCGACACCGGTCAGTCCCAGGACACCCGTGACATCACCCACGGCGATATTATCTTTTTTAAGATATGGCTTTCCCGCCGTAACCGTGACAAAGGCCATCGTCTCCAATACGTTAATGGTTGCATTGATGAATGGATTTATCAGTGTGACATCCAAGGAACAACACCTCCAGCCGGTTTTAAATTTTACCCGACAACCTAAATTTATATGACGTCGGGGAAATTAATCCGAGTCTTCACTATTATATAAGACTACATTTTTAAGATGGGTAAATGTATCTAAATCCATGGACTCAAACGCTACGCCGAATCCTGTATCCGTGTGTCTGACGATTCGTCCCTGAATTTCCAGTTTGAGATCGTCTATGCCTCCGGATAGATAGATATTCACCCGGCACATCGTATCCAAGGATGGGCGCTTATCGGTCTCGGCAAATACGCCTTTCTGGCTCAAATCCTTTGAATGGGCATCAAACTGGGCATTTTGGCCGGATTCGTCAAGCATGTGGATTTCGATTTTGGTTGCAAAAATTACCCTGGAATATTTTCGCCTGTCGTCTTTGTCTGAAATGCTCAATGCAATTTCACTCCACGCTGAAAAGATATAAAAAGATATAAATTGTTACGCTCAATAATTTTCTAGTTTAGATTAGCATATTTCATTTTCAGGCTCAAGCCATTAAAAATCATCCGGCAGGTCCTGGGTCGCCACCCGAAGAAAATTGTTCACTACATCAGGGTCAAACTGGGAGCCTGAATTCTTAATGATAATATCGATAACGACATCTTTATCCATTTTTTTTCGATAGGCCCTGTCCGAGGCCATGGCGTCATAACTGTCGGCAACTGATAATATCCTTGCAAGCTTGGGAATTTGCACGCCTTGAAGTCCGTCGGGATATCCTGTGCCGTCGAAACGTTCATGGTGATGCCGTATGATCTGGGCTTCCCTGCCCCACAGGCCCAGGTTGCTTATTATATCGGCACCGATGGCCGGATGCTCTTTAATTTTTTCGTATTCATCTGCGGTAAGGCGTCCGGGCTTTAATAGAATATCGTCTCTGATGCCTATTTTACCGATATCATGAAGGCTGCCAGCCACATTGATCATGTCAAGTTCTTCGTCGGAACACCCCATCTCTTCGCCGATCATGTGAGCGACCTGGGCTACCCGGGTTGAATGTTTGCGGGTATAGAGATCCCTGACTTCAAGGGCTGTAACAAACGCAAACAGGGTGGAAAACAGATTTTCATATATATTTTCATATAGAGCGATATTTTCAATGCCCGAGGCCGCTTTCTGGGTGATAAAATTCAAATAGTAAATGTCCTGTTCGCCGAAAAAACGGGAGTCCTGGAAAATATAGGCTGAAACAATACCGAAAATTTTATCCCGGATTTTCAGTGGTGCAACCATAAAGGAATGTACCTGCCGTTTCATTGACGGAATGCCAGAGGCATCCGGTACAAGGCAGGGCGTGTAATCACTTCCCAGCGACTCTATGATGAAGTATTTTTCCTTCTCGGGAATATCTGCGGCGTGGGATGCCGGATACGTTTTGTTTTTCGCGGCGGCTTTGTCCACAAGAACCAGGGAACTGTCCTGTTCCGAATACACATGAAAAAAAACCAGGTCCGCCTTGAGTTCTTCGACACCCAACCGGACAACCTTGTTAAAAATTTCGTAACTGGAATCAATGGCGGAAAAATCTTCCATGACCCGGTTTAAGGTATTGACTTCCTCGACTTTTTTGACCAGTTCATTGTTGAGTTTGCGCAGGCGCTCCTGACGTTCCACCTCTTCTTTGAGAATCAGGTTTTCAACGAAAAGCCCGCGTTCCCGTAATATCCTGCGAAGGGTCAACTCCATCTGCTCAAGGTTGACCGGCTTGATCAGGTAGTCCACAACGCCGTTTTTCAAAGTCTGTATGGTGTTTTCAAGGGATGGATACCCGGTCATCACCACAACGGGCAGCGTACTGTCAATATGACGGATCTGTTCGGCAAGTTCAAGGCCGTCCATCACGGGCATATTGATATCGGTAAACACGCAATCTATTTTTTCCCGGTTGATGATATCCAGGGCGGTTTCCCCGTTGCCTGCAGTATATACCTGGTAGCCCTTTCTTTCAAAAAAAACTTCGGTGACATCCAGAATGCCGTTTTCGTCATCTACCACTAGAATTTTAACATTGTCCTTGTCCATCCACTTAAACCTGTTGTTTTTATGTGAAAGTATTAATGCGTGGCTAGGTTTACTTTCATGTTTTGTTGTCGGTCGCGCCTGGGCGTGTTGACAGACCAGGCGGCCCATGGCCGCTTGTATGTAAAGCGCTGTGTCCGCGACACAGATCGTGCAACTTGCGTTGTGGGCTTGGTCCGGGCTTTTGCAGGCCAGGATAGCCCATGGGTGTTAATCGGAATTTACTTAAAAATTACATGTATACGAAACATCGTATTTTATCAACCGAATCAAATTGTTTAAGATTCCGACGAAACGCACGTTAAGAGAACTAAATTTGTTAATTTTGTATTCTTCAAGAACAATGTTCTTGACTTTGAGTAAAACAACGAATATTCTCCCGTATAAATAGAACATATATGATAAATTTAACATAAATTGAATATTATTGGTATGGATAAAACAGACCTGGAAATTCTTAAGATTCTGCAGAAAAAAGCCAGAATTCCCAATGTCGAGGTTGCCAGGCGCATTGGTATGGCCCCTTCCGCAGTGCTTGAGCGCATTAAAAAGCTGGAAGCAAAAAAGATCATCCAGGGGTATGAGGTTCGTCTGGACCCGGAAATGTTCGGTGGGGCCATGATCGCCTTCGTCAATATTCAGGTGGCCCGCCCGTCCAAAATCCGGGAAACCGGCGAACTGCTTGCAACCATTGAACAGGTCCAGGAAGTCCACTATCTGGCCGGGGGAGACACCCTGATGCTTAAAATCAAGACGTCCGGCAATACGGCCCTGGAAGAGTTGATTCAAACCCGGATCGCCGATGTGAGCAGCGTAACGGCGACCAAAACGTTTATTGTGCTTTCCACGTTCAAGGAAAGCGCCAAAATAAAACTGCCGGATGATATTTAATATATAGATAAGGAATTATTACTATGCCCATGTCACCTGAATTCAAAGATAGACTGTCCTCGGTGGTCCAGGATGCCGTATCCGCATTTGGCACCCCTTTTCACATCTACGATGAGACCGGGATCATTCAAACATGCAAGGCCCTGAATGAGGCCTTTGCCCCCATTGAGGGATTCAAAGAGTATTTTGCCGTAAAAGGCCTGCCCAATCCCACGGTGATGGCACTTCTCAAAGCCCAGGGGTTTGGTTTTGACTGTTCCTCGGTTCCGGAAATAGAACTGGCCCGCAAAGTCGGAAGCAATGCCGACGATATCATGTTTACCTCCAACAACACCACCCGGGAGCAGTTGCGAGCCGCCATGGATAATGGCGGAAGCATCGTAAACCTGGATGATATCTCCCTGATTCCAAAGCTCCCGGCCATACCTGATCTGCTTTGCTTCAGATACAACCCCGGCGCCACACGCCAGGGAAACGACATTATCGGCAAGCCTGAAGAAGCCAAATATGGTTTGACCCGGGAACAGATTTTTTCAGCCTATGAACAGGTTAAAGCCCTTGGTGTCAAAAGATTCGGCCTGCATACCATGATGGCTTCCAATGAGCTTAATTTTCAATACATGATTGACACGGCAGACATGCTGCTTGGGTTGATTGAGGATTTAAACCGCACCCTTGATATTCGTTTTGAATTTATTAATATCGGCGGCGGATTAGGTATCCCCTACACCCCGAATGCCAAACCCTTCAATCTTGAAGGTATGGCCAAGGGAATTATCCGTTCTTTTGAGAATTTTAAAACGAAAAACGGCTGGGTTCCCAAATTGTATATGGAAAGCGCCCGGTATATCACAGGTCCCCATGGTGTCCTTGTAACTTCCGTGATCAATCACAAAAATACGTACCGCAACTATGTGGGCGTGGATGCGTCGATGTCTGCATTGATGCGCCCTGGGATGTATGGGGCCTACCATCACATCCATATCCATGACAAACCGGCATCCGCCCCCTTAAAAACCGTGGATGTTGTGGGCGCCTTGTGTGAAAATAATGACAAGTTTTCCATCCAAAGGCAGTTGCCCGAAACCCAGCATGGCGACATCCTGATTATTCACGACACCGGAGCCCACGGACATGCCATGGGTTTTAACTACAACGGCCAGCTTCGCCCCAAGGAACTCTTGCTCAAAACCGACGGCAGCATAGAACTGATCCGTCGGGCAGAGACAATGGATGATTATTTTGCCACATTAAATTTTGAGCCCAAAACCATTGTTCCCAAACAAGGCTGATGATCAGAATAAAAATAATTGATTATCAATCCGATTTATGGTTTGCTTTAGCCTGTACATGGCCCAAAGATTTCGACTCTGGCATTGACCCGGCAGGAGAAACAGCATGGATTTAAAACAAATCTGTCCTGAGAAGCTGATCACCGCACAAGCAAGTGTGAAAAAAATTCGCAATGGTTCCCGGGTATTCATCGGCACTGGCTGCGGAGAACCCCAGCACCTGATCCGGGCCATGGTCGAAGATCAGTCCCTCCAGGATATTGTTGTATACCAGATGTTGTCCACCACCCTGGCAGAATATCTCAATGACGACAATTTTTCGGCCCGGTTTTCCATCAAACTGTTTTTTATTTCCGTTTTGATGCGTAAATTTGCGTTTGAAGGGAAAATTGACTATATCCCGGCCTATTTGTCCCAGATTCCCAAGGTGTTCCGGAACAATGAAATCGGTCTGGATGTTGCTCTGGTTCAGGTCAGTCCGCCGGATGCCCATGGATATTGTTCTCTGGGCATTTCCGTGGACATCACCCTGTCGGGCATGAAAAATGCCAAAATGACCATTGCCCAGGTCAATCCCCAAATGCCCCGGACCTGGGGCGACTCTTTGGTGCACATCGACGATATCGATTATATAGTGGAACACGAAGAAGATCTTCTGGAGTCCCTGCCCAAGAACAAAAACCAAACCGTGGTCGAACGTATCGGCCATTATGTCAGCCAGCTGGTGGATGACGGCGCCACGCTGCAGATCGGTTTCGGGCACCTGCCCCATGCCATCATGCCGTATCTGGCCGGCAAAAAGGATCTGGGTATCCATACCCAGGTGATCACGGATGGACTTTTGCCTTTGTTTAAGCAGAAAGTCATCACCAACCGCAGAAAAAATTTTCTGCCCGAGCGTGCAGTTGCATCCCTGTGCATGGGGTCAAAGGAATTATACGATTATATATCCGACAACCCCATGTTCTATTTCAGATCCTCTGAATTTGTGAACGATCCCAATGTCATTGCCAGAAATGATAATCTGATCTCCATCAGTTCGGCCCTGGAAGTGGATCTGACCGGCCAGGTATGCACGGACTCAAAGGGGTATATGTTTTATTCGGGCATCGGTGACCAGGTGGATTTTATCCGAGGGTCGGCCATGTCCAAAGGCGGATTTTCCATTGTGATTATCCCGTCCACAGCCCAGAACGGCCAGGTATCACGGATTGTGACCCATTTAAGTGAAGGGGCCGGGGTGGCCACCACCCGGGGGGACATTGACCTTGTGGTCACGGAATACGGCATTGCGGAAATCCGGCGGAAGAGCATTTTTCAGCGGGTGATGGAACTGGCCCAGATTGCCCACCCCAAATTTCGCAAACAGCTCATTGAAGAGGCCAAACAACGCCATTACATTTTCAGCGACCAGCTGCCGCCCACAAACCAGGACCTGCTGTTTCTGGTGGCCTATAAATACAATATGCTTTTGCCCGGCGGAAAACAGCTGGAAGTGCGGCCCCTCCAGCCCTCGGATGAATTTGAATCAAGGAATTTTTACTATTCCCTCCAGGAAGATTCCATCTATTTTCGGTTTTTCAACCGGCGTAAGGTGTTTTCAAGGCGCATGCTCCAGCAGATGTGGGCCCAGGTGGATTACAGCCGGAATATGACCCTGATCGCCCTTGTTCAGCAGGGCAAACGCAAACAGATCGTGGCGGTGGCGTCTTACGCAGAAGTGGACCCCGCGAATGCGGAAGTGGCATTTCTGGTGCAGGAAGAACTGCATGGTCAGGGGATTGCCACCTTTATGCTCAACTGCCTTGAAAAAATTGCCAGAAAGAACAATTATACCGGGTTCACAGCCATTGTTCTGGCTGAAAACCGCAAAATGATCAATGTGTTTAAAAACACCTATCCCCACGCAGAATTTGTACGCGGGGAAGGCGGCGAAATTGAAGTGGCCATGCCCTTTGATATGGAAAGGCCCAACACACCTGATGATGATCCAGATCTGCCTTTAGAATAAATCAGACGGCGTAGACGTTACCTTCAAACACTATTTTTTCTTTGAACTTAGTTCGGGGAAGTCCCAGTAAAAATATTCATTAGTGGGCGTGTCTTCGCACCGTTCGTTTTCCTGCCGTTCGGTTTCGGTATCCCGCAAGTCAATTCGACGGATTTTTCCGGAAATGGTTTTTGGCACGTTATCAACGAATTCGATGATGCGCGGCATTTTAAATTTGGCAAGAATATTCATGGTGTGCTTGAACAACGCCAGCGCAAGTTCCCTGCTGGGGGTCTCACCCGGACGGAGAATGACATAGGCCTTGACCAGCTGGTAGCGTTTGGGATCAGGCGTTCCCACAACGGCGGCTTCGTCAACGGCAGGGTGTTCTATCAGGGCACTTTCCACCTCAAAGGGACCGATGCGGTAATCGCTGGACTTGATGACATCGTCTGCCCGGCCCACAAACCACCAGTACCCATCGGCATCAAAAGAGGCCCGGTCCCCGGTATAGTAATACTGGTCCACAAATACAGCGTCCATCTTTTCAGGATTGCCGATATACTCCTTAAACAGTCCCACGGGCACCCACTTGTTCACTTTGACCACAATATGCCCTTCCTGATCCGGTTGGGTAATTTCATTGCCTTCATCATCTGCCAGGGCCACATCATACATGGGGCAGGGCATGCCAAAGGAGCCGGCCCGCATATTTTCGGCCATCCACGGCGGGTTACCGATCATGGCCGTGGATTCTGTCTGTCCGTAAAAATCCCGGATACGGGTGCCGGTATATTCATGCCAGCGTGTTATGACTTCCGGGTTCAAGGGCTCTCCGGCGGACATGGACTGGCGCAGACGGGAGAGATCTATGTTATCAAGGTTTGCGTTTACAAACATGCGCCAGGCCGTAGGCGGCGCACAAAGGGTGGTGACCTTTTGTCTTGCAATGGCCTTAAGGTATGTATCTGCATTCAACGTATCAAACCGGAAGGCGGTTATGGTCGCCCCCACATTAAAAGGAACAAAAAAAGAGGACCAGGACCATTTACCCCATCCCGGGGCACTGAGGTTATGATGGATATCATCGGGTTCAAGCCCTGTCATGGCCGTGGTTGACAAATGGCCCACAGGATAGGAAACGGCCGTATGGCCCACCCGTTTGGGCAGACCGGTGGTGCCGGAGGTAAAAAAGCAGAACAAAATATCATCGGATGCCGTGTCTGCTGCCTCAGCCTTGTCTGAGGCACGTGCCACCTCGTCGTAGGAGATCCACCCCGGTGCCTGGCCCAGCACCAGTTTTACCTTGGGCGTGATGCCGGTTTCCCGGATAGCGGTTTCAATGAGATCAACGCCGGCCATGTCAGATAAAATGACATCCGGTGTATAGGTCTCAAACCGGAATTGCAGCTCTCTTGCGGTCATGGTGGTGGCCGTGGGGACACTGACGATTCCCGCTTTGATGCAGGCAAGACTTGCAAACCATATTTCAGGACACAGGGGCACCATCATATACATATTGTCTTTTATGCCAACGCCCCGGTCCGCCAGAAAATTGATCAGCCTGTTGGCGTGGCATGACAGGTCAAGATAGGAAAAACGGCTGGATTCAAGGGTGGTCAGATCTTCATATACCAGGGCGGTTTTATTCGGTGTCCGGGCCACATGAATCCCTTCAAACACCTGGCTTGCCCAGTTGAATGAACCGGGTATGGTCATGCGGTTCAATGAATCAAAAAACGCCTTTACCCGGGCCTGTTTTTCAGAATTATCCGGCATCCGGTTGATGTGGATCATCTGTTCATAGAGTTCTTTCATGCTGTGGGAAACACTCCTTGCAATCCAATTTAATCTTATGTATAGCTGATCAAAAAATATTGACTCTATAATGGATCATCCTCGGGTTTGTCAAAATATTTTATTTCTTAAGGCCTGTAGATCAAGGAGAATCGTCCCCCATGGCAGATAATTGCCCCGTTTTAATACTGGCCCCTTTACAGGGGGTCACCGATGTGGTGTTCAGACAGGTGTATGTCCGGCATTTCAACGGTATTGACCAGGCCATGGCTCCGTTTATTTCCACCATGAGCAGCAGGCGCTTAAAACCCCCAAGACTCAAAGACGTGGACCCGTCGTTGAATCGTGCCCTGCCTGTTATCCCCCAGATCTTGGGCAATAATCCCGATGATTTTCTCTATCTTGCAGATTATCTGTTTGATATGGGCTATACCCAGGTGAACTGGAATCTTGGGTGCCCCCATTCAAAAATTGCAAAAAAGATGCGGGGTTCGGGCCTTTTGGCTTTTCCTGATGAGATCGACGCGTTTCTTTCCCGGGTCATTCCGGCCATGAAGGCGTCCCTGAGTGTGAAGATCCGTCTGGGCCGTAAAAGTAAAGAGGAGATCCGGGACCTGATTGTAATGTTCAATACCCACACGCTTGACGAGATTATTCTGCACCCCAGAACCGGGGAGCAGATGTACACAGGCGCGGCCGATGTTGACGCATTTGAACAGGCCATGGGCGAGTGCGTGCATCCCATGGTCTATAACGGTGATATTGTGGATTTGGCGTCATGGGAACGAATCCGGCAGCGGTTTCCGAAAATTGATCGTTTCATGATCGGCAGGGGTATTATTTCCAATCCTTTTTTGCCCGAGCAGATCAAAGGGCTGAAAACCGGTTCCCAAAATACCGACACCCGGGATAATGGCAACCAAACGCATGAACGATTGAAAAACTTCTATGAGGATCTGTTTAACAGTTACAAACAGGTTTTCAAAGGCCCGGGGCACCTTATCGGGCGTATGAAAGGATTTTGGGGGTATCTGGGACCCTCCTTTGAAAACAGCAGAAAGCCCTTGAAAAAGATGCTCAAGTCAAATTCGGAGCAGGACTATTTAGACCGGGTCAACGGGTTCTGGGACATGAAGTTGAATTTTTTGCCGGGCGGGGTGGAATGACCCCCGGTCCGGCCGGCACATGGTGTCATTATCTATCGAAAATGATTTGATGCGCCGTTTAATCAAATTTATTCAAGGCAACTGAGAGTATGGGTTTGATCGCTTCGGGCGTGATATCTTTTTCAATATGGGCGGCAACACCCATATCTTTAAATTTTTCCAGTCTCTCTTCGTTAATTTCCCCTGTCATCAGCAGTACAGGGATATCTTTGAAGTCCGTATTGCCTTTTAAAACTGTTATGAACTCAAGACCGTCCATTTCAGGCATATTATAGTCTGTAACAATTAAATCAATGGGCGTACTTTTGATCAGGCACAGCGCTTCTTTACCATTTTGGGCCTCAAGTATTATCAAATCTTGGAATCCCGCCCTGAGAATCGTTCGTTTGATGGCGGATCGCATCGGTTTTGAATCATCGACAACTAAGCATGAGCGGCACATCGCTTAAATCCTTTTTTGTTGGTACGCATATTGGCCGACGGGCTAAACGTGTAGTCATGATTGAACAAGGTGCTTTTCTTTATATATACCATTCTGCCGCTGATTGACAAATCCGACGGGCACAAGTTCGCGGTGATACCATTGTTTCAGGTTCCGGATTTTACAGGGAACTACGTTTTATTTGTTAAATTGCGTCCTGAACTGTCTGATCAGTTGCCCGGACAGACTATAGCTGTTGGGAATGATGGGCAGGCGGTCAGCCCTGAACCATCCTGCTTCTATAATCTCCTTGGGATCAATTTTTATCTGTCCGCTTTCATAATCGGCCATGAATCCGATCATCAGGCTGTCCGGAAAGGGCCAGGGCTGGCTTTTTACATACCGGATATTTGTTACCCGGATACGGGTTTCCTCGTACACCTCCCGGGCCACGGACGCCTCCAGGGTCTCTCCGGGGGAGGTGAATCCCGCCAGGACGGAGAACATCGGTCTGTTTGGAAATCTGGTCCCCCTGGCCAAAAGGATTTCATCCCCCCGGGTCACGCCCATGATCACGGCAGGGGATATTCTGGGGTAGGCATGGAGGCCACAGGCAGGGCACGCTCTGCCGTGTTCCCTTTCCATGATCCGGGTCAATGTGCCGCATCGCCCGCAAAAACGGTTATTGGTGTGGACATCCGCGATAAAACGACCACAGGCCACAGCCAGGCGCAGGTCTTCGTCGGCACTTTGGTAAAACTCTCTAAGGTCTACTCTGGCACACCCCGATTCCGGCAGGGAATCCACCAGAGTGCCGCAGCAGCAGGGCATGCCGTTCAATGTGCCGAAGGGATGCAGGCCGTTTCGGGCCATGGCCTTGACCTGGTTTGGTTTGAGGGCAGGGGGCAACCCGGTTTCAGGGTCAACGATCAGTTCTGTGCTGTCAAAAAGAAAAATCCATGCGGGACTCTCTTCGGGGGGGGCAGGTGTCTGTAAGGGGAAAAACATTATTGGTCCTGGGGGGTGTCTTTCATGTCTGTTTATCTATATTGTTACTTGACCATCGGTCGTATTTTTTGGGGGGGCATCAATATTTAGTCCTAAATAGAGGTCGCCGCGGCATAGCCGCCATGCACGGCTTCAAATGCCGTACCCACCTTTAGGGCATCACCGGCGACATGATACGCAATGCCGAGTTTTTCAGCAATATGCGCCAATGGATTGTAAGGTTCAGAGCCGGCAGCCACCACAACCGTATCAACGTTCAGGGTAGTGTTGTTTCCATCCTTTTCCATTTCAAGGCCGTTTTTTGTGATTTGCACTACTTTTGTGCAGGTCCGGGTTTCCACGTTAAAACGCCTGAGATCCTGCATCATCCCCCACCGGGTTGAATTCCCGATATCCTTGCCGATACGACGGGTCATTTCGATGAGAACCACTTTTTTGCAGCCTTGGGTGGCCATGTTAAAAAGTGTTTCAGGGGATTCAGCCTTGTTTACCAGCAGAAATTTGAGGGCTTCTGGGGGAACCGTGCCTTTTTCCGCCAGAAATAATGCGGTTTCAACACCCACAGCCCCGCCGCCGATGACGGCTACATGTTTGCCGGTGCCCACCTTGTTTTCAAGCACATCCCAGGCCCCCGCCACATGGGGCTGGTCCATGCCGGGGATGGGCGGTTCAAGAGGTCGGGCGCCTGTGGCAAGGATCAGGGCATCAGGTTTTTCTTTCAGAATAAGGGCTTCGTCTACTTCACAGTTGAGTACAACGGGGATTTTTTCCGCAGAAAGTTGATGCGTAAGGTCTTCTGAAAACCGGGCAAATGTATTTCTGCCCGGGGGGGCGGCTGCCAGGTGCAGTTGCCCGCCCAAACGTCCGGAACGCTCGTAAACCGTTACAACATGTCCCCGCCGGGCACAGGCCAGGGCGGCCGTCAAACCGGCGGGTCCACCGCCAACTACCATCACTTTTTGGCCTGTGGCAACTGGGGCCGGCGTTTTGCGGTACTCATGACCGGCCAGCGGATTGCAAAGACATTCCACATGTTTAAGTTTGAACAGGTTGTCAAGGCAGCCCTGGGCGCAGGCAAGGCAATGAATAATATCCTTTTCTCTGCCTTCTCTGGCTTTTCGGGGCAGATTCGGGTCTGCAATCAGGCTGCGCCCCATAGCCACCATGTCACATAGTTTTTGATCAATCATATCTCGGGCGGTTTCTGGGCTATCGATCCTGTGACTTGCGATCACGGGCACATCCACCGCGGCCCGGATATCGCCGGCAAGATAGCCAAATGCGCCCCCGGGCACCTGGGCCACGATTTGAGGTACCTGGGCCTCATGCCAGCCGACATTTATGCACAAGGCATCCACGGGCCCTTTGGCCAGTTGTTTTGCATATTCGATCAGTTCCGACCGGTCATTGCCCCCGGGCATAAAATCATTGCCGTTCATTCTCACAATCAAGGGATAGTCCGGCCCCACGGCATCCCGGACCGCCTGGGCCACTTGCAGCCCAAACCGCATGCGGTTTTCAAGGCAGCCGCCGTATTCATCTGTGCGCTGGTTGGTCAGTGGAGACAAAAATTCGGAGATCAGATACCCCGTGCCCGATAAAATTTCCACCGCATCAAAACCTGCCTGTTTCACCCGGAAGGCCGCATTTGCAAAGGATTCGATAAATTGCGGAATTTCGTTGATTTCAAGGGCTCTGGGTGTCTCCTTGGTCATTCTTGAGGCAATGGCGGACGGGGCTACGGGCTGTTTGCCGTTAATCAGAAATGAAAAATTATACCGGCCGGCATGGTTGATCTGCACGGCGCAACGGCTCCCGTTTTTCCGGATGGTCTCTGCCAGCCGGGTCAATCCCGGGATAAATTTGTCATTATGGGCGCCAATGTTCCGGGTGTTGCCGGACAGTTCGTCCACCGTGGCATACCCCACGCAAATCATACCCGGCCCGCCCTGGGCACGTCTTGCGTAGAATGCAAGGATTTGATCCGTTACTTCATAATCCTGTGCCATGCCCAGGTGCATGGCCGGCATATAAATCCTGTTGGGAAGGCTCAATGTATTGATTTGGATGGGATCGAACAGGGGATCTGTCATTGTACAGCCTTTATGTTTGGTGTTAACCTTTTTTAAGTGGAATATCCCATTTTTTCATGTATTTCCAGACAAGGGTCCGGCTTTTTCCCAGTTGTCTGGCCACCTCCGCCTTATTCCAGTTGCAGGCATCCAGAAGGGCCACCAGGCGCTCCCGGGTTAATGGGGTCTGGGAAAAGGCGGATGTATCGGGAAATGGCTCGCTGCCTGGGGAAGCTGCATTACCTTGGTTTTCCCCGCACACTTCGTCGGGCAGATCGGCACAGGTGATCTCCCGGGTACGGCACAGCACAAAGCCATGGGCAATGGCGTTTTCCAGTTCCCGTACATTTCCGGGCCAGGGATAGGCCATGAGCGCTTTCATGGCATCCGGGGTTACATTGTGGATGTCCATGCTCTCTCTCTTGTTGCCTTTTTCGATGAAATTGCGAACCAGCAGCGGAATGTCTTCCAAACGCTGCCGCAACGGAGGAAGCCGGATGGGAAATACCTTAAGCCGATAATACAAATCCTCACGAAACAGACCCTCCCGGGTCAGGGTGTTCAAATCTTTGTGGGTGGCTGCAATGACCCGGATGTCAATTTTCTTTTTGCGGGTATCCCCCACCCGCTCAATTTCTCTTTCCTGTAAAACCCGCAGCAGCTTTACCTGCATGTATGGCGTCAGTTCCCCGATTTCATCAAGAAAGATGGTGCCGGTATCCGCCTGTTCAAACCGCCCGATCCGGTCTTTATGCGCACCGGTAAACGCGCCTTTAACATGGCCGAACAACTCACTTTCCAGCAGGGTTTCGGACAATGCCGAGCAGTTTACCGTTACCAGGGGGCGCTGGCCTCCTGCGGCTTCATAGTGGATGGCCCGGGCCACAAGTTCTTTTCCTGTGCCGCTCTCCCCCTGGATCAGGATGGTGGCCCGGCTGTCTGCCGCCGCCCGGATGGCATGGAACACCTTTTCCATGGCAGCCGATTTGCCGATAATATTGCCCATGGCATAACGCTTTTTGAGTTCCTGCTTGGCCGATGCTTCCCGGGCCTTGATGGCTTTGATTTCCGTTAGGTCGGTCAGTGTTTCCACGATGCCCAGCACTTTGCCCGTTTCATCACGGACCAGCCTTGCATTTTTGATCACCGGAACATCATAACCGTCTTTGTGCCGGATAAAGCACTCCTTGACCTCTGTTTTGCCTTGGGTCAGCACCTTGCAATGGGAGGCATCCGTCGGCTTTGTCTGATCATAACATCGGCTGCACTTGATCAGGGTGCATTGTCGGCCCACGGCCTGTTCGGCCGTGTAACCGCTGATATTTTCCATGGCCCGGTTCCAGGCGGTAATTGTACCGTCCTGGTCCAAGGTAAACAATCCCTCGGCCATGGCATCTAAAATGTGGTATAAAAAATTGAGGTTCCAGATCCCGTCGTTGTTCAACACGTCACCCGTTTTATTATTCTTTGAAAGCAACGATTTTAACGTTACTTGGCATAGGGCAATGATAAAGTAACGTTACTTAACAATCAATAAAAATAAGGATTAGTGCTTGCTTACTAACAGTGATGAGCTATTATCTTATCATTAGATATGCAGCAACCCAAAGGAGTTAGATTATGATCCAGAAACCCCAGCGTATATTATTTGCCTCGGACCTGTCCACCAATATGAAAGAGGTGTTTAAACATGCCGTTTCCCTTTCCACGTTGAGCGAGGCCTCCATCATCGTGCTTCATGTTATGGAAGAGGCCGGCAAAAACGCACAACGGCGCGTACAACGTGCATTTGGTGAGACACTTTACAATACCATCAGATCCGAACAAAAAGCCGGTGCACACAACCTGCTTACAGGCAAAAACGTGGATGCCTTAGGCATAAAACAGGCCATTGCAGGGTTCCTCGAAGATAAGGAAAATACGCCCTCGGATATGGAGATCAATTCTCCCATTGAAAAAATTCTGGTCACGGAGAGCAAGTCCATTGCCGATGAAATTACCGGAACAGCCGTGGCAGAAGGGTGTGATGTCATTGTTATCGGGGGAGGACACCAAAGTTTTTTGGAAAGTGCCATTGGGGATAACATTGCCCGCAAGGTGCTTAAGCGCACTAGTGTCCCTGTACTGGTTGTGCCGTTACTTCACTGATACCAGCAGTTTAATCCTGCCGAATCACAACGTTTAATATGCCGAATATATGGTTATGGAGGCCGCGTGGCTGAAATTAAAGATATTGTATTGATTTACATGGAAAACGACCCCATCAGTTTTGCCCGGGTTGAAGATATTGTGCCGGACCATAAAAAAGACTGGTATCAGATCCGGCTGTTGATGCTGCAGATACCCTTACAGGTTGTGACCTGGATTTTAAGGGCGGAATACATCAATGGCCAGGTATTTTCCATGAACGGCAAAAGTATGCGCCTGGAAAAAGTGGTTGCCCCGGTCGTGCCCGGTGAAGATGACGACGACGCCCCCGAATCGGATGAAACGTCTGAAAAAAAACAGAACAATATTATCTCCTTTTCCCCGCGAAAAAAAACTAAAACCGAGGGACCATAGCTTGACCGGTCCCTCCGGCATTTTGTCCGCCTCCAGGCGAACGGATATACCAGGCTGGTACGCCGCCTGGTTTCTGGATAGAATTGAAAAAGGGTTTTTTGTTGTAACCAATCCATTTAACCGGCAGTCTCGCAGGGTTGACGCGACCCCTAAAGAGATTCACACCATTGTCTTCTGGTCTAAAAATTATGGACCGTTTTTGGATTTGAACGCCCATAAAATTTTAGCACAGAAAGGATTTCACCTGTTTTTCAATTTCACCATCAATACGCCTGTAACCGTTCTTGAACCCAATTTGCCGGATCTGTCAGTTCGTTTGGACCAGGTCCGGCGAATTGCCCAGAAATTCGCCCCGGAGCAGATTGCCTGGCGCTTTGATCCCATCTGTTTTTATGAGACGGATGGCCGGATATTTAACAATCTTGACGCCTTTGAATCCATTGCCATGCAACTGGCACAACTGGGCATCAAGCAATGTATCACCAGTTTTTATGATCCGTACAAAAAGGTGGACGCACGAATCAAGCGCATGGCCGAGCCTGGCAGGCCCGCGATTCAATTTATAGATCCGGGCATGGCCCGCAAGACAGATATTATTCGCAAGATGGCTCGGTTTCTTAACCCCCTTGGTATGGAGCTTTTTCTATGCTGCGAAAAAGAGCTGATAGACGCCGCCGGATTGGAAAGATATACATCTTTGAATGCCTGTATCAACGGGCGTCTTTATAAAACTTTATTTGGGGGAAATCCGGAAACCCGCGGCGATTATGGACAACGGCGTAAGCAAGGCTGTCAATGCACAAAATCGTTTGATATCGGTTCCTATGAAGACCACCCTTGTTTCCACAACTGCCTTTTCTGCTATGCCAGAACAGGGCTTGATATTAAGAAATCGTCCATGGGGAGACGATCCCCAAAATGACCCTACAATAAACTATGAAAATAAAAGATCTGGAAATCAACGGCGTCACCTTTCTGGCACCTTTGGCCGGGATTACCAATCTGCCTTTCAGGCAGCTGATAAAGGATTGCGGATGCGCTGTGGTATGCTCGGAGATGATCAGTGCCAAAGGCATATTCTACAATTCGGAAAAAACCATAACCCTGCTTGAGTCCAAGGAGAGCGAACGGCCCTTGTCCGTACAGATTTTTGGATCGGATCCTGTGTCCATGGGTCAGGCTGCGGCCTTTATCAGTGATTTGGGAACAGCCGATATCATTGACATCAATTTTGGATGCAGTGTAAGAAAAGTGATCAAACAGGGGGCCGGTGTGGCATTGATGAAAGAGCCGGGGCTTGCCCAAAAAATTATAAAGGCTGTCAGGGAGGCCACATCCCTTCCCTTTACCATAAAAATACGCAGCGGCTGGGATGCGTCCGGGGATCAGGCTGTGAATCTGGCGAAAATCGCCGAAGATCAGGGGGTTGACGCCATTGTCGTTCACCCGAGGACCGCAGCCCAGGGATTCAAGGGCCAGGCGGATTGGCAACAGATTGCGAGGGTTAAACAGGCCATCCAAATTCCCGTAATCGGAAACGGCGATATCATTACCCCCCAGGATGCAGGCGACATGCTTTCCCAAACCGGTTGTGACGCCGTTATGGTCGGCAGGGCGGCCATGGCAAATCCGTTCATCCTGTCACAGATCGAACAGTATGTGGCCCATGGCACATTCACCCGCCCTGAACCTTGGGATATTTTCAGAAAAATGGAAGCGCTGACCCAGGGGTATGTGTCCTATTTCGGGGAAATCACGGCGTGCAGGATGCTCCGTGGGCGGCTTGCATGGTTTGTTCGGGGATTGCCCGGCTCAGCTGTGTTTCGCAAAGAGTTATCAACTCTTGACAGCAGCGCCCAGGCCCATGAGATGATTCGGGAATTTGAGGCAGGTCTTAACGCTTGATGACTGAATTTAATTTGTGTTTGGACGAAGATTTGTCCAAACACGAAGATTTCGTTCAATGATTAATTATCGGCTTCGCCCTTGGTATATTCGGCAGATCCAACGGACGAAATCCCGCCGCGGGGGGTGAATTCGCCTGTTACCTTCATGTAAAGCGGCTTGATCACCGAGACCAGATCGTCCAGGATTTTATTTACCACATGTTCATAAAACATCCCGACGTTTCTGTACTGCATCAAATAAAATTTAAGTGACTTCAACTCCACCAGATGGGCATCGGGACGGTAGTCGATGATGATCGTCCCGTTATCCGGCAGGCCTGTCATGGGACAGACCGACGTGTATTCGGGCTGGGTGATTTTAATATCAATGCTGCGTTTTGATTTATATGCGTATTCAATGGGTTCCAGCAGATCCGGTGTGATGACATCGGCCGTATCCACGGTAAAAGGGGTGTCGTAGTGTTTGTTTTCCATCTACACTCTTTCTTCACAAAGCTTTACAGATTTTACCCGAAAATTCACTTTTAACGGGTTGCCAATTTTTCTTGAATTATGGTAACATACACCTTGGAAGTATTCAATATGCTTCACAACATACTGCAGGCGGCAAACGTGTCGTAAAAAAATATTAAATAAGAAATCCGGTTGTACAAGATTAGGGAATTGTTAAAAATTTTCTTGACAATCGGCGTAAAAAATTGGATAACGACGTCTGCGATATACCCAAAGAAAATGAACTTTTACATCCTTGTTATGGCTCGCATTTGTTGATTGAGGAAGAGCACGGCAACTTTCAGGCCACAAAATTTTAAACATGCGGTATAATAGGGAGAATCAAGGAGAGAGAGGTTTATACCATGAACGATTTTTTACAGAGCCTTCGTAACGGCCAGTCCGAAAAGGCAAGAACACCTAAAACAAGAAAAAATTTTGACAATTCGTACTACTCCAATACATCCCGGTTTAATTCATATGGCGGATCCGGTTATCCCACGAATACTAGAACCCCGCAAATGAAACGCCCCATGCCGCCGGGAATACCCCAGCAGGCACCGGGTAACCAGGTCGCTGAAGATCCAAATACAGTCCTTTTAGCGGATATTCTGGATAACTTGGGCAATCAGGTGGATATTCTGATTAAAAACCAGGAATATATGATTACGATTCAGGAAAGAACTGCTGATCTGCTTCAGCGTCAGGCCGACGCCATTGAGATTATCATGGATCGCCTGAATCTTTCTGCGGACGAGGAAATGGATATCGCCCCGACGTTTGAACATCATTATGTATCGTCCCAGGCCCCGGATGAAGAAGAGGTCGACGGCACAGTGGAAGATCTGCTTAGAGCGGAAATGGCCGAGGAAGAACGCCGGAAAGCTGCTGCCCAGAACGCGGTCCAGGAAAACAATGTTGTAAAAAAACGCAGAAAAATTGTTGCGCCTCCGACACCGGAACCTGCATCTGCAGAATCATCATTCTGTGAATCTGCAGAACTGATGCCCAGAGAAGAGATCATGGATATCATCAACACCATGCGCGAACAAGGTGCCACCTATGATCAGGTTGCCAAACATCTCATAGATCTTGGTCAGCCCACCTTTTCCGGTCGCGGAGAATGGCATGCCCAGACCATCCATAGGTTGTGCAGCAACAAATAACAACCTGTCATCGCCCATAAAACCATAAAAACCGACCGGATTTAATCTGGTCGGTTTTTTTTATCAGCCGTCAGCCGTTCCATATGTTCGTCCCACTCTGCCGGCAGCATGCGTTGTTTTTGCGTATTGCATTCCTTGCAGCATGGCACCAGGTTAAATTTCTCCGAGCGCCCGCCCCGGGATAGGGGTATCACGTGATCCATAGTCAGTTCTTTGGGGGGGAACCGCTCCCCGCAATAGTGACATATGCCGGATGATCGTTTTCGCTTCCACCACTGGCTGTTCCGAAGCTCCCTGGCCTTGGATCGCTCTTTTTTTGTTACAATATCGTCGGGAAAAGAAAAAAAATTATTTATATCTGTCATATCGCCTGTATTTACTGTTTGAACGATGCCTTTGTGTTTGGGCGAAAGGTTGCCCAGATGCAAGGCGCAGAAAAATTTGCAACCGGAGCAACCTCATTGTTGTGAGGATTGCAAATTTTTTTTGCAACGCAGCAGGTGGGTGACTTTTCGTCCAAACGCATTAATATCCGAATTCACTGAGGTGCCGTTTATTAGACACCCAATCCCGCGTCACCTTAACAAACAGCTTAAGCAACACCTTGCTGCCCAGCATCTGTTCAATATCTTTCCGGGCGTCTGATCCGATGCGCTGGAGCATACTTCCGTTTTTTCCAATGACAATACCCTTTTGGGAATCGCGCACCAGATGGATGCTTGCATGGATGACGATCAGCTTTTTTTCCACATCAAAGGCATCCACCGTTACAGCTGATGAATAGGGGATCTCCATCCCCGTTAGTCTGAACACCTTTTCCCGGATAATTTCGCTGACCATATATTTTTCGGAAACATCGGTAAAGGTCTCCTCGGGATAGAGGGGCGGTCCCTCGGGTAAACAGGATTCCACTTCCTTGAGAAGCAGATCCACCTGGGTGTTTTTTCTGGCAGAGACAGGGACAATGGTTTCAAACTCATACATATGCCGGAACATTTCCACCTGCTCATACACAACCGCTTTTTTTGCCAGATCAATTTTGTTCAATGCCAGGATAACCGGTTTCTCCACGGCTTCAAACCGCTTTACGATCATTTTTTCCGATGAATAGTTGCGGGATGTGCTGTCCACCATGAAAAGAATTAGATCCACATCATCCATGGCCTGCATGGCCTGGTCCACGATTCGCTGATTAAGCAGGGTTGTGCTTTTGTGAATTCCCGGCGTATCCAGAAACACGATCTGGGAGTGGGGGCGATTTACAATGCCGATGATCCGGTCCCGGGTGGTCTGGGGCTTTTTTGATGTAATGGATATTTTTTGACCCAGGACCTGATTGAGCAGGGTGGATTTGCCGGCATTGGGGGCACCGATAATACCCACGAACCCCGAACGGGTGATTTTAGACATCTAATCCTCCTCCTGATACCAGTCAATGAGGTTTTGGATTTCATCCCATATGGTCTGCCGGCCCTGGCGGGTTTTGGCCGAAAAAAGAACGATTCCGTTGCGATCCCGGTTAAACGCCTTGCAGGCAGCATCCAATTGTTTTAACTGTTTGGTTTTTGACAATTTATCCGCTTTGGTCAGCACCAGGAGGCAAGGTATCTGCTTTGTTTCAAGCCAGCGGACCATGTCAAGTTCTTCTTTGCCGGGATCCCTGCGGATATCCATGAGGAGAATCAGGCCCATCAGATTATCGCGCGTTCCCACATAGTTGTCCACCATGGGCTGCCATTGTGCCCTGATTGTTTTGGACACCTTGGCATATCCGTACCCGGGAAGGTCAACCAGGGAGAGCGCCTCCTGGGAGGCCTCTCCCTGGGACAAATCGCCCCGGGACAAATCCCCATTGACCAGAAAGAAATTAATCAACTGGGTGCAGCCGGGCCGGGAACTTGTTTTAACCATATCCTTGCGGTTAATCAAGGTGTTGATCAAAGACGATTTTCCCACATTTGACCTGCCCGCAAACGCGATTTCCGGGAAACCGTATTCCGGGTACTGGGCGGGTTTAACCGCACTTTTTACAAATTCAACGGCGCGGATTTTCATGCATACCTTTTCAAATATTCTTCCAGTCGGTCCATTCCGATTTTAAGGTTTTCCAGGGAATTGGCATAGGAGAATCGAATGTATCCCTCTCCATTGGCGCCGAAATCAATACCCGGGGTCACCCCGATGTGTGCCTTTTCCAGGATGTCAAATGCCAGGGCATAGGAGTCAGTGGAAATATGTTTAAAATTTACAAAAACATAAAACGCACCCGTGGGTTCCACCATCATCGACAGACCCATCTCCTTCAGGCGCTTGATCATGAATTTTCGGCGCTCATTATACGTATCACACATGACCTTGGTTTCTTCCTCCGCATCGGTCAGCGCAGCGGCCCCGGCCAGCTGGGTCACAGAATTGGCGCAGATAAAGAAGTTCTGCTGCAGCACCTGAAGAGCCCGGACAAATTTTGGAGGGGCAATCAGGTACCCTAACCGAAGCCCTGTCATGGCAAACAGTTTGGAAAACCCGTTGAGCACAAATGCCTGGTCGGTAAATTCCAGAATAGAGTGATCTTTGCCTTCATAGGTCAGACCGTGGTAGATTTCATCGGAAACAACGTACAGCCCGTGTTCTTTGGCAACGTCCACAATTTCTTTCATCCGGTCTGCGGAGATGACTGTGCCCGTGGGGTTGGACGGAGAGTTGATAAAAATCGCCTTGGTTTTGGGTGTGATTTTTTCCCTGATGGCTTCGGGGGTATATATAAACCCGTCCTGCTCATGCACTTCGACAAAAACAGGTTCCCCCTGGACATAGCGGATGAAATTGGCATAGCAGGCATAATGGGGATCTGAAACGATGATCTCATCGCCGGGATCCAACAGTGCGCTGAACACCAGAAGCATGGCCGGAGAGGTTCCGTTGGTTACAAGTATCTGATCGGGATCAACCGTCGTGCCGTAGATGCGCTTGTGATAATCACTGATGGCCCGGCGCAGGCGAATATCGCCCAAGCTGTTGGTGTAACAGGTTTCGTTCTGTTCTAACGCCTCGATACAGACCCGGTTGACGCATTCCGGCACATTGAAGTCGGGTTCGCCGATCTCCATGTGAATGACGTCAATCCCCTGGGCTTCCATTTTATGGATCTTTTCCATCACGTCCATGGCAATGAACGGTTTCATCTGTTCACATCGTTTGGCCACAGTCATGTTTAGATCACCTTATTCAATGAGCATTCAATGATACCTTCAGCACCAGCCTTCAACAGCTGGGGGATCAGGTCCCGGACCACACTGTTTTCAACCACAGTCTCCACGGAGAACCAGTTGGACTGGTACAGGGAGGCCACGGTGGGGGCGTTGAGGCTTGGCAGCAGGTCTACCACAGCAGCAATTTTTGATTCAGGGACATTCATTTTAAGCATTACAAGCTTTTCCGCCACAAGGGCTGCCTGGAGCAACATGGCAATCTGCTCAATTTTTTCTCGTTTGGCCGGATCCTGCCAGGCGGTTTTATTGGCAATCAGCTGGGTGTTGGTCTTCATGATCTCGTGGATCACCTTTAAATTGTGGGCCCGGATCGTGCTTTCGGTCTCGGTGATTTCCACAATGGCATCAGCCAAGCCGGATACGATTTTGGCTTCCGTGGCGCCCCAGGAAAATTTTACATTGACATGAATGTTGCGGGATTCAAAAAAGCGTTTTGTAAATTTTACAAGTTCGGTGGAAATGGTTTTGCCTTCCAGATCCTCAAGACTGTTGATTTCAGAATCTCCTGCCACGGCAATTACCCACCGGGCGGGCCGGGCAGATACCTTTGAATAAACAAGATCCGTCACAACGTGGACATCAGACTCGTGTTCAGCCACCCAGTCAAGACCGGTTAGGCCTGCATCAATAACGCCGGATTCCACATTGATTGACATTTCCTGGGCCCGGCACAGGGCGCATTCAATGGTGTCATCATCAATGTCCGGGAAATAGCTTCTGCCTTCAACGTTTATTTTCCATCCCGAACGTCTGAACAGGTTGACGGTTGCATTCTGCAGGCTTCCTTTGGGAATGCCCAGCTTTAACTTTTTATCCATTACTTGTACACCTTTTCCGGATCAAAGACCCGCTGTTCAACTATTTTAAATTCATTGTTTTCAACTACGCGGTAAAAACAGCTCTTATATCCTTTGTGGCAGGCGGCACCGCCCACCTGGGTCACCTTGAGAAGCACAGTGTCGTTGTCGCAGTCCACCCGGATCTCCTTGACCAGTTGAACGTGTCCCGAGGTTTCTCCCTTTTTCCATAATTTGTTCCTGGACCGGCTGTAATAGACGGCATTGCCGCAGGCAAGTGTCTCTTCAAAGGCCTCTTTGTTCATGTAGGCCATCATTAGCACCTCACCTGTATCCACATCCTGGGCAATGGCGGGGATCAGCCCGCCGGTTTTTTCAAAATCAAGTTCCGGCATGACTCGTTGTCTTCCTTATAATTTGAGTGTTCGATAAATTGAAGGCAGCAATCGCCGCTTGAAGCCGGATCTTTAAAGCGTTCAGTTTTTTTAAAACCGCTTTAATATTATACACATTTTATCCAGCCAACCATATCAAAACTTAAATAATTAATGGTTTGGGCAAAAAATGTCAATTTGAAAATAGAATCAAGGCTGTTCGAAGAAATAATTTTGATCGAAAATGAGGTGTTTGCCCTTTCGAACCCGTTCCCGTAAAAGGCTTAGTTTTTTGTCCAGATCGGATAGGCAGACGGCACTCTTTTTTTCCGTGTCCAGGGTTTTGACAACATCGGCAATGCCGCCGTTCTTTATCACGATGCGCCGGTCACAGGACAGTGCCAGAAGGGGGTCATGGGTGGCTATGAGGACAATTTTTTCCTTGTTGAGCAGCAGGGAGATTGCTTTGACTCGGTCGATGCCTGCATTTTCAATCTCATCGATCAACACCACGGGGGAGGCGCTCAGATAGGCAACATCGGCGATCATCAGCGCCCGGGACTGGCCGCCGGACAGGGAGGTAATGGCCGTGTCCAGGGAAAAGGGTTCACCGGCAAGCATGACAGCGGACCGGTATATCTGTTTTATTTTTTCGGGAATATTGTTGATCAGGCGGCTTTCGGCATGCATTTGCAAAAATGCCTCCACGGTCAGATCCATGACAAAATTCATATTCTGGGAAAGCTGGGCCACCAGCCTGAATTCGCCGGAAAAACGTGACTGTGCATCCAGCGGTTGTCCGTCGGGCAGGACGTTTCGCCCCGAAGGGGTGTCTCCCTGGGCCAGGCACTCAATATCCGAAAGCAGTTGGCTTTTGCCCGAACCTGTTGGGCCCACCACACTGACCACCTCGCCGGGCATAAGGGTGATGCCCATGGCTTCCGGGCGTCCGCTTTTATCAAAACCGGCCTCAATGACCAGATGGTCGAGGCTGCCATGGCTTTTGTGGCGGGGTTGCTCCATTTTTGAAATGAATTCCAGCATCTGGGCAGACAGGGATTCGTGGTCCAGGCCGAATTTGGACAGATGGTCCGCGGTCAGGCTTTTAATGCGCATGGCCAGTGTCGTTTGCCCCGGGCCGGGATCTATCTCAAGGGCACTGAAAAAATCCTTTAAATATGGATATTTTTCCATTAGCCGGTCCAACCCAAGATTCAATATATCTGTCTCTGTGTCGCGGTTTGGGTTCTCTTTTTCCATCACGTAAAATCCATGGTTTTAACATTGCCGATCTGACTGTCCGGTCCGATTTTGGTTTCACCCAGACAATAGGAACATAGGGCAGCCGGCATGGTAAACCGCAGCCGCATGTCATTTAATGTTTCAATGGCCGCGGCTGTTTTAAAATGACCGGCACACAGCAAAGAGCCCTGGCCGGTCAGCCCATTGACCGGCAGTACTGCGGCCTTGGCATTGGCCTGGCGGACACGAAAGGCGAAAATTTCCCGTTCAGCCTGGGAGACAATGTCCCCTTTGGTCAGCACCACAAGGTCGGCGTTTTTCAGCATGGGACCGATTTTTCTGGGGGTGTGCACACCGCTTAAATGGTCAATGACACAAACGGCCAAAATTCCCTTAATATGGGGCGAGCAGCGATTACAAAGCCCTGCGCTTTCACTGATCAGCATATCGAAGCCTTGCCCGATACCCCATTGCACACAGGCTTCAATGTTGGCAATGAAAAAATGGTCCGGGCACAGCCCGCCGGCCAGTCCCTTTTTCACAGGCAGCCCCGCCTGCTCATATCTTTTATGGTCGTCTCCGGTGAGGCAGTCAAACTTGATGATGCCGATGCGAAGCCCTTGTTCCAAAAGCACTGCAGCCGTGTGCAGAATCAACGATGTTTTTCCGCTTGAGGGCGGGCCTGCCACCGTTACCAGCCTGATGGATGGATCTGTTTTTTTCAATACCTGGTTCATGTTTTATCAAGGTGCCAGGGGCATGAAAATCTTATCAATTTCAACATTTAAGGCTGGTAAATCGTTTTGCCTTAAAAAGTCCCACCCCAGCCATTTCAAGGGTTTGTCCTGTACATCGGCCTTCACATCTGCATGGGGCACTGGGAATCCTGCGCCGCCAAGAATTTGAGCAAGCTGGGTGCCCACAAGATAATCAAGAACCGGTTTGAGTTCCTCTTTTTTGTCAGGTTTGACCTGGAGAATCACCGGGCTTGCCAGTGCCCCGTCCTCGGGCCATATTATTTTGATTCGCTCCTTGTGCCGGATACGGTCGGCAAAAAAGGCAGGCATCACATACAGTGCGCCGGGGCCGTTGCTGTCTATCCGGTTGACCATCTGGGACGGATGAAGCCCTTCGAGTACGTTTTTCGCCAAGGCCTCTAAGCCTTTGTTCCCATGCTCCTTGAACGTGGGCAGCAGGACCGCATGGCAATAGAATCCGTCTCCGCCCCTGATGATCACGCTTTTTTCCCACTCCGGTGCCAGCATATCCGCCCAGGTGCGCGGCAGTTCCCGACCCTCCAGCTGATCAAGGTTGGCAATCACCACCAGGGGATTAATGCATAAAATGGTATATTCGTTTTTGGGATCTAAAATTTGTGCGTCGGAAAAATTAGGACCGGCAGCCAGTTCGCCATAACCAGTGAAATGTCCCGGTGCCACAAAATTGTTGTAAAACCGCTGGCCTAAAAATACATTGAAATCCGCCGACACAATAATATCCGGCAGTTCCTCTTTGGATTCGATGGTGTCAACATAGGAATAGTAAGACAGTTCCTGGTTTACATTGCCTTCAACCGCCGATTGAATATCAAGCCCTTCCTGGGCTGAAAGATCGTTCAAAAATTGGGAAAACGCCCGGCTGAAAGGCATTTTTAACCCGCAGGGCATAAGCCCAAGAAATGTTAAGTCTTTCTGTGCTTCCATGGAGGAGAGCCCCGGGGCGTCAATGGCCGGATCTTGGGCAATGGCACCCTCAAGCATCTCAATGAATGCCTCAATGTTGATGAACCGACTTTTTAATGCTGTGCCCAGAGTTAAAAACGGTGCGAGCACGCGCATGGCATCTTCATTGACCAGGGCACCCAGACCGTTTGCCGTAAAAACAGGCCGGGTCTGGGGAAACCGCTGGATTATTTGATATATTTTTAGGTCTGCATGAATGTTGAATGGCATATTGTGTTAGGCTCCTTTACTATTCTCCTGATTATCGGAAATATTGTATCGTGAATTTATAACAGCAATTCTGATGCCAGGGTGCATATAATATAGTGCGCACGCAATAAATTATAGAGGTAAGGCATTTTATAAAAGCAGGATGATGTGTCACATATAAATTCAACACATTGAATTTATATGTGCTTTTTTTGAATATTGAAAGCGGATGGATTGAGAGGGGTAACCTATGGTTGCTGTTAGTCGCGTTCGTTATTTTTAAATGTAGCGTGGTGGATAATTACACTATTGTTTTATTCTGTGCGGAAATGGTATTGAGTGTAAGGGTAAATACAATTTTGTCGTTGAATAAGTCTCTTGCAGATAATCACAGCGCTTTAGCGATGCTATTAAAAAGGCTTTCCACCGGGGCTCACATGATCGCTGAATATCACCCGAATGCACGGTTCGGCAAAGGGTTTCAGGTAGATAGGCCTTTCCAGGGTTATCGCATGTAAAAAAACGCGAAGGTAGGTAGGGCATGTCCTTAAATCTCAAAAGGCAAATACCCACCACTGCAAAAAACACTAATTGCTTGATAATATTGAAAATATTATCGCTAGATTTTTTCTATTACATGGTGTATATATTTGGCAACAATTATAAGGAGTTGCCAATGCATGAAAAATCAATAGATGAATTTTTTGCAAAAATAGAAGACCCTCGGCATCACAACAAATGCCATAAACTGATTGATGTTATCATCATTGCCATTTGCGGTGTCGTTGCCGGAGCTGATACTTATGAGCAAATTGAAAATTTTGGAAAACAACGGAAACGGTGGCTTCCAAAATTTTTGGAACTGCCTTATGGGATACCGTCCCACGATACGTTTGGCAGAATATTTGAACGAATGAATCCCCAGGAGTTCCAAGGCAGCTTTAAACAATGGATTGCCTCAGTAGCCAAGCAAACAAAAGGCGAAGTTGTCGCCATTGATGGAAAAACATTAAGACGTTCTCATAATAAGGCGGACGATAAAAAAGCCATCCACATGATTAGCGCCTGGGCATCCTCAAATAAGGTTGTACTTGGGCAGCTTAAAACGGAAGAAAAATCGAATGAGATTACAGCCATCCCTTACCTTCTAAAATTGCTCGATTTATCTGGGTGTATCATCACCATTGACGCCATGGGTACACAAAAAAAGATTGCACAGGTGATAATGGCGCAAAAAAATGATTATATACTTGCTTTAAAAGAAAACCACAAAACCCTTTATAATGATACAAGTCTATTTTTTGAAAACATGATAGACATGAAAAAAGCAGGCTATGTTTTCGATGAAAATACAACAGTGGACGGCGAGCATGGTCGAATTGAAACTCGTCGGCATGTAATGACATCAGATATAGATTGGCTTACTGACAAAGGTAATTGGGCGGGACTTAAATCTTTGGGGATGGTTGAAAGCACAAGAGAAATCAATGGAGAGGTCAGCCATGAGAAACGCTATTATATATCAAGTCTTGACTGTTGTGCGGAAACATTTGGGGACGCAGTCAGAAAGCATTGGGGGATTGAAAATTCGGTTCATTGGGTTTTGGATATAGCCTTTCGAGAAGATGAAAGCAGGATCAGGAAAGGATTTGGACCGGAAAATTTTGCAGCAATTCGTCACATTGCCTTAAATCTGCTTAGAGAGCATAAAGGATTTAAAGGCAGCATCAAATCAAAGCGTTTAAATGCTGCAATGGACCAGGAATATCTCAAAGAGGTGATGTTTGGTTGACAACCCTAAATATCAAGGCGATAGGCACTTTGGACTATTTACGTGCGTTAGCCCTGTAGGCCTTTCGCCTTTCTATTGCTATCTTAATTCTAATCTGATACAAGCAACTATTTTATCAAAATATAATATCATTTCGAAATCCTATGACAAAACAACAAAGCCGGACCCAGATTCTGAAAAAGCGAAGCAGAAAAAAAGAGAAAAGTATCTGGCTCTCTTTTTTCATGTGGCTGTTTATCCTGTTCCTTCTTGCGGTTATCGCAGGCTGTGCCGCCATGACTGCCGGATTTTATTATTTCAGCCAGGACCTTCCCAAGATCAATACGCTCAATGACTACCGCCCGGCCATTGTGACCAATGTCTTCTCCGATGACGGCAGAAAAATCGGCGAGTTTTATAATGAGCGCAGAATCGTTGTGCCGCTGTCGGATATGCCTGCCAATCTGCTTAATGCCTTTGTGGCGGCAGAGGATTCCCGGTTCAGGGAGCACCCCGGCATTGATGTAAAATCCATTGTCCGGGCGTTCATTAAAAATTTTAAGGCCGGTTCCATCGTCCAGGGGGGCTCCACCATCACCCAGCAGGTGACCAAATCGTTTCTTCTGACGCCGGAAAAAACCTATGAACGCAAGGTCAAAGAGGCCATTCTCGCTTACAAAATTGAAAAAAAGCTCTCCAAAGATGAGATCCTTTTCCTCTATTTAAACCAGATCTACCTGGGGCATGGCGCTTACGGTGTAGAAGCTGCGTCTGAGAATTATTTCGGCAAACATGTCAAGGACCTGAGCCTGGCTGAATGCGCCTTGCTGGCCGGCCTGCCCCAGGCGCCCAGTCGATACAGTCCCTTTCACCATCCGGAACTGGCCCGACAGCGCCAGGTCTATACCCTGAACCGCATGAAGGAAGAGGGCATGATCTCCAATCTGGAGGCCACCGAGGCCCTGAACGCCAAACTGGATATCAAGCCCCGGAAAAATTGGTTCATCGAACGGGTTCCCTGTTACACAGAACATGTCAGACGGTATGTTGAAAAAAAATACGGCAAGGATGCGCTGTACACCCAGGGGTTGAGCATCCATACCGCAGTCAACATTGAACTGCAGAAAATGGCCCGGAATGCGGTGAATCAAGGTCTGCTGGACCTGGATAAACGTTGCGGTTACCGGGGCCCGATTAAAAATATACCTGCCCTTCAGGTTGAAGATTTCAGCCGTGGTGTTGCCGAAGAACTGGCGGGAAGCCGTCCAGTGAAAGGCGAGGTGTACACAGGGGTTGTCCTGGACGTGGACGATCACAATGGGGTGACTCATGTCAGGGTCGGCAATGTCACAGGCATCATTCGGCTGGATACCATGACATGGGCCAGAGAACCAAACCCCAATGTGTCCTATCACTATGCCCAGATTAAAAAGCCTTCCCAGGCCTTAAAAAACGGCGATGTCATCTATCTGAAAGTCCTTGAAGAGATGACGGCGGAAGCGGAATATGAATTTGCCTTGTACCAGGAGCCTGTTGCCCAGTCCGCACTTTTGAGCATCGAAGCCGAAACCGGCCATGTTAAAGCCATGATCGGCGGCCGGGATTTCAGGGACTCCCAGTTTAACCGGGCGGTTCAATCCAGACGTCAGCCGGGCTCCGCATTTAAGCCCATCCTTTACGCGGCGGCCCTGGACAAGGGATACACGCCGGCCACGACCATTATTGATTCGCCTGTGGTATATGAGGACAAGATCCATGACAGGGTGTGGAAACCCAATAACTACGCACATAAATTTTACGGACCCACCTTGCTGCGCCAGGCCTTGACCAACTCCAGAAACATTGTCAGCATTAAAATTCTCCAGGACATCGGCATAGATTATGTGATCAACTATGCAAAGAAACTTGGGATTACCTCCCCATTGGCACCGGATTTATCTATCTCCCTTGGATCTTCCGGTGTGTCTCTGCTTGAATTAACCAAGGCGTATTCCGTATTTTCCAATTTAGGATACCTGATTGAGCCGGTATTTATCACTGAAATCTATGACCGGGACAACAGGCTTTTGGAATCTTCCAAGCTGATTCGTAAAAAGGTCATTGACATGGGCACGGCTTATCTTATGACCAGTCTGCTTGAAAGTGTGGTGCAGGATGGTACCGGGCAGCGGGTTAAAGCTCTGCACCGGCCTGCGGCGGGTAAAACAGGCACCACCAATGACCTGCACGATGCCTGGTTCATGGGTTTTACCCCAAGGTACACCACCGGGGTGTGGGTGGGGCTTGACCAGGGCGCCCCCATTGGCAAGGGGGAAACCGGTTCCAGGGCGGCAAGTCCTATCTGGCTGGACTATATGCAGCATGCCCTGGAAGGTAAATCCGTCCGGGAATTCACCGTACCCGAAGGGATCATCAGCGTTAAGATCGATGCAGATACAGGTCTTCTGCCCAGTGCCCAGAGTGAAAATACTATTTTTGAATCCTTTAAGGAAGGTACGGAGCCCACCGAGCATACTCCGAGTCCGGATGAGGTGTTGAGTACCGAAGAGTTGTTTAAAGAAGAGTTTTAGAACCGCGTAATCCCAAATCCAACCCCTCTGGGCTCACGGGCTCAAAAAACATTGACCTGCTTCTGGGTCTGGGCCATGCGGGCGGTGTCCAATTGCTGGTGGGCGATGCCCTCGTTTTGGTACAGGCTCTCTTCATTGCCCCAAAGCAGGTTGTGTCATCTGGCAAAAAAAAGGTAAAGAACGATCAGGCCATTGACGATTCTGTTATTTATTACGCCCGGCCGGGCGTCGGCATTCCCCCGGATATGGCTGATGTGACCACCAACAAAAGATTTACAAAGGACCTTATGGCCGGTTGAGTTCTGGACTGGGGCGATTTCAAATGACTACCATGGTGCCCCGGTCATCTTTCACAAGTTGATTCAGGAGAAAACAATGTCCGTACTTGAATTGCTTAATGAAGCAGTTGCCTGCCATACCGCAGGTAACTTGCAGAAGGCCGAACAGATCTATCTTCAGATACTTGATCAGGAACCTGATCATCCTGATGCGACGCATTTTATGGGTGTGCTGGCCTACAATGCCGGGAACAATGAGGCAGCCATTGCTTATCTAAAAAAAGCCATAGAAATGATGCCGTCAAATGCCGGATGTTTTAACAATATGGGCAATGTTTTCCAGCAGCAGGAACGTTACCTGGAGTCGGTTAAGTGGTATGAGATGGCTGTCAGGATAAATCCCGGGCATAAAATGGCCCATAATAATATTGCTGTGGCGTATCTTCATCTTGGCGACCTGGATAATGCCCTTATGTTTGTCAAAAAGTCGCTGGCGCTGGATCCGAAATATGCGGACGCATATAACAACCAATGTGAAATTTTCAGGGCCATGGGAGACAATGACAAGGCACTTGCTGCCGTTAATAAAGCGCTTGGCATTGATCCCAACATAGTCAGCGCACACTGGAACCGTGCGCTTATCTGGCTGTCGATGGGAAATTATAAAGATGGATGGTCGGAATATGAGTGGCGGTGGCACCGGCCGACGACGCAAAACCGGTCCTTTTCCCATGGCAAGGCCTGGCAGGGTGAGGATATCAAGGGAAAAACTTTGTTCGTCTATGAGGAGCAGGGGCTGGGGGATACCCTGCAATTCATCCGCTATCTTCCGATGCTCCGGAATCTGGGGGCCCGGGTTGTTTTTGAAACCGGTCCGGCCTTGATCCGGCTGGTGGGGCAAAATCGGGTGTATGACCGGCTCCTTGTCGGGTTGAAAGATGTGGATACCCGGCCCGTGGATCGGTTTGATTTCCATATTCCGCTTTTGTCTTTGCCGCATATATTGAAAACGACAATAGAGACCATCCCGAATAAAACTCCCTATTTGATGGCTGATCCGGCACTTTGCCGTATCTGGAAAAACAGACTGCCCAAAGATGATTCGTTTAAAGTCGGCCTTGTCTGGGCCGGCCGCCCGATGCATAAAAATGACAGTAACCGGTCCGTTCCGTTGCGTCTGTTTGAAACCCTTGGCAAAGTTGAAGGGGTCTCTTTTTACAGTCTTCAAAAAGAAAAACATGAAAAATGGACCGACATGGAGAGTCTGAAGCTTTTTGAAAAGGATCTGGGACCCGAAATTTCAGATTTTGCCGACACTGCGGCCATTATGGAGGATTTGGATCTTATTATATCCGTTGATACGTCGGTGGTTCACCTGGCCGGCGCCATGGGCAAGTCCGTATGGACACTTGTTCCCTTTGCACCGGATTTCCGCTGGCTGCTCGACCGGGATGACAGCCCCTGGTATCCAACGATGCGCCTGTTCAGACAATCCGCTCACAATGAATGGACACCTGTGATTGAACAAATCTCTTTTGCCCTTGAACAATTGGTGGCCAATGGAAATTGAATAAAATACAAATTAAATGAAAAAAAACGATTGACAAGCAATCTCAAAACGTATAGATTGCTCGTGTTTTTGGCACTGACTACGGGCCGTTAACTCAGTCGGTAGAGTATCTGCCTTTTAAGCAGAGAGTCGCTGGTTCGAGCCCAGCACGGCCCACCACCCTAAACGGTGCCAAAAAAGTTAAGTGTCCCCATCGTCTAGCCCGGTCCAGGACACAGGCCTTTCACGCCTGCGACAGGGGTTCGAATCCCCTTGGGGACGCCACTTAAAAATAAAGGCTTTTCAGGTTTCCTGAAAAGCCTTTTGTATTTTGGGGTGAAGTATAGATCTGTTGGCACCTTTCATATCCATCAATATGGATAATATATGGTAGCGTCAAATTTTATTTCGGTGCGCGGAATGTTGTCAGATAGTTGTAGTCACCGAGATCCGCAGTGTTTATCTTTTTAAACCCCGCCCCAGTCACCAGTTTTTCGGTCTCTTCCTGGGACAGGCGTATGTGTTCCGGCGGGCCGGGAGGCCCATCCATTTTTTTGAATTCAATGACTGCCAGACATCCCCCGGGTTTAAGAAGACTGAGAACTTGTTTTAAAACTGTCTGCTCGGCGTTCATTTCCTTGAAATCATGCAGCACTGTGGCCATCAGGCAGAGGTCCAGGCTATGATCATCGATATTTATTTCCCTGGTGGCATCCGCCTTGATGGTTAAAATATTGGCATCCCCTTTTTTCCTGGCTTCTTCTTCGAGCATTTGAAGCCCTTCTTCCCATAGATCAACGGCATAGACCAGGCCGGAGGGCCCCGTCAGATCTGATAAAAATTGAGAGTACAGTCCTTTACCACAGGCCAGGTCCAGAATCACCGAACCCTGGCGAATCGGCAGCCTTGTTTTTAAGATGTCCGTGTTAATCAGTTCAAAGCTGCTTTTGCCTGCACCTTTGGGTTTTGACTGGTCCATTGATTTGTCTCCTTGAAAATCTGTGGGTTGCCTGATTGTGGATCCTTAATTTGGAATCCATGCCCCCGATACATTGCGGCTTTTGCCCATGTAATAATATTGAGGGGGGGGCATGTGGCCGATTGTGAATTCACTATACCATTGATAAGGATCATTTATCAGGCATATTTTACCTCAATCTGGTTTGGGTGGCGCTTTGGTGGTTTGGACCTGGGTATGCTTATTTTCAATATGCCGTTTTTAAATTTTGCGTCAATCCGTGATTGATCCGCATCCATGGGTAATGGCAATGTGCGCTGGAATGATGCGTAGCTTTTTTCGATCCGGTAGTAGTTTTTATGCTTATCTTCATGGGTATGCTTTTTTTCACCACGGATGACAATCGCATTACCGATCACTTCAATGCTGATCTCTTTATCACTGACACCAGGAATTTCCACGGAAATATTGTAATCGTTTCGAATGATTCCGTTCTCATTGTCTTGTTTTTTAAACCAGTTCCATGGTGCAAATTTTTTAATATTCATGTTTCATCTCCTTTGGTTTATCCGGTTAAGGGTCCGGGAAGGCTGCGGCGGAATTGTTTTGCCGCAGCCTTCCTGATCCTGGCAGAAAGAAGATGGGCACCTTGCGTTAGGCAGCTTTGATTTCAACCAGTCTGGGTTTGGCTGCTTCGGATTTGGGCAGATGCAGGGTGAGCACGCCGTCTTTGAGCTTGGCTTCCACATCTTCTACGTTAATGGTTTGGGGGATGGAAAAGCTTCTGATATATTCAATGTCCACAAATTCCTCCCAGGTTGACACGCCCTGGTGATCAAGCCGGCGGACACCGGAGATGAAGAGCTTGCCGTTTTCGATGTTGACCGTGACATCATCCTTGTGAACCCCGGGCATATCCGCATAAAGCAGGATTTCATTTTCATTTTCATAAATGTCCACGGACGGGGTGGCGGTTCTCAGTTCACGGGTTTTCTCAACATTTTTGTTTTCGGTTTTGGCGATATCTTTTCTGTCAGTCATGGTAACCTCCTGTGGGTTTATTTCTATTGTTCATTTTTAAAGAACGTTTGTTTAATCTTAACCTTGTGGGCTGAACCAGGGATAACTCTTGGGTCAGCCCCTTGCTTTGATCATTAGTTGATGGTGATCTGTCTGGGTTTTGCCGCCTCTGATTTGGGCAGTGTCAGATACAAAACGCCGTCTTTGAGCGAGGCATTTACTTTTTCCGCATCAACCTCATCGGGCAGGGTAAAGCTGCGTGAGAATGTGCTGGCAGATCTTTCATTTCTGCGGGCCTTATACCCTTCGGGTGTTTCAATGGTGCGTTTTCCGCTGATTTCAAGGTAATTGCCCTGGATTTTAATACTGATATCATCTTTTGAGATCCCGGGAAGTTCTGCCCGAACTTCAAATCCGTCACCATTTTCCAGAAGATTGGTTCTGGGTGAATTGGAACCTAATGCATATGCAGGTCCGTGCAGGCGAGGTCCGTCCATTTCAGTGAAGAGTCTGTCCATTTTGGTGCGGAGCAGATCCATGGCCCCAAACATTCTGTCGATTTCATTCATTCTTGCAAACATAGTTCATACTCCTATTTGTTGGTTGTTGTTTGTTTCGGTCGGCTAATTTACGCCCGCCTTCCGTTTGTTTGAAAATAAAATATGTATAAAAGAATTGCTGTCAATATAGTATTTATTATTTTTTTCAAAAAAATTGACAAAGTAATATGAACCAATTAATTTAATAAAAAAGAGGAGGATATAAAAATGAGCGAATCGAAAAGAAAGCCAAATGATTTTTCCCTGGATTCACTGAAAGGGATGCAGTCTGTCCGGGCAACGTTTACATTGCCCCGGCATGCCATCAATTTAATAAGCACCGTTGCAAATCAGCTGGGTGTAAAGCAAAAATCAATATTTGACCATTTGATTGAGAATAAAGATATTATTGATCAGATTGCTGACGAGGCAAAGCAGTATGAGCCTGAAAAAAAAAAGCGCAAACAAAAAACCTTTGTGCTGAGCCGGAACTGTCTGACTGCCCTTGATGCCTTTGCCCGGGAATATGAATTGCCCCGGGATGTGCTGGTTGAGCTTTCCATCCGGCAGCTTGACCCAGTCATTGCCCAGGAAAAACAGCGGCATGAAAACAGGAAAATACTGCTGAAGCAGATGCAGGATTTCAGAAAACTTGGCAGTCGTTTTTTGAACCGGGCCAGAGGGCTGACCGACCGGGATGATGAAACGGTTCAAAAACTTGATTCCCTTTTCAGCCAGTATGATAAGATAATGGACGAGCTTGAAGTGATTATTGAAAAAGGCAAGTCCGTGGAGCAGTTCCCCTCTGTCAGGGAGCAGCAGATGTCTGCCTGACACTTAGAAACAAGAACGGGATCTGCCTGCCTGCAAGTTTACCCAGGCAGCTAGCGGATCACCTGGGTGGAGGAGATGGTGTTGATCCCGTATTTGTCTATTTTGGCATGCAACGTGGGGCGGGATATGTCTAGCAGCCGTGCTGCCTGGGAACGGTTGCCGTTGGAAAGTTTTAAGGCTTCTTCCACGGCCATGGCGCAGATGGTGTCTGAAAAGAATTCAAAGCTGTGATCATTGGACGGGTGCGCCAGGCAGGTGTGGACCCACTGGCGTATGGCCTCTTCCTGGTTTGCGTCCTGGGAAATGTCCCCGGCGGTTTCCTGCTTTCGGATGATCTGGCTCAAATCATTGACCGACAGGGGATTGCCGCGGTTAAAAATCAGGGCTTTGTGGATCAGGTTGGCAAGTTCCCTGACATTTCCGGGCCATTCATATCTTTTCAAGAGGTCCAGGGCCTCTTCCCGGATGCCGGGGTTATCAATTTTCAGTTCATGGGAGAATCGTTCCAGGTAGTGGGCGGTCAGGGGCTGGATATCCTCTATACGTTCCCTGAGGGGCGGCAGTTCTATGGTGACGACCTTGAGGCGAAAATAGAGGTCTTCCCTGAAAAGCCCCTGGGCGATGGCCGCTTTCAGATCTCGGTTGGTTGCGGCAATGATGCGCACGTCCACAGGAATTGTCTCTTCGCCGCCCAGCCTTTCAATACATCTTTCCTGGAGCAACCTCAGAATTTTGGCCTGGATGGAGATGGGCATGTCGCCGATTTCATCCAGGAACACTGTGCCGCCGTCCGCCTGTTCAATTTTACCGATATGCCGCCGTGTCGCCCCGGTGAAAGCCCCTTTTTCAAAACCGAATAATTCACTTTCCAGAAGATTTTCAGGGATGGCCACACAGTTGATGATGGAAAAATTTTTATCTGACCGGATACCGTGCTGGTACACGGCCCGGGACACCAGCTCCTTGCCGGTGCCCGATTCACCCTGGATCAGAACCGTGGCATCGGTCTGGGCCACACGGCCTATGGTTTTATACACCTTCTGCATGCCCGGGCTCTGGCCCACAATGGCGTCCGGGGAATAGGTCGCGGGCTCGGCATCCACATGCACCGGGGTGCGCATGCAATAGCCTGCATCAATGGCCTGGGTGATCAGCTTGAGCATTTCAGGGATGTCAAAGGGTTTGAGCAGATAGTCAAAGGCGCCTGCCTTGGTGGCTTCGATGGCGGTATCCGTGGTGCCGAAGGCCGTCACAATAATGGTCGGCAGGGTGGCATCTCGCTTTTTTATCTCTTTAAAGGTTTCAAGTCCGTTCATGCCCGGCAACCGGACATCCAGAATCACCAGGTCCAGAGGCGTTGTGTCGACAATCTCAAGCCCTGCTTCTCCGGACGCCGCAGACACCACGTCATAATCCTCTTCGGTGAGCAGTTTTGAAAAACTGAGTCTCAGTTGGTCATCATCATCAATGATCAGAATTTTTGCCATGGACATCCTCTCTTACCGGCAGTGTGATGGTGAAACAGGCTCCCTGGCCTTCCTGGCTGTCCAGCACCAGACACCCGCCATGCTCGCTGATAATGTTAAAACAGATACTCAACCCCAGCCCCGTCCCATCGTCCTTGGTAGTAAAAAACGGGTGGAAAACTTCTTCCTGGATGGATGCGGGAATGCCGGGTCCGTTATCCTGGATTCGTATTACAGCAGTATCCCTGTTTTTGTTAATGCTGTCCATGGTTTCGGTGATGGTGACCTGACCGCCTTTTTCCATGGCTTCACAGGCATTGATAATGATGTTGGCTAGAACTTCTTTAAACTGGCCTGCATCTAGCAGTACATTGTCCAAAGATCCTTTGCGGTCAATCTGGACCGTTACTCCGTATGATTTCAGGCGCTGGTCCAGCAGCCGCAGGGTATTGTCCACCACAAGGGAGGGGCTTTGGGGCTTCATGGTCAGTTTCGGGGGCCTGGAAAATTCCAGGAAGTTTTCCAGAATTTTGTTGATATGCCCGATTTCCGTTGAAATCACACTGAGGTTCTCCTGCTGGTCCTGGGACAGTTTATTGGACCTCCCCAGTGAAAACAATCGCATTTTAATGGAGGTTAACGGGTTTCTGATGGAATGGGCTGTGCCTGCTGCAAGTTGACCTACCATGGCCATTTTTTCGGATTGCATCAGTGATTCCCGGCTTCGTACAAGTTCGGCATGGGTCTGTTCCGCATTTTCAATCAACCCGTGGACACTGCTTTTCAATGCGGCCAGCTCGTTGCCGGACACCCGGCCTTCACCCAGGTGATCTGCTTCTGCTGCAAGTTTCCGGATGGGTTCAAGGATATGGCGGGTGAAAATATAATTGATCAACAGGCTGAGCAAGACCACGGTGACAATGGCTAGAAGACCAATATAGCGCAGATTTTTGGCATCGGTGCGACTGTCTTCCACCGTGAGATCAATGGCCTTTTTGTGAGCTGTTTTAAATTTTTCACACAGCTCATATATTCTGAAGAAATTGGCTCTGACCTCCCGGTGAAGGGCGGCCCCGGCACCCGGGTCGCCCTTTTCGTATAAGGCAAGCGCCCGGTCCTTGGCCCCAATATACGTGGCGTACACCGATTCAATCTGGCAAAGATCCTTTTTTTCCCAGTCTTCTGTGGCCAAGGGCTTGGCAGAGGCAAGCTGGCTTTCAAAATTGCGTTTGAAGTCAGCCAGCTGCCTGAGCCATTCCGGGTTTTTGTCCAAGAGATAATAGGATAAATACCCTTTTTGATTGAGCAAAGAGGTTTCAAGGGATTCGGCGGCCTGATACATGGGAATATGCCTTGCAACAATACCGGTGAACAGATTTTCTGTTTTATAGGTATACCAGATCATGGCAATGGTTCCCATGACCGTTATTCCTAAAAGTACTGCATTGGCAAGATATACCCTCTGTCTCAGGCTCATAAATAAATTTCCTTTCCTGTAAATCCTTATATTTGGACGAAAGGTTGCCCAGGTGCAAGGCGCAGATGGGTGACCTTTTGTTCAAATATTAAATATCGCCGGAGCGTCTTAGAAGAAGCCTGGCTTCAGCTTTTCTAATGCGCTCTTCCTGTTCGTCTTTGCGTTTCCAGGCATTGGCCAGTTTTTCACTGATATCCTCAAAATCTGCCGGTTTCATCAGGTAATCAAAGGCACCTTCTTTCATACCTTCCACAGCAGTTTCTGTGGAACCGTGCCCGGTGAGAAGAATTACCTCTACCAAAGGATGGCTTGCCTTTATTTTTTTCAAGGTCTCGATGCCGTCCATGCCGGGCATGCGGATATCCAGGATCACCACGTCTATGTTGGTGTTTTCAAGCAGTTCAAGGGCCTCTTGTCCTGAATAGGCGGCAGATACCTTTTCCCCCTGCCGGGTCAGGCGAAGGGAAAACATCTCCACAAAATCTTTTTCATCATCAACGATCAAGATTTTTACCGGTATTTTTACCATGGTTTCTCTCCTTAAAATATGTATTCAAAATTTGTAATTGTTTTATTTACTTGGCTTGCCATTCCGGCAGGCAGATCGTAAATGTCGCACCGTTTCCGGGCTTAGAGTCCACCTGGATACTGCCTGAAAGTGCGGTCATGATCTTATGCACCACAAACAGCCCAAGGCCTGTGCCGGATTCATTTTCCGACACATTGGGCTTGGTGGTAAAAAAAGGATCAAATATCTTTTGCATATTTTCCGGCGTGATGCCGCTGCCGTTATCCTTGACTTCAAGACAGACCGACTGTTTTTTTCTGTATAAAGCCAGCCGGATTTCTCCGTTGGTATCCACGGCATCCACGGCATTTTCCAGAAGATTGATTAAAACCTGACGTACCTGGAACGGGTCGGTGTACATCAGCATCTGGGACTCAGGCGCTGTATCCCACTGCACAGATACCTTTTTCGCCATGGTTTTCTGTTTGATCAGCGCCACGGTATCCTCGGTGAGCTGACGGATATCCACCGGGGTGAGGTCATGGCCGTGTTTGCGGACGTAACCCAGCAGTTGGTGGGTGATGCGTCTGGCCCTGTCCACGCTTTTCTCTATTTTTTCCAGCCCTTTGAAAAGCAACTCACGTTCGGGAATCTGGTCTGCGTCTTCCAGCACCACGCGCATGAATCCGGCCGACTCCTTAATAATGGCCAGCGGGTTGTTAATCTCATGGGCAATGCCGGTGGACATGGTGCCAAGGGACGCCAGGCGCTGGGTGTGCATCATGCGTTTTTCCAGACGCCGTCTGAAGATTTTATCCCGCTCCCGGGCCGCTTCCAGACGTTTAAGCTCCCAGGCCTGGCGGATTTTGCCGGCCAGGTGGTCGATCTCAATGGGTTTGGACAGGTAGTCAAAGGCGCCGGCCTTGACCCCTTCCACCCCTTCGGTCACAGCGGCATTCCCGGTCAGAAAAATAACCTGAAGGCCCGGGTGGTATTTGTTGATGGCCTCAAAAGTCTCCATGCCTGACATGCCTGGCATCTTCATATCCAGGACCACCACATCGACTTCATTTGCGCCAAGGTACTCCAGACAGGCGGCACCGTCCGACGCCTGGTTGACGATCATGTCTCTTCGTTCCAGACGCCGGGCAATGGCGTTGCGAAAGCTATCTTCATCGTCCACCAGTAGCACGCGGACAATTTTGCCGGTGTCATTTTCAAGGGTATTGATTTCCATCAGGTTCAGCCAATGCCTCCTAAATTAGACCTAAAACCTTCCACCATGTACATACCACACCCACCAGGATCAAAAGCAAGGTCGGCGTTGCCACAAGCCCCAGTTTCGTCAGATCCGAAGACTTAAAGTATTTGTATGAGTAGGCAATGGCATTGGGGGGACAACCGATAACCAGCAGCATGGCAAAGGATGTGGCCATACCAAGCCCCAGTGCCAGGATGGTCGGGTTGACGCCTTCGAGCTGGGCCATGGGGATAACAATGGGCAGGATCAGCGCCGCAGCTGCCACATTGGCCATGGCATTGGTCACAAGGGCACCAAACACGGCCACACCCACAAAGAGCACCAGCCACCCTTTACCCTGGATCAAGGGGAAGAACAGGTTGGCAAAATAATCCGCAGCGCCTGAATATCCCATGGCAAGACCTAACGAAATACCGCCGCCGAAAATGAACAGGGCCGTACCCCATTCCAGGTTGTCATTGATATCCCGCCATTTTAACACGCCGAACAGTACCAGGCAGGCCACACCCACCATACCCGTAATGGAATAGTGAAAGCCGTGGATGCCCTTGGTGAGCCAGGAGACAAAGGAGATGGCGATGATGATCAATGCTTTTTTCTCTTCCGCTGTCATGGGGCCTAAATCATCATCAAAATCCGGCAGCTTGAATTTCGGGTCGGGCCGATAAATCAGATAGGTGACGAAAACCGCAACGGGCACACAGATAAGGGCGGCCGGCATACAATACTTGATCCATTCAAAAAAGGTGATTTCAATGCCCGTGAACTCCTTTAAAAATGCTGCAGACACCATGCACCGGCCACCGCCCACAAGGGTCCCCATGCCACCGCATGAACAGGCAAAGGGCAGGGAGAGCATCATGAATTTGGCTGTATTGGTATTGGGTTCAATACCCACGGCACGCATCAGGGGCAGCATGGTGACAATACCGATGGCACAGGCTGCGGCATCGTGCATAAAAGAGGACGCAATCCCTAAACCTACTGCAATGATAAACGTAAATTTAGTTACGGAATTGCCTGCCTTTTTGATAATAAAATAACCCAAGCGTTTTGTCAGCCCCACTTTGTCCAGGGCAATGGCAAAGATCAGGCAGCACATGATGAAAATAACAACAGGATGCATATAGGGCGCCCATGCCCCTTTCACATCGGTAATGCCCAGGAAAACAAGGGAGGCGCCAATGAGCACCGCCGTGATTTCAAGGGGAATGGGCTCCACCACAAACAGGATAACCAATACCGCAAGCACGGCCAAGAACCGTTTGGCTTTGGGGCTCAATCCATCCACATAATCCACATTTACTTCTGAAAGGCCCATTTTTTTGGCCTGGTCAGCCAGGTATTGTGCCCGGGCCTGTTCGGTGCCTGGGGCCTTAGCTGTTAAAATAACAGGTTTTCCTGGTGCTGTGTCCTGGGCTGAAAAATATTGACTGACAGCCCCGCTCAATTGGTCTGCCCCAGTGCCGGAGAGTTTGAATTTTGTTCCCTCCGGCCTTGGCAGAATAAACACAATTACACCGATCAACACTGCTACCGCCAGTTTGAATCCGCTCGATTTGAATATCATTTGTTTGTTTCTCCGTTATGTTTGTTTTTGGCCTGCCGTGCCAGGCTGATTTTTTCCAGTAAATCATTAAGTTCGCAGGGTTTTGTCAGGTAGTCGAAAGCACCCAGGGTCATGCCGTCCTCTGCGGCCGTTCTTGAGCCGTGTCCGGTTAAAATGATGACCGGCAGATCCGGAGCCATTTTCCTGACAATTTTCAACACCTCAATGCCGTCCATGTCCTCCATCTTCAGATCCAGTACCATGACATCAAACCTGGCTTCTCGAAGTGCCCGCAATGCTTCAGCGCCGGAATAGGCTTTGACTGATTTAATACCCCGGCGACTCAACCGGTTGCTCAGCACATCCACAAATCCTTTTTCGTCATCCACCAGAAGCAGCCGGGTATGGGGTAAAGGGGTGCCTTTCATTTTTAAACTTACCTTTAAATTGATTGAAAAATTAAATTCATAACCAAGGGCCGTGTTTGAATGAAAATTTGCCCAGATGCAAGGCGCAAGGGGATTTGAAACAGCAAGCAACCTTATGGTTATGAGGATTTCAAATTCCTGCAGCAACGCCGCAGGTGGGTGAATTTTCGTCCAAACATTAGACCATTCGGCCAGTTATTTCCTTGGCCCTGGCCTCCATGATTTTTTCCTCGTGCTGAAATTTTTTAGTTGCCGCCTGTTCAATCTTGGCAATGAGCTCTTCGAGATTACAGGGCTTCATCAAATAATCGAACGCCCCGCGTTTCATCCCTTCAATGGCATTTTGCACTGTGGCGTGGCCCGTGAGCATGATCACTTCCACCAGCGGGTTTTGGTTTTTAATGGCCTGGAGGGTTTCGAGTCCGTCCATTCCGGGCATCTTGACATCAAGCACCACCACATCCGTGTTGTCGTGTTCGGACAGAAAGTTTATGGCGGATTGGCCGTCATACACGGCATCTGCATTGAGTTCGCGTTTTTCAAGCCGTTTAATCAAGGTGTCCAGAAAGGCTTTCTCATCATCAACAAATAAAAGTTTCATCTGCAAAGTCTCCCTAAAAGGTTTAAAGGTTTGGAAAAAAGTGCCAATAGGTTCTTAAAATTTTTTTATGGTTTGTTCCGGGTCTCGCCTAACTATTTAGAATTCCAATTAGTTTGTGTATGTGCCTGTATCGTTTGTTGACGATTTGGCGGTCTTTCTGGCATTTACGGGTAACCGGATTAAAAAACAAGTGCCCTGTCCCATATGACTTTCCACTTCAATGGTGCCGCCCATTTTTTGAATAATGCCGTAACAGATGGAAAGTCCTAGGCCTGTGCCTTTACCCACGGCTTTGGTGGTGAAGAAGGGATCAAAAATCCGGTCCAGATATTGGGCGGGGATGCCAGGGCCGTTGTCATCCACTTTAATTTCGATCATGTTGTCGTCCTGATTGTTGAGGCCTGTCACAATCTCCACGTTGCCGCCGTCTTTGCCCATGGCATCAATGGCGTTGTTGGTCAGGTTTAAAATGACCTGTTGCAGTTCGGACGGAGAAAAACGGATAAAAGGAAGGTCTGGGGCAAGCCGGGTGGAGATGGTGACGTTGTTATACCGGGCCATCTGGGCGGTGAGGGCCACGATTTCCTGGATGGAGTCATTGATATCGATATCTGCTTCTGTGGCATCGCTTTTCCGGGCAAAACTTAATAATTTATGGGTAATGTCTTTGCAGCGCCGACCCTGGGTGGAGATCTGTTCAATGGCCCGGTGAAACTCACTCCGGTTATCCGGGCTCATACCGGCTTCCTCTTCAAGAAGGTCACTCATCCAGCCGGCCTCTTCGACCATGATGGCCACAGGGTTGTTGATTTCATGGGCAATGCCCGCAGCCAGTTCACCGATGGTGGCAAGTTTACCGCTTTCCACCACCTGCTGGTTCATGGCTTCATTTTTCCGGTCGGCCTTTGCAATGCGTTTGACAAGGTTTTTGGAGAGTGTAAAAGAAACTGACAAGATGGCGGCACAACCCAGCAAGAAGACGATGAGTGTGAGTCCTTCGGCCCGCCACATGTCCCTAAGGGCATCCCCGGCATCCTGGCGGAATACCATACGCCAGTCCACGGTTTTAAACAGCGCCAGGGCATACAGGCAGGTATTGCCCTTGTCATTTTCATGCTTGAGGATTCGTGTCTGCTTATCCTTGAAAATGGTGGGATCCGCTATAAATTCAGGGACAATATCCATGGTTCCTGACCGAGGGTGTGTCTGCAGGCGGCCTTTGGCATTGACAATGAATGCCGTACCGGTCCTGCCGATCTGGACGTTTTCCACCAGACTGTTAAAGGCTGTAAAATTAATGGTGGATCTTAATATATAGGTGCGCCCTTGGGCGGACAGCTTCACGGCCAGGATAAAATGGGGATGTCCGCGGAGTCCTGCAAATACATCGGAAATATAATAGGGGCTGTCCATGGCCTGTAAAAACCAGGTTGCCTCGCTGTAATCGGCATTCACAAGGCGAAAAGGGCCTTCATAGGCAAACTGGATGCCTTTTGAGTCCACAAGGCCTAAGTCCGTAAATACATCTCCATATTCATCTTTCAGTTCAGATAGTTGTGATGTCAGAAACTGCTGGGCCTTATCCGGTTCGGTGGTGGACAACTGCCGGGCCAGGTAGCGGATATTTCCCAGCTTTTCTTTGAGAAAGGTATCGATATTCTGGGTGTGCTTGAGTACCAGTTCGCCGATATGGGCGCTGATTTTTTCTGAATAGGCCAGATGAAACCGCCAGCACAGTATGCCCAGGGTCAGCATCATGGGGATAATTGAAACTAGCAGGATACGGATTCGAATATTGCGGGTCAGTACTTGATAAAACTCTTTTCTGTCAGCGATGGGTTCATGCATCATATCTATGGCTCCTGTGAGGCCGTTTCATCCGGCTTACGTGTTTAAACACAGGAATATCAAGATACATGCCAGCTAAGGAAAAGTGCTGAAAATAAGGGGTAATGACTTGAAATGATACAATAAATTAAAAAACATGACAGGTGGCTAAAAACCGTGTCACCTGTCATGTTTTTTTACAGTGTGTAAAGATGTTTTTTCGTTGTCACCCGGGGCGGCGGGTGACCTTGTGTTTGTTGTTCAGTTTTACTCTCAAGAAAACATCGCTTCCAAATCTTCGTACCCATGCTGCTTAAGATCGTTCTTGGGTATGAATTTCACTGCAGCCGAATTAATGCAGTATCTTAAGCCGGTGGGATCCGGACCGTCATCAAACACATGTCCCAGATGGGCGTCGGACGTTTTGCTTCGGACTTCCGTGCGCTGCACAAAAAGAAGGCGATCCTCTTTTTCAACGATCTGCTTCTGTTGGATGGGCCGGGTAAAGCTTGGCCATCCGCAGCCGGAATCAAACTTGTCTTTTGATGAGAACAAAGGGGTTCCCGAAATCACATCCACATAAATACCCTCCTGCTTGTTGTCCCAGAACTCATTTCTAAACGGCGGTTCTGTGGCATTTTCACGGGTGACTTTATACTGCAAGGGTGTGAGTTGTTTTTTCAATGTCTCATCATCCGGAATATGTGGTGTAACTGTTTCCTGTTTTGTTTGTGCCAACGCACTATTTTGTTTGGGCTCGATCCCGTTAAAAATTTTCAGGCTATTTTCATCCCACACCCGTTTGACGAATGACTTGCGTCCTGATCCAAAGCTATAATATTTGTACTGGACGGGATTTTTTTTGTGGTAATCCTGGTGGTATTCTTCGGCGGGGAAAAATTCCGCGGCCTCCTGGACTTCGGTGACAACCGGCTTGTCAAACATCTTTGAATCATCAATTCGCGCAATTGCCTCAAGGGCCAGTTGTTTTTGCTCCTGGGAGTGGTAAAAAACGGCAGATCGGTACTGACTTCCGCGGTCCAAAAAAGATCCGCCTTCATCGGTGGGGTTAATCTGGCTGAAAAATATTTTCAAAAGTTCCTGGTATGAAATGACGTTGGGATCAAAGTGCACCTGAACCACTTCGGCATGGCCTGTGCTCCCCGTACACACATACTCATAACTGGGATTGTCCACATCCCCGCCCATGTAACCAGAAACCACCTGTTCAATTCCCTCTGTATTATCAAATGCTGATGCGATGCACCAGAAACATCCGCCGGCAAAGGTTGCTTTGTTGAGCTGATTCATATGTGTGTTCCTTTCCCTTAAGCTGGCTGTGACCTGTTAATATATTCTTTATGCTCAGCAGGATGGGTACTGTAATAAAATTTTTTTTATCGTGCCTCGTTTTTTAAGTTTAACCTTACTTAAATAATTAGCACTTTTTAGAGTAGGGCAAGGGGTCTGTAGATAAAATCAGGATGGCCTATGGGAAAATATATTCAGATCAAATATATTTAATGTTTCCTTTATCACAAAAGACACGAAGCGCACGGGGTCAAGCATGATATCTTCGTGCACTTTGTGCCTTTGTGGCGGGAATATGCGTTTAAAGCGTGTAAAGATCCAGTTTTTCAATGTCAATAATGAGTTCGATTTCACCGGAGGCAGGGGTGCTGACCTTTTTAAATCCAAGCTTGTCGGCAAGGCGAAGCATTTGCCTGTTTTCCCGCAGCACCACGCCAAAGACCCGTTTTAAGCCGTATCGTTTGGAAAATGCCAGGCAGGACTTTAAAAGTGCCGCTCCGATTCCCTTGCCCTGCCAGGAATCGGCCAGCATAATGGCAAATTCTCCCTCGGTGCCGTTGGCGGTGAATATGATTCTGGCGGTACCGATAATTTTTTCTCCCTTGTGGGCAGGAAACCAGGCCACAAGGGCCACCTCCCGGTCATAATCAATCTGGGTCAGCTGAATCAGCATGCGTTTGGACAGTTGTTTCAGCGGCGTGAAGAACCGTAGATATATGGTCTGGGTCGACAGGGTTTCAAAAAAGTCCATCATGGGGTCGGCATCTTCGGGCTTCACTGGACGGATTAGCACCTGTTCACTTTCCTGGGTGGTATACAATTGTTCCTGCCAGGCCGGGTAGGGGCTTATAATCAGGTGGTCTGGTGCTGCTGCCGGGGGAGGGGCCAGGCGGATGCGGGCGTTACGGCCGATCAGTTGGCCGTCGGTGACCGCAACAGGATTAATTTCAAGCTCACAGATCTGGGGAAAATCGGTGACCAGGCGGCTTACGCGTATTAAAAGGGTTTCCACAAGACTTTGGTCAACGGCTTTGACTTGACCCTGCCCCTTTAGTGCCTTGGCGATTTTGGTTGCGTGGATGGTCCGGGCCGCCATGGCTGAATTTAACGGCGGCAGGGTCAGTGCGGTGTCCTGGAGGATTTCGGACATGACACCGCCCAGGCCGAATTTAATGACCGGTCCGAACTGCGCATCCAATTGGGCACCGATATAAAGTTCATAGTCCGGTGCCGGCGCCTTATCCCCGGCAATGTCCGGCAGGGCTACCGCTATACCATAGCCCGATAGAACCGTTTGGGTATCCGTGTCATTGAGCAGGCATGGATCGTCTTTCAGATGGGATTCAATCACCGAACCCGCCTGGTCATGGTTGATCTTCAACTTGATGTCACGCCTGACCGGTATTTCGTTGAGCATATCAATATTACGGCTGTGCCGGTACAATCCCGCAAATGCCCTGACCGCTTTTTCCGGGGTATCATAGGCCAGTCCCTCTTTTTCATTGAGCATTTGCCGGGCGTTGTCCATGCGTGCTCCGCCCAGCCACACCGTGAACACAGGGCAGGGCATGGACGGGATCTGATCCGCAAGGATATGGGCAAGCTCCTCGGGTACAAAGTGATCCACAGGTGAATGGATCATGAGGACGCCGTCCACCTCCGGTGCCTTGGCCGCAGTGATAACAGCCTGGGCAAGCTGGGCGCAGGAGGCGTCTGCCTGCACATCCACAGGATTGGTGTTGCTCCATGGCTTTTCAAGAATACTTCCAAGGGCCTCAATGGTTTGAAGGCTCAGCACCGCAGGCTCAAGGCCAAAAGATGCCAGGGCATCCACCGCCATGACGGCAGGACCTCCGGCATTGGTGACAATGACCAGGCGTCTGCCTGTGGGGCGCTGCCGGTTGGCCAGGATCCGGGTAAAATCAAACAATTGTTCAAAGGTGTCCACCCGGAGGATACCTGCCCGTTCAAAGGCGATGTCATAGACCGCATCCTCTCCGGCCACTGCGCCGGTATGGAAAGCTGCCGCCAGAGCCCCGGCAGCCGACCGCCCGGATTTCAGGCAGATAATCGGCTTGATCCGGGAGACGGCCCGGGCGGCACTCATAAAGTTTCGAATCCGCGTTATGTTTTCCATGTACATGATGATGCTGTCCACACCGCGTTCTTCGCCCAGATAATCGATCATGTCGGCAAAATCAACGTCTATCATAGATCCCAAGTTGACGATATGGCTGAAGCCCAGACCTTCCTTTTCTGCCAGGTCCATGACCGAGGCGCATACGGAGCCGGACTGGGACAAAAAGGCAACGCGTCCTTTGGCCGAAATGCCCGGCATATGGGAGGCGTTCAGGTTTGATGGGGGATGGACAATGCCCATGCAGTTGGGGCCGATGATGCGCATGCCGCTTTGCCCGGCAGCCGCTTTGATCTGCTGTTCAATCTGGCATCCATGCTCCCCTGTCTCCCGGCCCCCGTCACTGATAATCACAGCCCCTGCAACACCTTTGTTCGCGCACGCGTCAATGATTTGGGGGACCTGGTCGATGGGTGTCGTCACCACGGCCAGGTCCACAATGCCTTCAATATCATTGATATGTTTTGCCGCAGGCATGTTCATGATTTTGGCATGATCCGCATTGACCGGATAAACCGCACCTGTAAATCCGCCTTCAATGAGGTTGTGTATCAGTGTGTGGCCCATCCGGTGCCGTTCGGCACCGGACCCTATTACGGCAATGGACCCGGGGTTGAATATTCTGGATAGATTTTGTATGCCCACGTCTCTCTCCCTGGTTTACGGAATCAGCCAAATCGTGAATTTTCTGGACGCATAAATAATTTTTCTGGGGATTCGTCCCATATCAAAGCTTTCAACATCAGACATCCCCCTGCGCCCCATGACAATGGTGTCGCATTCCGCTGCCCTGGCTGTGTCGAGCAGGGCGCCTGCCCGACTCTGGGCACCCTGGACAATCCGGGTTTCAATGCGGTCTTCGGGGATGCCTGCCTGGGTCAGTATCTCTTTTGCCTCGGCCAGGGCACTACTGAGTTTGTCATGGGCCCAAAGGGCCAGGTCTGCAAAGGGATCCTTGCCTTGGGATACAGAATCCTTCACTGTGGTGCGCATGATCGAACAAAGAAGAATCCGGCAGTTGGTGTTTGCCATCATATCTGCTGTGTAACGCACGGCCCGCATGCCGCCCGGGGACCCGTCAACGGCAACGCATTGATAGTGTCGGATTTCACGGGTCCCGGCAATGATCAAGGGAATAAAGTCCGCCTTTTCCACCAGTTTGGCAGCCACCCCGCCCATGGCCAGGCTGAGAATGGAGTTTTCACGTCCTTTTCTGCGGATGACAAGACTCTGATAGGCGTTGTTTTTGAGCTCGTCCAGAATGCCCCTGGCAATTCCCCTTGACTGGTCGACAATTTTGATTTCAATATTGTCCGGCTTATAACCGGCCGCGATCATTCTTTGACGCGCCTCTTTGAGAAATTCGGTGATGATTGTTTTTTGCCCCATTTCCCAGGCCTTTACCTGGCCTGCGGAAATATTGCTGAAGGCATCCCGGGTCAGATCATAATAGGCTTCGGGCACGGGCGTTGTGATGTGAAGTAAGGTTATGTTTCTATCTCTAAACGGTTTGAAGCTGCATATATAATCAATGGTCCGTTTTGAGCGTTTTGAGCCGTCTATGGTGACTAATATTTTTTTTTCGTCTGACATGGGGGCCTCCTTTGTAAACTCCCGGGCAGATTTTTATAACCCAACCCGGGGTTGTTTTTTTAATGAATGATATCCGGGCCTAAACGAAGCACAGGCACCGGGCTGTGACGAAAGATTTTTTCGATGGTGGAACCTAAGCTAAACCTCTTCGAACGGCTACGCCCCCGGGGACCCAGCACCAGAATATCGGCACCAACCTCCTGGGAGGCCGAAAGGATCTGTTCGTAAGGTACGCCCGAATCAACGCGGATATCTATTCCGTCAATGCTGCTGAGCCCTGCTGCCTTGATCTGGTCCTCCAGAAGATCCTGCCGCCGTTGCTTTTCCTTGGGTAGAAACTGTTCCAGGTCAAAGGTATTTTCCGGAATATAGTGGGACTTTATCCAGTCGATCTCCCGGCTGCTGATGCAGTTGAACGCATGCAGTTTTGCCCCGGTGATTTGTGCCAGCCATCCAGCCTTGGCCAGGATCGCCGGGGACCAGGGAGAAAAGTCCACCGCCGCCATAACTGTGCGGATTTTTGCGGCTTCCGGTGCGGCCTGTCCCGAGTACATGCGTTGGAAAATATGCTTGTCCCGAACGCTGAGCAGCGGGATTGGGCTGTGGCGGAACACATATTCGGCAGTGCTTCCGAACATGAACCGGGACAGGTTGGAGCGGCCTTTATTGGCCATGACAACAAGATCCGGGCAGATTTTATCTGCCATCTCAATGATACTGTCTGCCGGATATCCCGTTGTGATGCGAATGTCCGTCGGGTTGGAAAAATTGGGGAATCGCTCCATGATCAGCTTATCGATCAGTTCATTAATCTGGGCTTTCCGGTTTGCTTTAAGTTCGTCCAGATATTCTTTGGTATCTTCCCTGCAAGGGTACATCATCCCGGCCATGAACGCCGGGTTGATCTCCCGTAGGGGAACAACCGAACAAATGGTGAGCCTAAGATTGCCCTGTTCCGCCAGACCCATGGCATAACCCAGGGTCATGGGAGAATAGCCGGACAGGTCAATGCAGGCCATAATGGTTTTGGTGTCCGTCATCAATTGCTCCTTAATCTGGGGGGAATGAGGTGTTTTCCCATTTCAAAAAACAGGTCCTGCTCCCGGATCACCCCGGTGGGCTTACCCTTTTCAGTGACAATCAGGCGGCGCTGGTTCTGGTCCACCATGATCCAGGCCGCTTCCATCAGGGTGGATTCGGCATCAATGGATACGGGTGCCGGGGACATGATCTGGCTGATGGTCAGGTTGCGGATCTGTTCTACAGCACTGGTGAACATCCCCCGCCAGAACATGGGGGAGTATTGGATGGAATCCGCCGTGGCCGGTTTGCTCGAGGTCAGGTAGCCGGGCAGAATTTGTTCCATAAGGTCACGGATGGTGAGAATCCCCTGGATCTGTCGGGTGTTGTTCATGACCAGTATGGACCTGTGACCGGTTTCCATGATCAGGTCCGAGGTGGGCAGGGTCACAAAAGAGGCCTTAAGCGCCTGGACGGCTTCTGCAATGGTGGCATCCTCGTCAATGGTGGTATAGGCACTTAACGGGATCATTGCCGAATCCACCAGATTCTCTTCGGGTTTTCCCGTCTGTTGTCTGCTCCGGCAGGCTTCCCGGATTTTATCGGACAAAAGATCAATGTCGCAGGGCTTTGCCAGATAGTCAAAGGCACCCAATACCAGGGACTGTTCCGCCGAATCCTTATCGCCATGGCCCGTGAGCATGATGACCGGTAGATCGGGTTCCAGTTTAATCATTTTTTCAAGGACCTCGTGGCCGTCCATGCCGGGCATGCGGATGTCCAGAATGGCCACATCCGGTGACTGGTCCAGGCACTGCAGCGCACGTTCCCCGTTTTCCGCAAGAATGGTCTCAAACCCGTTACGTTCCAGGATTTTTTTCGTGGTTTCCCTGAACCGTTTTTCATCATCAACCATTAAGACTTTTATGGGTTGTTTCATTTTATATTGCTCCTATTTAAAAGATTTTTACACACGGCCGCTGACCGCTGTTATGGCCGAATAAATCAGGCACCACTGGACAGGCACAGATATCAAAAGGATGGTAAGCGCCCTGGTTTTGGACAGGCCGCAGCTTTGCCTAAATCCCGTATAAACCAGCCAGTATTTCCACGACTCGGTGAACCAGAGCATGAAGGGCAGCCATGAGATAAGCATGGTGATGCCGGAGGCATAGGCATAAAGCCCGAACACCAGGGAAAACCCCTGTTTTTTGCCGCAGATCATCACCATGGTGCAAAAACCCGTGACGGCACTGATGAGCACCATGCCTGCCGCATTGATAAAATAGATCAATGCCATGACCGCAGGAGATTGTGGGCCGGGACCTGTGAGCAGTCCTGCTCCGGCATAAAATCCGGCACACAGGGCTGTAAATCCCAAGGCCCGGCCCAGGGTGTGTACCCCAGGCAGATCCGCAAAAAACAGGACCGGTTCGATAAGCAGCCGGATTACACCCTGGTTGTAAAATTTCAATGCCGAAAGTGCCCCTGGTGTATTCATGTTCTCCTCCTTAGGTGAAAAGGCGTGTTCTGACAGGCTTTTCACTGGACTGTCCTCCATAGCCATTTGTTTATAAGAGCTTGCCCATAAGCCCTGCGGCAAGCATGATCAGTGTCATGTAGAAAAACACCCGCCGTTCTGTCTCTTTTGAAAAGTAGATTCTGGTTTTGGTCGTTTTGGGTTCTGCCTTTTTTGACATCTGTGTCATCGTCTCCTCCGTAAATTTCCAGTTAGAATCCAGGCAGGGTGCCGAATCCCCTGACGGTCCAGTAAACACCTGTGAGCAGCAGCAGGACCACGTTGGCAGCAAAGAACAGGGGAAGGCCTGCTCTCAGGTAATCCTTAGGTTCCAGGTAACCGCTGGCGTATACAATGGCGTTGGGGGGGGTGCCGATGATCAGGCAGTATGCAAAGGATGACGCAATAGCCGTTGCCATGGCCATAAAGGGCAGATAGGAACTGCCCGGATGAACCATACCGGCCATGTTCAGGGTGATGGGACCTACGGAAGCCGCTGCAGGGCCGTCAGCCATGAGGTTGGTCAGAATGGCGGTCAGACCGTTGGATACGGCCATCAGCGGCAGGCCTGAATCCATGCCGAAGTTGGACAAAAATTCAATGGCTGACCGGGCCAGCCAGTATGCGGCGCCAGTGGAGTCCAGGGTGCGGCCGAATATGATGGCACCGGCATAGAGCCAGACAACACCCCAGTCCACCCGGTCCTGGTAGTCGCGCCAGTTGACCACGCCGGCCAGGATGTAGGCAATGGCGCCGGCCACGGCAATCACGCCTATCCCTAAGCGCACCGGATAGATACCAAGCTGATAAAAGGCTTTTTCCGTAAACCAGCCGAACACCATGACCAGGAAGATGATCAGGGCCCAGATCTGATGTTTGTTCCAGGAACCCATGCGGTCGATTTCATGGCGCAGGTGATTCATGGCAGGGGCCAGGGTAACGGTTTTAGGTCTGAAGCGGATGTTGATGACGAACCAGGAAACCGGGATCATGATGAACAGAAAGGGGAAACAGTAGGTGACCCACTGGAAGTATCCGATATCAAGGCCAAACATGTCGGTCAGATAGGTCATCATGATGACGTTTCTTGCGCCGCCGGAAGGGGCACCTGGGCCGCCGATATTACAGGCCATGGCAATGGAGATCATCAGCAGCTTGGCAAGCTCTTTGTCCTCGGGCACCTCGTCGGTCAGACTGTTCTGGTAGAGCAGCATGCCGATGGGCAGGAACATGGCAGCCAGGGCATGGTCGGAGATAAAGGCGGCCAGGGGGGTGATGATCAAAAAGAAGATCAGGGTGATCCATTTGGGATTGGGCACGGCCAGGCGTTTGAACATCATCATGCAGACTCGTTTGTCCACCCCGGTTTTTACGAAGGCCGCGGCAAACATCAGTGAGCCCATGATGAACCAGCAGGCGTCGGACCAGTAGAGCATGGCCACTTCCTGGCGGCTGACCACGCCGGTGAATACTAGAATCAGGCCGATACAGAAGGCAACCGCCGGCAGGGGGATGCATTCGGTTAAAAAGCACAGGACCACAAAGATTCCCATGGCAACGGAGACTTTGATTTTCCAGGCGCCGCCATCGGCTTTTGCTTTGTCTTTATCCTTGAGGTCTTCATATTTGAGCCCGTCTTTGCGCAGTTCCAGCGCTTTGGACATCAAGGTTTTGAACTCCGCATCGCTGACGCCGTTGGTGACATACGCCTGGGCCTTTTCAAGGTTGGCTTTCTGGACAGGGATGTCATATTTTTTACACCATTTGGCATCCCGTTTAAGAAATCTCTCCTTGCTCAGCGCGCCGATGCGCATGTTCTGCTCCATGATCTTGGCGGTGAGCAACTGCCATTGGGCAGCATCTTCACTTTTGACGGAAAAGAGTTCGCTTGTGATATAGGAGACCACTTTTTGGGGGGCAATGGTGTATTCCATGCCCACATCTTTCATGCCGTACGGGGTGGGCATAAAGAGAACCACAAAGAACAGGACCACAGGAATGATGAAGATTTTCCAGTCGATGTATTTGTCATACCCGGTGACTTTTTTCTTTTCAGGTTTCATTCAATTTGCTCCTTGTATTCAGGGTTATTCGTTCCCCTCTTTGAGAATTTCCCGGGGGGATTTCAGGTATTGTTTGGCCTGGGCAGAGCGGATTTTCTCTTCCTGATTCATGCGTTTCTGGAACGCCAGTTCCGCCTTTTCAATGATCTCTTCTATATCTGCAGGTTTCATCAGATAATCCCAGGCCCCTGATTTCAGACCGTCTATGGCTGAATCCACCGTGGCATGACCGGTGAGCATGATCACTTCGGTTAAGGGGTAGAGCTCCTTGATATGTTTAAGGGTTTCATTGCCGTCCATCCCGGGCATTTTGACATCCAGAACCACCACATGGATATTGTGGGCCGCCAGGATTTTAAGGGCTTCTTCTCCGCTGGGGGCCGTCCATACGTCATAGCCCTTTCGTTCAATGAGTTTGCTGGTGGTCTCAAGGTAACGGGTTTCATCATCTACCAATAACAGTTTCATCTTCTCCATTGGGTTGTCCTCCTCTAAGACGATTGATTTTCATGTGCCGCAAGCTGGATGGAAAACACGGTTCCCTCGCCGGGACGGCTGTTCACGGACATGGTGCCGCCAAAGCTTTCGATGATGCCGAAACACACCGAAAGCCCCAGACCTGTTCCCCTGCCAACGGCTTTTGTGGTGAAAAAGGGTGAAAAGATTTTATCCATATGTTCAGGTGCGATGCCGCACCCATTGTCTTTAACCTGAATGTCAATCATGGCCCGGCCTTCATCATTCCGGGTCTGGGCGGCATTGATTTCAATTTTACCGCCGTTGGCGCCGTGCTGGCTGGTAACGGCATGTATGGCGTTATTGACCAGATTGAGCATGACCTGCTGGAACCTGCCGGGGTCGCCCATGAAACTGGGGATGTTTTCTTCAATCTGGGTGGTGACCTCTACGCCGCTCGTCCGGGCAGAGTTTTCAACCAGCTTGAGAATTTCAGGAATAACTGTACCCGGGTCCAGTGCTGTGTGCTTGACCTCTTTCTTTCTGCCGAATTTTAAGATAGCGGAGGTGATCTCATGGCAACGCTCCACCTGTTTATGAATCTGGTCCACACTTTCCCGGATATCATTGAGGGTTTGGGGATCGGGAGAATTATCCTTTTTGTCCTCTTTGCCCGGGTACAGTTCTTCCATAAGAATTTTGATTAATGCGTATTCACTTTTGATGATTTGTAAGGGGTTGTTGATTTCGTGGGCGAATCCCGCGGCCATTTCTCCGATTTCCGCCAGTTGCACGGCCCGGATCAACTGGCTGCCCAGCTGTTCTTTTTCCTCGTCCAGACGGTCCATGCGCCGGCAGATGGTTTCGGAGGTGAAATAGGCCAGGACCACCAGGGCGCCCAGGCCTAAGATGGCGATGACCACACAGATCAGGATCGCAGAGTAAAGTGCTCTGTAGGCATCTTGTTTCTCCTGGCGGACGACCAGATACCAGGATTTATTGGCCAGTTTGGATACCACATATAAAAAAGGTTGGCCTTTGGGCGAGAGCTGGAAAGTTTGTTTGTTGACGGACAGTAGTTTGTTCATCCACCCAAAGGCCGGATCTTTATCAAGAAGGGCGATATCCCCGCAGCGTCTGGCGGTTTGGGCAATTCCATCGTGGTTGAGAATATAGGCTTCGCCGGTTTTGCCGATGCGCACCCCGGATACCATGGAATCAAAGAACACGGTGTCAATGGTTGCGCGCAGCGCCCAGGTCCGGTTGTTTTCTGTCCTGCGCACGGCTACCACAAAATGGGGGATATTGCGGTACCCTAAAAAAATATCGCTGATGTAATACCCCTGGTCCATGGTGTTCCGAAACCAGGGTTCCTGGGTATATCTTTTTCCTGCCAGGGCAAAGGACCCGGAGTATCTTAAATGGTTCCCTGTTTCGTCAAACAGTCCTAAATCGACAAAGGCGGCAGACCGTTCCTGCAAACTTTGGCAGATGTTGGTGATGGCGCCTTCGGCCATGATGTCCTCAAAGGTGTATGCCCGGGTGATCAGTTCAAGATCGGATTTTCTTTCAATCAGGAATGATTCAATCATCTTGCGGTGATCTGTCAGGGTCCTTTCAAGGCTGGCCTGGGTGGATTTATCCAGGGCAGAAGAAAAGAAATAAAAGCTGATCCCCAAGGCAATGATAAACGGGATCATGGGGAAAAAAGTCATATTGAGAAAAATTGCCCTTTTCAGCCATTGTCTGTTCTGTTTTAGTTTGCCCAAGATCTTCCCCTTTGGTTTTTTTTGTTGAAAAGAAGGTGCGATGGTCTGATGCTGTATAGAGCAACTATGGTGCCGAATAAAAACCAGGCGAAATAAATTTTTAATGTATTGTAATGACAGAATATATTTTCTTATTGGTTGTTGCTGTGGTGAATTTTTAAGCCTGGGTTTGTCTATACGTTTTTCAATCTGTAAAAAAGGCTGACATATGAGAAAGAGGAATCTGGATTTGGGAAAATCACCTGAAGACCATTTGCCGAAAATAAATGGGAATAATTTATTTTACAATGGTTTTGGTATTGGATGCTGCATTGAGATAGGCTTCGGAGATTAATGATATCATTAGTGCTTGGGCCATTTCAGATCACCGAAAGTCGATTTTGGACCATCTAAAAGGAAGGAGTATGTTCTATAAAATTGATTCTGGTGGATCTTAGAGCAGTAACGAAAATAATGTATTAAATGTAACGCCCGCAGCACGGGCAAAATTGAAGCGCAGCGGAAATTTTGTCCCAGTGCCTACGATTGTTAGGCATTTGCACTCCGGATTAACTCAGAAATAGCCTTATCAATTTCGGGAGCCAATTCTTGCTCCGTATCAAGATAGGACTTGCACTTCTTCATGCTTTCTCCGTCATGGCCCCCCTTACTACGGTGGATATCCGCAACCCAGAAACACGCTTCGTAATACTTTGATATTTTCTCAGCCAGGCTTCTAGAAAAAAATAGTTTTGCATTTCTTGATGGGTAATAGAACTTGGAGACTTCAGAAAGCTCCGCGAACTCAGCTTTTTGCTGCATGTGCATCTTTAGCTCAAAGAAAGCATCATAGATTTCTTTCTTGTGCCCAGATAAAGAGATTTCGTTTGCTCTCTTTGCCTCTGCCCAAGCCCATCGCGCGTACAAAGCCGATAAGCCAGCAACAAGAACCGCTACAATGGCGATAATGTCAGATAACTTCATATTAATTTGGCAATCGTTCATATTTTACTGCCTAACGGGGAGCTGAGGGACCAGGCTTTTGAACCCCAAAACTTCCGATAAAAAGTTAAAATTTCCTGAACCCGGGGCTTCCGGAAAGCCGCGCAGTAAGCCTGGTCCATCTCCAGCGTTTTGTGTGTGCCGGGCACGGCACATGTTCTTAAAAGTGAGTCAAATGTATAGAATTCCAATACATTTGGCAAGTCTTAGACCCAGCCTGATGGAGGCGAAGGGTGTAGTGGTATGGCAACGGGGTACCGGTGACGGTACTTCTGAAGGAAGCCGTCCTGCCGAGGCAGGGCACCGCAAAAGTACGGGGTGACGAACAGAAATCGGGTATGAGGCGCACATACCGGGACGAGCCTGCACAACAAGGTAAAGTCCTCTATCCATTACAGGGTATGTCCGTAAACCCGGCATTCACGTACTGAAAGACATGTGTTTACCCCGGGAGATCTCCCCTGTGCCAAAAACGGCTGAGGGCCGGGTAACCGGTCCTGACCGCATGGGAGAAGTCAGCAGAAGGCATAGTAGCCGGAGGAAACGAGCCCCCTAAAGACGGGGAGGCCTCACCCCGGTAAAGGCCTGAACGGTGCCTGGGCCGAAAGGTCCGGGTAAATGATTATGACAAATAGGAGGTGTGTACTTGTGAACAGACGGCCACAGCAGATGGAACTGTTCCCAGCGTCACAGATTGCCGAAAGTCTGGGAAACAACGACCGGTTAATGGAAATGATCCTTGAGCGCAACAACATTATCCGGGCATGGAAACAGGTTTGTGCGAACAAAGGTGCCCCCGGGGTAGACGGTATGAAAACCGGCCAACTCGGGAATTACCTGGCAAAGCACTGGCCTGAAATTGAACAAGACCTGCTTAACTGTAAGCATAAACCGCTGCCGGTGAAACGCAAGGAGATCCCCAAACCGGACGGCGGTATCCGTTTACTTGGAATACCCACGGTACTTGACCGGTTTATACAGCAGGCCATAGCCCAAATCCTGGAACAGGTGTGGGAACCTTTTTTTTCTGAATACAGCTATGGATTCAGGCCCGGCAGATCCGCACACGATGCGGTGATGCAGGGTAAAAGGTATATGGTTGAGGGTTATACATATGTCGTAGACATGGACCTGTCCAAATTTTTCGACCGAGTTTCGCACGACCGCCTGATGAGCAGACTCGCCGGCAGAATCAAGGATAAACGCGTATTAAAGGTAATACGGCAATATCTAAGATCCGGTGTAATGAACTCAGGCGTTATGGTTCCAACGGAAGAAGGGACTCCCCAGGGAGGCCCGCTATCTCCTTTGCTGTCCAACATCGTTCTTGATGAGCTGGATAAGGAACTTGAGAAACGAAGGCACCGATATGTCCGTTATGCCGATGATTTTATGATCTTTTGCAAAAGCCGGAAAGCAGCCGAAAGGGTTATGCAGAGTATCACCAAATTTTTGACTGTGAAACTCAAGCTCAAAGTAAACCAGGACAAAAGTGCTGTCAGCAGACCGTGGTTACGCAAATTTCTCGGATTCACATATTTCCAAATGTGTGGACAGTCAAAAATCCGGATTCATGCCAAGAGCATGAAACGGTTCAAGGACAAAGTCCGGGAATTAACAAGCCGCAAGCGGGGCAAAAGCCTTTGGCAGGTTATCCAGGAATTGAACCAATACTTTCGGGGATGGTGGAATTACTTCCAGCTTACAGAGGCCAAATCCTTCCTCAAAGGTCTCAAAATCTGGATAATGCGAAGGCTGCGAAGTCTTGTCTGGAAACAATGGAAAAATCCCAAAACCAGGGTTCGGAATCTTGAGAAACTTGGTATTGCTCACCAAGATGCCATGCTTTGCGGCAATGCTCGCAAAAAGTACTGGCACATGAGCAAAGTCAAATGGGTGGCCATTGCCATGCCTGAACGATATTTTATTGATCAAGGATTATATCTGCCCGGGAACTGATTCCTAAAATCAGCCGAACCGCCCTGGTACGCGATCCGTATGCCGGGTGGTGTGGGAGGGCTCCTCAGTGATGGGGAGTCCTATCCCGATTAGAGCAATCAGTCCTCGATAATGACGGTATTCATCCAAGCATCTTTTTGCGAAGTCGATATAGCACTTCGATATGCAGGATGAATTTCCCAGCCATAACCACCGTCTCCAATTTGACCGCTTTTCAATAGTTGCTTTTTTTCATCATAATGTTTTCTTTCAATTTTATTTGGCAAGTCTTTCCTTGCTGTAATAAAACCAATTTTGAATAAAAAATGTGCAACATCGATAGGTTCAGTGCTTTCCTTGTATGCAAGCTTAAAAGTTGTATTTTCACTTATATTTTTAATTTTCTGTAAAAGTTGAGCGGTCGTATACACATAAGTATTTTTTTGTTTTTCTTTTATTTCCTTCGTAGTTGGTGCCATCCGATAGATCAATGTTTCGATATTTGTAAGTTCATTGTTAAATTCATTAACAATATCCTGAACTCTATTTGATGAATAATCAGCAAGTATTTTTTCAAAATCAACATCCTCAATAATTTTTGCATTTTCATCTCTTAAGTAAGCTGCTTTTGCTGAAAGTGTACACAACTTAATCATATCTCGAGGACGACTTCGAATGAGAGACATAATAACTTTATGCGTATATTTATCCCTCCAGACTTTACTTTTCGAGAATTTCGTATGCATTATCGAACCAAGAAAGTCATTTAATTCTTTTGGAGATTTATCATAAAGTTCAGCATCAGGCACACTGTTGCCAAGGTATGTTAGGATTCTTTTTACAAGAAGAATCAATATATCATGATTTTTCCAACCACAATTCACAATGTGACTTTCAAACTTATCAGTGGATTCGTCAGATTCTCGAAGTAATGTATAGACGTCTGTTCTCAAGGCCATCCTTGCTCTTATTCCTGGAATATCTGTAGTCATATTCCTTAAAGCTAAAATGAGAGCTGATAATTTTCTTCTTTGAGTATCGGTAGCCTCCCAACCCGCATCTAAATCATCAAAATATAATACAATCTCTTTGTTTTTTAGTAATCTGCTTATTATATGATGTTCACCACAATTATATGGAGCATTCTGGCTTCCAGTATCTATTGAGTTTTTTAGTTTGGGTTGCAATAACGAGACAGTTCTTTGAATAAAATCCCTATTTCTGTATCCAGTTTCCTGCGCCCAAATAATAGCAGATTTTGTATCATCTCCATGCACGAACATCCAATCACTGGCAATCCTCGACGCAATGAGTTTCGCAACGCCTCTTTTCCAAAGTAAAACCATTTTTGAAAAATCTGCTTCGGTAGATAGATCCTCCACCATTTCTACAACATCATCTGGTCGAATCCATAAGGTTGGTTGATTCTCTTCGATATCTTCTTCATATGCAATTTTAAGAAGAGCAGATTTACCGACCCCTTTAAAACCGACGACTATTGATAAAGGTAATTTTGATTTAACAGTATCGTATTCACCTCGTTTTAAAAAAAATTGTTTCAGTCTTTCGATGTCTTCATCCGCGGCATCTTCATGACCGAATATTTTAGGTATATTAAAAGATGTAAATGGTTTCATATTTACCTTTTGATAATTTCAACATTAAATACATAGAACTAATTATCGGATATAAACTCTAACAGTGAAATAGACAGAATGGGCCAATATGGTCATAGGCGGATTCTGTCTATTGCCTTTTTTTTAGTGGGACAATTTGGAACAAAAATTTAATTTAATTTAATTTAATTTAATTTAATTGGAGATTAATCACCAAGGCCAAAGAAACGCAAGAATAAATTTAATATATTAAACTCCTGCCTCTGATTGAACCTCGAAAAACACGAGCAATCCATTATTCTTTCCTGCCTATGAATCAAAGGCTGTCATCTGCTGCTTCACAACTTTTAAGGATAAAGATTAAAGGTTGACAGTTGAGTTTGTTTTTATTAGTTGATAATGTCAACAGTTGATAATGTACAACTTATTGTGAGTCGAACCCATGATCCAAGCAGAAATAGCAAAATCTGAACAAGAATCTGTTATAAAAAAGCTATCCAGGTTAAACCGATTGAATTCCAACAGTCTAACGAAGCAATTGGCTGAAATTGGCATAGCCCGGGGAACCCTGCCCTTTCTGATGGAAGTGCTGTGTCGCGATGGAATTATCCAGCAGGAAATAACCCTGGCGCTTTCAATTGATCCGGCTGCAACTGCCCGAGCCTTACAGCAACTGGAAAAATCGGGCTTTATAAATCGACGTGAAAATAAAGACAACCGACGTCAAAAGTGCGTCTATGCAACAGATAAAACCAGGAAAATACAGGGAAAGATACTCGAAGTTATCGAGGCGCATAAGACAAAAATATTTGACGGATTTACGGATAAGGAAAAAACCGCTTGCCTCAACATGCTTGATCGCATGATTCACAATATGTGCAAGTAACGCTGTAATAATGCATCTCAATCACAAAAAAAACAAAAGACGGTTTTTTCAAGATTTCCAATTGCTAAAAGGCATACAATTGATCCTGGGTTTATTTATCATGGCCTTGGGTGTCTCGCTGTCAGTAAAGGCGGATCTCGGCGTGACACCCATTTCCTGCGTGCCTTACATTTACAGTCTGGTTGTTCCTTTTTCCTTGGGAGAACTGACGATTTTCATGAATGGCATCTTTATCTTGCTTCAAATCGCCATTTTGCGCAGAAGATATCGATACATACAGTTGATACAATTCCTTGCCGTGATTTTGCTGGGTTATTTTATTGATTTCACCCTTTCTTTGATCTCAGAAATTAATCCTACGACGTATTTGGAGCAACTGGTCATTCTGTTGATAAGTTGCGCCTTCATAGCTCTCGGCGTCTTTCTTTTTGTTAAAGCAAATATAACTTATATCCCAGGGGATGGATTACTTGTTGTCATTTCACAAACGTTTAAGAAAGACGTCGGAACAGTCAAAATATGCTTTGACTGTTCAATGGTCATCATCGGCGTCGCCAGTTCATTCCTTTTTCTGCATGAATTGGCCGGGATAAGAGAGGGAACTATTCTTGCCGCACTCATTGTCGGTCTTTTGGTCCAGCTATATGGAAAAATATCACATCTCCCTCAATTGCTTTCACGTGTACGTTCATGCAAATAACGAATTCAGAAAATCGAGAATCACCCATTACCACAGGGGAACGGTAACACTATTATTCCCAAACCTTAAGCTTGCCGCTTTTCTCGGTTATGTCAGGTCACGATGTCTTGCGCGTGATTGAGCCGTTTTTTATTGCCCTATACTAAAGGTTGTTGGGCCTTGTCTATTGGGTATATAAATCTTTTGAATGTATAAAAAAATACATAATTTTATTACTTTTTTTTATACGAAAAAAAGTAATAAAATTTTTGAGAATGCCATATGACAAGGCTTTAGAATTTCGCAAATAAATTGCGGCATGATTATTGATTAATGCCATGGTCGGTATTGGCATTTTCACTTTTGGATGACAGGGTTCAGGTAAATGCAACTGTGTGGTGAAGATCGTGCACATATATAGTGATGGCATTTTTGATGAATATGCAGCGCACAAGAAAGGATCAAATGGTGGAAGCAACACAATTCGATGTGGAGAGTTTAGTTCATATAGATAACCTAAACAAAACCTTTTCCCAGGGCAATAACCATATCCCGGCCTTAAAAAAACTGGCATTAACCGTTGATTCCGGGGAATTTGTTGCCGTTATGGGTGCCAGCGGTTCGGGCAAAAGTACCCTGCTTCACATTCTGGCAGGCCTTTTAAGACCGGATAATGATGCCAAGGTAACGATTTTTGGTCAGAATTTTGCTCAGTTAAAGGAAAAAGCCGTCACCGCGTTCCGATTGGAAAACATCGGTATTATCTATCAAAATTATAATTTGGTTAGATCTTTGAATGTAAAAGAAAATATTCGACTGCCCCTGCTCCTTTTAAAAAACAGCCAAAAAAAAGAACAAAAAATCTGATTATAACGGATTTGGGGGACCATGTTTAAACATTTGAATTTATTGCAGATCATTTTAAATCCTGCCCTGAATCGCGACCCCAAATAGGACAAAGAATTCATGCGTAATGACCAAGAGGCCTGAAAATAGGGAAGGACCAAAAAGCCGAATTAGTGGCCTCCCCCAAATCCGTTATAATCAGCAAAAAATTAATGCACTGATCGAAAAACTGGGCCTGACCCATCGCGCCCATCATCTGCCGCGTCAGTTAAGCGGCGGAGAACAGCAGCGTGTCGCCATCGGGCGGGCTCTGATTACCGAGCCTAAATTAATTCTTGCTGATGAACCCACTGGAAATCTTGATATTTCAGCAGGCGTTCATATTTGCAGCATTTTGAAAAGTTCGAAAAAAGAGATGGGACATACCATTATCATGGTCACCCATGAGCCCCACATCGCCTTTCAGGCAGACAGAATTATCATGCTGGCCGAAGGCCGGATCGTTTCTGATGTTAAAAAAGATCAGTTTGAAGATTCAGTTGAACTAAGTGTCCATTATCAGAAGATACTGCAGCAAAATGTCAACACCAACCGGCAAGGGGCACTTCAATGAGATTTATATTTAAATTATTGACGGCCGGGCTCATCGACAGAAAAAGTACCCTACTGTTAATTGTGCTTGCACAGCCGCGTGTTCCGGTCTGATTGCCGGTGTAGGCGGCGTATATAAACTGGCCGGTGATAGAATCAATCAAAAGGTGGCAAACGTGATCGGCCCCATCGACAGAATCATCATATCCGGAACTGAATCGGACTGGGAGGCGGATAAGACCCGGTATGGTGCTGTTAAAGCAGATATCGGCCTTGAAAAAGGAATAGTTGAAAACATCGTCAATTCACCAGAAATCCAGCGTGCTTATCCGGCGGCCTATGCAAAAGTTGAGGTGCTGAACCCTCAACAAAAGTACAGCGGTGCGATGTACAGGCCCGATCATACCATGGTTCTGCCGATTATGGCGATGGCTGACGATCGGATGCCGCCGACTTCTCTGGTGCCCGGATTATCGGAAGATGCATGGCAAACATGCGTCAACGAAGGAACACTTGTTTTTCCATCGGTCAAAGGACGTGACGGAAAGCCGCGGTATTCCGAAAGCGCACAGGTGCTCGTCAATTCAGTTGATACGGCAAACAATGCCGTCATCGGGACGACCTATAAGGCTCTGGACCGGGTACGTAATTTCGGCGGTATGTTTGTTTCCAGAACACTATTTGAAAAGCTTACCGGGCAAACGTTCAGGATCAATCGCATTTTTGTTGATTTTGGTGAAAATCCCGACAATCAGTCTGTTCAGCGATTTGACCGCGCATTTGAGCTTGCTGTTTTGGATGCCGGGCTTCCGGTCTGCATGCTCAAGCCCCAGGACTATGTTGATGACATGATGGAAAACCAGATGTTCCGGTTCAGCGGATTTGGTTTGATTCCTTTTTCCGGTACCGTATTAACCGTCGTCGGTGCCTTTTTCATCATTCTTCACGCCGTGGGTATCGGCAATGCAAGCCGGATCAAGGAGTCCATCGGATTGCGTGCCATCGGTGTGCCCAGGAATCTGTTAACCATTCTGACCATATTAGAAGCACTGATTCCCTCCATCATCGGCTGCATCATCGGTTTAATAATCGCAAGGATTCTCTACGGCATGGGGCTGGCGTCCGATCGAATGGGTATGACATTTGTGGCCGAGAATTTTTCAGCCGGGGTTTACAATAAGGCACTGTTTGCCATGATGCCGTACTGTTTCGGCATCACTCTCTCTTCAACGCTTTTGGCAATCCTTCCCATTGCTCGTAATATCTGGAAAAAACATCCACTGGAAAGTGATCATGTCGATGCAGACCAAGAACCGACCCTGACCGGCAGGCACGCTTTTTTTCGCGTGATCTTGGCTGTGGTATTGTTTTGCATCAATCCCCTGGCAACCTTGTGGCCCGGCATTCCTTTTTCATTGCGGAGTATTTTGGTGCCGGCCACTTATCTCACCACCCTTTTCGCTATTTTGCTCTTGGTGCCGTTGATGACCCATTTGTATCGGATTATTTTCAGCGGTCCGTTATCGTTTATTTTTAATCTGCGCAAGGAACTGATTAATAATTTTTTGAGTGCACATTTTGCCAAAGTTGCGGTCGGCACTGCCGCAATATTGATTGGCCTGGGCTTATATGTGGCCACCCTCATCTGGGGGTATTCCATGAAAACGCCTTTTCTCCTGACTGAAAAGGCACCGGATGCCTCGGTGGTGGTGTTTCCCCAGGGGCTTAATCCGACTCAAATAAAAGAAATAGCAACGGCAAAAGGCATTGAGAACCTGGTGGCGCTTCATATGCAGCATCCGACCATTTCAGACAACCAGGCCCACCAAAGAAAAGGGCAGTTATCCGACTGGCGGGATCTGCTTTATCTTGGCTGTGACGTTTACCAGGTTTTTTGGCAATGACGGTTCCCAGGGAATTATTGATGGGCGGATGATTAAAGGAGATGAAAAAAATGCGTTCAAACAGGTGATGGCCGGCAACGGCTGCCTGATTTCCGCCGAACTCTATCGTAATGATCCGGACCTGTTTGACATCGGCAAACAAATTGAAATTCAGAAGATAGGAGATCGGCAACGCATTAAATACCCGATTGTCGGCATCATTGATGTTGCCGGATGGCACATGTTTACCAAATCCGCAAGAATGCGGCGGGGGCTTGGACGTCTTGCCGGCCTGGTCTTTGTTTCCCAAAACAACCTGATACAGCACTACCCGGACAGTAAGCCGAGATGTTTCTGGCTAGAGGTTGACCCGCAGCAACTCAATATCACCGATGCCCCCCCGGGACCGCCTGGAAGGAGAACCAATCCGGGTAAACGGCCTGACCTATCCCAGGCGGATATGTCCATGCCCAAAAAGAAAAGCACCGCACCCAAAGCAACAAAACCCAGTGTGGAATCGGTATTCAAATCCGCCATGACCGGGCTGACCGGGTCCGGTGGTGATGATTCTTATGTCCGGGTGGTCAATATTTCTGAAATGACAAAAGCCATTGAAATGAGAAGTGTCAATGTGATCAATTCCATTGCCCTGGTGCCGTTTATCGCACTGTTACTGTCTTCCATTGCCATTGCCGCGACCATCGCAACCTCTGTTCAGGCACGTAAAAGAGAGTTGGGAATTTTTCGGTCCATTGGTATTTCCCGCAGCGGGCTGTTTCGTCTTATTTTTATTGAAAGCATTGTCATGGTCAGCGTCGCAGCTTTGCTGGGATTAATTTTTGGTATTGTCGTGGCCTGGTCGGGGATTATTATCTCCGCCGGCAGCTGGGGCGTAGCCTCCCCCTACATCATTCCATGGAAACTGGTTGTACCCGGATGCCTTATCGCTGTTCTGGCCGGGTTGGTCGGGGCGGTGGTCCCGGCATTGATCATATCTGCAAAAGAGACGTTTGCGTTGCTGAACGCTGAAGAGGTGCTTTAGGCAAACCATTGTCATTATAGTTGTTGGCTTTTTTATAGGAGAACTTATGTCGTTGCTTTTGGAAGTTGTGGATGTTGTCAAATGCTTTTGCCAGGGCAGTAAAAAAATAAATGCGCTCAATGGCGTATCTCTTGACATACAAAAAGGTGAGTTTGTGGCGATCATGGGGGCATCCGGCTCGGGGAAAAGCACCTTGCTCCATGCCATGGCCGGATTAACCGATGTTGATCAAGGACGCATCCTGATCAATTCCCAGAATTTAAGCCTGTTGAATGATAATCAGTTAACCCGGTTTCGGAAAAAAAACATCGGCCTGGTCTTCCAGGCGTTCAATCTTATTCCGATATTGAGCGCGGAGGATAATGTGCGTCTGCCCGCATTCAGTGAACCCAACATCAGCTGTAAAGTTGATGACCTGCTCGAATTACTCGGCATGACCGACCGTAAAACTCACAAACCCGATGCGCTTTCGGGGGGAGAGCAGCAACGGGTTGCCATCGCCCGGGCCCTGATCGCTGATCCGGCCATTATGCTGGTTGATGAGCCCACAGGGAATCTTGATTCTATCGCCGGTGAGCAGATCTGCACTATTTTGCGCAGGCTCTGCGACGAACAGGGATGCACCATTGTGATGGTGACCCATGAGCCTGTTGTGGCCAGTTATTCGGATCGCATCGTAATTTTAAAGGACGGCCGGATTATTGATTCCTTTGAATCCTCTGGGTTCAGCGACGTGCAGACGCTGAGCAATCGATACCAGGCGGCTGTCCTGGGCAATACGCAGACGACGGGTGCCGCCAAATGAAAACTGTTTTTTTTCTTGGGTCCAATTTTATTCTACAGCGCCGGCTTCGATTTTTTCTCACCGTATTTGCGGCCATGGCATCGACCTGTATTGTGCTGTGGATCGTCAGCGGTTACGAAGCCGTCCTTAAAAGTCATGATGTGTTTGCCGAACGGGCATTGGGGCGGTACACCCTTTCGGTGGACGCCATCAGCCGCTCTGTTGACCGTCATGTAATGCCCCAGACCCTGACCGATCTCAGGGCAGATCCCGAGGTCATTGCCGCCGAGGCCATGTGGGCAAAACGTATCACCATACAGACCGATGAGGTTGTCAGAATGGCACCGCCACCGGGATCGGCCTCTGATCCCGAAGATATGCCTGAGGTGGCCCGGGTACACCAGGGGGTGATGATTGCCGGTGATGCGCCGTTGCCGCCGTTTCCGATTCTTAAAGGCGAGTGGATCAATTCCGGCGGATCTACCGCGGTCAACGGACGGTACAATGCCGTTGTCAGTGCGCAAATTGCCGACAGGTATAAATTGGAAATCGGCAGTACGCTTAAAATCGGCCGTCCCGGCAAAACCAAAGTGCTCGAAATAATCGGCGTGATTGATAATCCGCCCATGCCTGTCACAGGCCGTTTGAGCGGCACTATTATTTTGCCGACCCCTTCGGTCGGCGGCATTTATGTTTCCTCTGATGATGCTGAAAAGATCACTAAAGACAAATTTACCATTACCTTTATCGGCCTGTGTCTGAGCAAGAGCGCTGATGTTCACAAATTTCGTTTTCGCTGGACGCCGATACTCAACAGCTATGCACAGCCCGCTCAGTTTCAACGGGATCACGATCTTGAAGAGCAGCTTGATGAGGCCGCATCCGCTAAAAATATGAAACTGCAATCCTATGCGGCAACCATCATCACCATGTTTTTTGGCTTTTTAATGGTATTTAATACCTTGAACATGGGGGTCAGTGAACAGATTCGTGAATTTGCCATGCTGCGCGCCGTTGCCCTGACTCGGGGCAATGTGGCCATGATTATTTTTATCCAGGCCATCTTGGTAAGTGGGCTGGGTTTTGTCGGCGGTCTTGGATGCGCCATAATCATCACCAAGGCCGCAAGTTCCTTTTCAATACTCTCCCTTCGTCACAACGTTGAAATCGGGATGCTGAGTGTCATTCTTGCCGCCATTTCTACGTTTGGGGGCGCTCTGCTGGCCGCTGTTTTTCCGGCCTGGCGTTCTACCCGTGTAAGGCCCCTGGATGCTATGACGCCGCCCCAGGCAGAGGTTTCGGATTACACTGTTTTGATTAAACGATTATTTGTGGTTTCAATAGCCTTCATCTGCCTGGCAGCACTGTTCATATTTATGTCTCCGGCTCAAGCCGGCCGGATTGTCTTTCTGCGTTTAATCTCTTGCGTTTTTTGTCTCGGAATCGGCTTTATATTGCTTGCACCGCCTGCTGCCTCATTCGTGTATGTACTGGCCGGAGGTGTCATTGCCCGAATTTTCAGGATTAACCCGGAATTGTTGTCCAAACAGCTCTCCTCTCAACTATGGCGGACCGTGGCGTCAATTCTTGCCATGGGTGTCGGGCTGAGCCTGTTCATCAGTATTCAGGTATGGGGCTATACGCTGCTTGAAAATTTTGTCCCCGGGCGATGGGCACCGGATGCCTTGGTTACCTTCGGTCCCGATGGCCTGGCCGACACAGATGCCTTGCAGGTTCCAAAGATCCCCGGGATAGATCCAAACCATTGTCTGCCTATTCTTGTTGAACAGCCCCGCCTGGCAAAGGACTATACCAATAGTGCGCGTCAGGCATCCGCTATACGCCAGGACAATGTGGTCATTGTGGGTCTGGATCCGGATAAAGCCATTGGGTCTGATCATCCGACATTTAACTTCAGTTTTGTCCGCGGATCAAGACAGGATGCGTTGGCCATGCTCAAACAAGGCAATGCCTGTATCGTCCCTGAGCATTTTCTGCGTGTCAGTGGCATGGACATTGGGGATACCTTTACATTGATCCCGCCTGAAAATCCTGAACATAAGGCCGCCTATAAAATAGCGGCATCGGTGAAAATGAAAGGCTGGCACTGGCAGACAAAATCCACCGGACTGCGGGTTCGGGTTCACCGGGCAGCCGCATTGATATTTGCCGACTATCAGAGTGTGGCCCAAAATTTTTCCATAGATCGCCCCCAGCATGTCTGGTTCAATTATACTTCAGGCCAAGTTGATCCCGCATCTGTTGATGACAAACTTCAATCCTTTTATGCCGATATCACCGGACAATCGGTCGCCAAAGGTAAACCCAGAAACAAGGCGCAATTTGTCCTCGAAAATTCTGATCAAAAGGAACTGCCCTATATCCAGACGGTTACCCTCAAGCAAATTCGCCATCAAATCAGAACCATGGCAAAGCGTTGGCTCTGGGCGGCGGGGATGCTGCCCGCCATTGCCATGCTGATTGGCTGCATTGGACTGTTCAATGTCATTATTTCCTCAGTTCAAACCCGGCGGTGGGAATTGGGTATTTTAAGGGCCGTCGGGTTCAGCAGATGGACCCTTGTGCGAATGATTATTGCCGAAGGGGTATTGATCGGTGTCACCGCAGTCCTGCTGAGCCTGGGATTTGGTATCCTTGCCGGCTGGTTCGGTACCACGGCGGCACAGCATTTCAGTTTTTTCGGCGGGATGAAATCTGAACTGGTTCTGCCCTGGTTACAACTGGGCATCGGCATCATTGCCGCGTTGATTTTTTCAGCACTGACGGCAGCAATCCCCGCCTTCCAGGTGGGCAGGACCCCGCCTTTAAAGCTTCTTCAGCAAGGCAGAAATATATTTTGAAAAATAATTTTAATTTTATAGAAGGGGAAATTAAATGAAAAAGGTAAACTGCTGTGGACTGATACTGCTTTGTTTTTCTTTGTTGGCGGCTTTTTCTGTTTACGCTGAAGAGGCCAATATCGATGTCGTCCTGCCGGAGGTTACAGTGAAGGAAAGCAAGATCGATTCAACCACTCCGGGGTACAGCAGCAGCGGGACATTAACCGATTTGCCATTGCTGGAGACGCCTTTGTCCATCGACGTTGTCCCTGAAGAGATGATTCGGGCTCGTGAACCGTCATCGTTTTATGAAATTCTTGACTATGTCTCAGGCACGCAGACCGGCGGCCGTACCCCTATGTCCAGAACAGCCGGTGAAATTTCTATGCGAGGATTCAGTGGAAATGGGGTCTCTTTAAACGGATTTCAACTGCCGACTTATATCCCGATCTATCTGGATGCATCCATGATTGAACGGGTTGATTTTGTCAAAGGTCCTTTGAATTCTATTTCCGGCGGACAGAATTCATCCCTGGGCGCCTACGGCAGCGGCGGATCAGTGAATATTTTGACCAAATCCCCGGATAGTTCCGCCTTTGGAGAGACCTCAATCCAGGGATCATGGAATTCGGGTCAAAGTTATCGGGCGTTACTGGATGTCAACCGGCCCCTCAGCAGTCTTGATTCAAACTTTCGCATCAGTGCCGCCGTTGAAAGTGAGCAGCCCTTTTATCTACCCGATGATATTGATCGGGGCAGAAAGGTGGTGCTTGCACCCTCCTGGGACTGGAATGTGACGGACCGGTTCAGCATTTCCATGGTCGGCGTTATCCAATGGCAGGATACGGCCTCATACCAGGGCATCCCCTATTATCATAATCAGTTCGTTACGGACAGCGATGCCTATTTCGGTAATGATGATGCCAGGGATGAATATCTGGCAACGATATACCAGATTCGGGCAAAGTATCGCATATCCCAATATGTGAACTTGAACGCAGGGGTCAGCTATGCCATGAGTGATCTGGATCGTACCTACTGGTCTGCGGTCCACTCACCCGTCCGGGGCTCGGGGCTCACCTATGAACAATTCTACGAGTCGGTTCTGTCAACAGGGACTTCCCGTCTTTCCTACAGCTGGTCGGACACAAAGCAGCAAAATACGGAAGCGCTTTTCTATTTTGACGGTCAGTTTGAATTGGGAGCCACAATGCACAACTGGGTTGTCGGCACAAACTGGCTGGAAGAACATACTGAAAGAGACGACCTTTATGGCGATTACACCGCGGAGACCAATTTAAATTCTCCGGATATCTATGTGCCGGATAACCTTCAATCTTCAGGCAACTCTAAAACAACGGTAGAAACTGCCGGACTGTTTTTACAGGATCAGGTTTCCATCGGAAACTGGCGGGTGCTTGCCGGGGTTCGTACGGACCGTCATGCCAGTGATCAGGGCAATAGCGCAACCGCTATTAGTCCACGGCTTGGGCTTACCTATCTGATCACACCCTCATTATCCGTTTACGGCAATTATACATACGCTGAGGCCCCGAACTATGGGTACAATGACGCGGACGGCAAAGAAATTACCGAACCATGGAAGTCCACCATGATAGAGACGGGGGTCAAAAAAAATGTGGGGAAAGATTTCTGGGCGGGCCTGGCCTATTTTCATATCACCCAGGAAAATACCCCTTCGTTATTGGATCCGCCCCAGGCAAGACTGTATGAACTTGAAGGCGAGGTGGTCTCCCAGGGTATTGAAATTAATATGGCAGGCCATCTGACCAAGGCATGGTTTTGTCAATTGTCATACACCTATACAGACTATGAAAATAAGGATGCTGAGCGGCAATTGGACTCATTTCCGCCCCACAGCATATCTTTATGGCAGACCTATACCCTTCCGGATAATATATTATGGGGAACGACGTTTGGCCTAGGGTATCGTTATGTGGCTCAGACAGATGCTTCTTTCAGAGGTCAGTACATTGGAGACGGATATGTTTTTGGCAGTTACCAGGTGTGTGACTTTTTAGTAAAAGTGCCGTTGAAAAAGAAAATATTCGGGCTGAATATTAGGTCAATTAAATTTTCGGTTAAAAATATTTTTGATGAGGAATATGTTGAGTCCAGCCGCCATGTTTCAGAAGCGTTTCCCGGAGAGCCTTTGACATTTGAACTTAGTCTTTCGGCTGTTTTTTAAAAATGCCCGGAATACGATTAAATATAGTGATTGACTTTAAAAGATGTATCAAGTTAATTTTTGATGTTGTTAAAATAACCATGAAAGATACGTGTGTAATTTTGAAATTATTTTCCATATCAACAATTATATTGTTTGTTTTGTCCTCCGGGATCTGGGCGGCTGAAATGAATCCTGTCGCTTCGGAAAAAAGAGTTGAAGGCAACCTTGTCCCCAGTCCCAAGTCGATGGCCAATCCCGCCCCGCCGCCCAACATTTCCATGCCTGAAATTGTAAAGTTAGATGAAAATCGTTTTCAGGTAGGGTCGATCGTCGTGGACAGGACGGGTCCGTCCATCAGTATCAACGGCAAAGTAAATATGGCCTCGGGCATGATTGAATATATTGCATGCACGGCATACGGCAAGCTGCATGAAAGCGTTTTGGTCCTGGACGCCGAACCCTACCATATACAGGTCGCGTTACTGTTGCTGGGTCTGAAGCCGGGGGATCGTCCCATTGATTTTCAGGGGGCTTCCCAGAAACCATGCGGGGCTCCGGTCAGGATTATTATCTCATGGCAGGCAGAAGGTAAAACCCATGAATATCCCCTGGAAACCGTATTGTTTTACAACAAGTTGCAGCATGTCATGGAGACGACGGACTGGGTATTTACAGGTTCGAAATTCCTGAACGGGGAATACCAGGCACAGGTTGAAGGATCAATTATTGCTGTTTACCATGATCCGGTTGCGATCATAGACCACCGAAGTGATACGGGAACCGACGATACGCTTTACCAGGTGAATCATTTGGTGGTGCCGCCTGTGGGTACACCGGTTGTCGTTAAGATTTACCCGGTGAGTGATCCGGCTGTGATTGACCGAACCCGGTGTGAAAATTAGAGTTATGTCATGGAGAGATTATGAAAGAGAATGAATATAAAGGGTTAACCCCGAAGAAGACCGCCGACGAGCTTTTGGGAATGTACTATCTGGAGGCACGGTCCTACCTGCTTGAAACCGCCGCAATCCTTGACAGAATAGAGCGGGCTGCCGGCGGGGAAGCGGCCATGGATGATCCAAAAATAGAGAGGCTGTTCAGCCTTTGCCGGATGCTGACCGAACAGAAAAAAAACAGAACCGAAACATTTTTGAATATGCTTAGTGATTAAAATGAAAAAAAAAGCCATTGTCCGTTATACCGAAGACACCAACGCCGTTCCGTGCCCTTATGGTGATGTCAAACGAGTGATTACCGGCGGGGAAGGCAGCGCCAATGTCCATATCGTCAGTGTTACAAAGGGAAAAGAACACGTTCACCGGGCCTATGAGGAAACATATTATGTTTTATCCGGGACGGGAACCATCTGCCTTGACGGCGAGACCTGGGAGATCCGGCCGGGGGCCGTCGTCTACATACCGGCACAAATGCCCCATTCTCTTGAATCAACCTCCCCGGACCCGCTCGTATTTATTATATTCGGCACCCCGCCCATGTCCATTGACGACGACCGGGCCCGCCCCAGATCAAAACAGTAAACCTAAAAGGCCGTAAAGGACAGTATATGAAAATAATAGAACCGCATATTCATATGATTGCAAGGACAACCCAGGATTATGAACGCATGGCAAGAATGCACACGGTTGCCTGCTGTGAGCCGGCATTCTGGGCCGGGTATGACAGGACGTCCGCCAGGGCCTTCCATGATTATTTTACCCATATTTCAGAATTTGAGCCCACCCGGGCGGCCCAATATAACATTGACCACTATTGTTATATCTGCATGAATCCTAAAGAGGCGGAAAACATCGGCCTTGCCCGGGAGGTGATTTCATTTGTTCCGGAGTTTCTGGACAGACCCACGGTACTCGGGGTCGGTGAGATCGGCCTCAACAAGAATACCCGGAATGAGATGACGGTCTTTGAAGAGCAGGTGGAGTTGGCTGTGCAAAGAGATCTTCTCATGTGGATCCATACGCCCCACCTTGACGATAAATACAAAGGGACAAAAATGATGGTGGATTACCTCAACGGGCACAAAGGGGTCGACCCCGGGAAGGTGGCCTTTGACCATTGTGAAGAGCACACCATCAAAATGATTCTGGACTCAGGGTTCTGGGGCTCAATGACCATTTATCCCATGACGAAGAATTCTCCGTCCAGGGTGGTTGATTCAGTTGAAATTTTTGGTCTTGAACGGCTGATGGCTGACGCATCGGGTGACTGGGGGCCGTCAGATCCTAAAACACTGCATGATGCCGTATTTGAAATGAAGAAAAGGGGGCATCGGGATCAGGATGTGGAAACGCTTTTTTACAACAATCCCTGCTATTTTTTAAATCAGTGTTCCAAATTCAAGCCAAAACCTGATCTGGAAAAGTCCGTTGCCTGGGCACATGGATAGTCATTCAAGACGCATCATTTTAAGTCTGAAGACCTGCCTTCTGCTGCCTGCATTGGTGTTTATCTGTCTGTTTTCCCTGTTTTTCATTCTGCTGAACAGCTATCAGACGTCAAGTTTTTTGGATAAGCGCTTGGAAAAAGAGGCGCTTCGAATTTCCAACATTGCCTATGAATACAGGTTTGTGCTCAATGATTCGTATCTGAAAATGCTGGGCAAGGTCATTGAAGGTGAAATTGCCGTATTAAATCAAAACGGTAAAATCGTCTCGGCTTCCTTCAATAAAGATACGGGCAACAGATTCCAGGACGTGATTAAACGCAACAAGATTTTAGAACGTCATGGGCTGCAGAACAAGGATCAGGTCGCCTTGGCCGTCGTAAAAGAGACGACCTGCTGCTATATCATATCAAGACGGATTCCGGGCAAGCAGAAGCCGGGTCCATCTTATATTGTCATTATGACGCGCCTGGATGATTTGGAAGCAGCCAAAAGAACGACGTTGACAAGAACGGCACTGGCAGCTATGGCTGCCCTTGCTGCAGCCATATGCGCTGCACTACTGCTGGCGGCAAGAACCAGCCGCCGCTTTAAAAATATTTTGGATGTCACCGAGAAAATTGCTTCAGGACGTTTTGATGCCAGGGCCGGGGCATCAGGTATACGTGAATTTCGTATTCTGGCGGATGCCGTTAACCGGATGTCGGACAAACTGCTGGCCTATGAAACAAAATTGGTTAAGACCACCCATGAGCGATCCGTCACTAAAATTACAGCGGCCATGGCCCATGAAATAAAAAATCCACTGGCCAGTATAAAAATGTTGATTCAGATTCTGGCAAAACGATTATCCGACGATGCCGAAGGGGTGAATATCGCAGAAACGCTTCTGAAAGAGATCAACCGGGTGGATACCCTGGTGACGGATTTAAGAACCCTGTCCAGCCCGGTTGCGGTTTCTTTATCCCCAACACCTGTGGAACTTCCGCTTAAAGACGTGCTCGCTGTAATCAAACCGAAACTCGACCACCTGAATATTGATTTTTCATTGGATATTGCGTCTGATCTGCCTGTCTGCAAAATGGATAAAGACAAGATCAAGCAGGTTTTGTGGAATCTGTTGATGAACAGTGCCGACAGCATGCCGGGCGGCGGGCATATATTCGTTTCGTTAACGCACGACAAGGACATCAGCATGATTGAATACCGGATCGAAGATACAGGAACCGGCATTGATGCGGCTGATGTGGAGAATTTGTTTGCACCGTTTTTTACAACCAAAAAAGAGGGGGTCGGTATCGGGCTTTATGTCAGCCGGGAAATCGCTGTGGCCCATAACGGAACTTTGATGCTGGGAAACGGGACGAAAGGTGCCCGTGCAGTCTTATCTCTTCCTGATTCCCAACCGTCGTAAATAAAAGGAATAAACCCATGGCTTATATATTAGTCGTCGATGACGAAGAATCCATTTGTTTTGCATTCTCTGAATGTATAAAGCAGATGGGCCATATGCCTCTGGTAGCCTCCAATGTTGCGGATGCACTTAAGGTGATCCGGGACCAGACGCCGGAAATCGTTTTTCTGGATAACCGCCTGCCGGGCGAAAGCGGTTTATCTTTGCTGGAAAAAATAGAGTCCATGGAAAACAGGCCCCAGGTTGTGATGATGACTGCCTATGGAACCATGGATACGGCTATTGATGCCGTAAAATACGGGGCATTCGAATACCTGTCTAAACCTGTGGACTTGTCGCAGATAGAAGCGATTATTCAGCGCATACTGCACGTGGCAGAGACTGAATCCGTTCCGGTGTCCGATGACGGCATCAGTGAATCGGATCGGACGGCGGATATGCTTATCGGCTCGTCTAATGCCCTCTCTGATATTTACAAGATGATTGGTTTGTTGACCACCAACGATGTTCCGGTGCTCATTGAAGGCGAGAGCGGGGTTGGCAAAGAACTGCTTGCCCGTGCCGTTCATAACCGCAGTAATCGCAAAGCCGCCCCTTTTGTGTCTGTCAACTGTGGTGCTATCCCTGAGCATCTTATCGAATCGGAATTATTCGGCCATGAGAAAGACGCCTGGCCGGGTGCCGACCGAAGGAAGAAAGGAAAATTTGAAACCGCCCGGAACGGGACCCTTTTTCTGGACGATATCAGCCGGTTAAATGCCTTGATGCAGATTAAATTGTTGCAGGCGCTTCAGAACAAAACCATCCAGCGGGCAGGCGGCGACAAAGATATCCCGATTGATTCCGTCCGGATAATCACCGCCACAGATAGGCGGCTGCCCGAAGAGATGGAATCAGGGCGTTTCAGAAGTGATCTGTATTACAGATTGCAACTGATCACACTGAAAATTCCCCCGTTACGCGAGCGTCGATCCGATATTCCGGATTTAATCTCTCATTTCATTAAAAAGGCAAATCTGGAAATGGGTTTGGCCGTTAAAGGGATTGAAAAAAATGCGCTGGATTGCCTGATGAAATATGACTGGCCAGGAAATGCCAGGGAGTTGGAAAGTGTGATTAAGCGAGGTGCCATTTTATGCCGGTCGGAAACCATTGGCCTGCATCATATTGAACTTCCCAAGTCTGCCGACGGCAGGACCGTGGAAAAGGCGGATGCTGTATCCATTGATGGCCAGGTGACCGTGTGGTATGAAAACAGAGACCGGATGTTCCCTGGAGAAACAAAGCAGTTTGCCCGGATCGTGTCTGAAGTTGAACGTGCATTGATCAGTAATGCATTGGCCGAATGTAATCAGAATCAGCTGAAAGCCTCAGAGTTGCTCGGAATGAACCGGACAACCCTGAGAAATAAAATCAAGGAATTCAAGATTTAATCGAACTGCAATATTCCTCCAGCAGTGAGAACTGTTTTGATAGGGCATGTTCATCAATGCCCCAGGGGGATTTAAAAAATGAAGCCATGTGTGTCATCACACCGGACTCCCCTCGGTCAAGGGCCAGGAAGGCAAATCTGGCCAGATCAAGAACCAATGGGGCGGCCAGTACCGAATCGCATCCCTGCCAGATAAACTGCATGCTCATTTTTGTGTTCAAAAAGCCCTGGAAATGAATGAAATCCCATGCCGTTTTTCGGTCGCCCAGAGAGGGAACGTAATCAATGGATACCTTTGAATGGGGGGTATATCCGAGGATATGGGGCAGGAGTCGATCCTTGCTTTTGATTTTTGAGGCCCCGTTCTCCTGGTTCTGCAGGACTTTGCCGTCGGTGTTGCCGAGAATATTATACCCTTCCCAGCTGAGCACCTCCAGATTCCGCGTGGCAAACATGGGGGCAAGCGCTGATTTTACCAGTGTCTCTCCGGTTTTCCCATCATTTCCCATCACCGGGACCCTGTGCTTTTGGGCCAATTCCACCAGGCCGTGGGAAAATCCGCCCTGGGACGGGGTAAAATTGACATACCCGCAGCCGGATGTGATGGCGGCATAGGCATAAAGGAAACTGGGTCGGACGCATTCAATTTTATTTTCCCGGATCATGTTGGAAATGTTTTCAACCGTGTCAGACAGGGATGGATCTTTGACCGGCGGCTCTGTAGAGGTTAAATTGATGACCACAAGCTGAGTCAGATCATTTTTCTTTCTGAACCGGGCAATATCGTTCTGTATCTTTTTAACGGCTTCGGACAGGTTGGCGGTTTCAAAAATATGTCGCTGTTCTGAAATATCTGAAATGGCCTCCCCCGCATTGAGGATGATACCGGGAAACGAATTCTCCTGGATGGATTTTACGTTCTTCGTTAACTGATACAGCTGCTCAATATCTTCTATGCCGGTATCTTTGATGGCACCAAAGGCATCCTTGTTTGATCGGATATCCCACCCACCAAAAACAATATCATCAAAATCTGTAAAGGAAATATGGCTGCACTTCTCTGTGGTTGAGATCATTCCCGTGGGCGGGCAGATTTTATTTGCAATGGCCATGGCCCCAGCCATGGCAACTGTTGACAGATGACCGCACAGTCCGATGAAAAGCAGTCCACGTTTATTACCCATATGTTGTTGCTCCAAAATAATCAAAAAATTAACTAATTGGGCACACGGCATTAAAAAAGTACTGTGTGCCTGCCCCTTAAACAAAAAGGGAGAGATATTTAAGTATGCCTTTTTGTAAAAAGTGTCACATAAATATTATAACTGAACAACCCATAAAAGTACCAGCATAATAAGAAAAAAAGGGGGGGAGGATGCGATGAAAACTAACCTGCCACGCGGCCTTATGAATGTAAAGTTTGCAGTAATTGATTCGATGATCTGATGGACACCATTTTACTCATTATTCTCGGCTCTTTCCAATTGTTCTATTATGTCTCTGGCTTTGCGCTGAATAAAAGCGGACGGATCGTCGAGACAGCGTGTGAGGTTCTCGATCATCTCCGCAGATATTTCTTTTTCCGGGTGCCATGTAAAAAAACCGTTAGTGCGATCGAGGATATAGTAATTTATGCCGGCAAGGGCGTGGCTTCGTATGGTTTCCGAATCAATTGCAAGAGAATCGAACCAGAATTGAAGCAATTTTTTGTCACGCATCATTCGGACGGCAGCCAAGGCATTGGCAAGGGCATATTCATCATCCGGATCGACTGTCGTCGTTACATAGTTAATGATACGTTTCTTCGCCCTCCCGCCAATCCATCGCAATCGTTTCAGATCATTGATTACCAGTGACTGCAGCGTCATAGCGGCGGAAAAGCCGATGGTGTAAATAGGGGGCAGATTGGCACCCGCGCCGGTGATTGCACCCGGAACGGCTTGGATATTTTGAATCATTCTTTGGAGAATCGGTTCCGGTACCGGCCTTTCATCGCCTAGAAGAACAAGAATATAGGGAATCAGTTTATGTCCCTTTTCCATGCCTAAATTGTCGGCGTTCAGCAGTGCCTGTGAAATGGTGGCCGGATCGTCTGACCTTAGGGATTTAATGGAGGCATCCAAATTGGGGTTGTAGTAATATATGAAATGATGGATGCAGAATACCAGGATAACGATACCGGAAACAACAGCCAAACCTTTCCGACTTTTAATTTCTATGGTGAATTCATTTTCCGGCATTCAATGTTCCCATGTTGGAAAAAACGGCTCAGGGAGACGGAACACCCTGAACCGCTTTATTGACTAATACGTATCCAATTGCGGTGGATACAAACTTACAATGGTAATGCAGATAAAATGCTTTTTATAATGTCATATTTCATCTCGCACCAGTTATTACTCTTGTGAGCCAGAAACTTTACCATCTCTCGTGCTACTTTCTTAAATCCTTTCAATTTATTGATCGTCGGGACCGCTCCGGGGGCTCCGGAATTGATCATTTCGGCGATATCAAATTCCAGCAGGGTTTCAGCCTTGCCGAATTTTATTTTCACAGGAACCATCAATTTATTCGCAAATTTAAATATTTCCTCGGCCATGGAACGAGCCATTAGAAAGTATCCTTCGGAAATACCTTTCATCACCGCAGCATACTCTTCAAAGATCCCGTTGGTCATCAGTCCACCGGCCATCGCATCCAACAGCTTCCATCTGTTCGTATAGAGAGGCTGAAGGACACAATCGGCAATTTTAAGAGCCGTGATCATGACCTTCAGATACATCATATTCCAGCTCACCAGGAGAGATTGCATGCTCATGCCGATACTGATACCCACCAGGCCACCGAAGAATTCGCCGGACGGGTCGGTGTAGTTGACCGGATTGTTCGCAGCATACAGGTATTTGTGCAGGGTAACCGGATCATGAATCAAGCCATCAAAGGGATCCACCGAATGAAAGCGACCGGTCGACGGGTCGTACATGCGGGCCCGCAGATAGTAAAACCCAATATTGGCATCAAAGCGTTCACCGGTAAACAGATGGACATTATCCGTTGATCCGATAGCATCCAGAACCGTACCAAAGGCTTCGTAACGATAGGTATCCGTGACCGCTTCACCGGTATCGGTAAGCAATCGCGTGGAGCCCAGCCCATCGGTATGATAATAGGCATCAGAACCGTAGCGACGCATTTTCAACAGGTCATGACCGAACGTATAGGTGGCCGACACCGAACCGGCGTTATCGTAGGTCACCAGAATTTCCGGCAGGTTTGCATCGGGCTCAACCAGATAGCGCTCGATGACGCCGTCAACCCCCTTTTCGCTTAGGTTGCCGTTCAGGTCATAGGCATAAGTGGAGACCACTGCGGCTTCGTTTTCTGCCCAATTGAGTTTGCCGATTTCGTTATAAGCATATTGCCCAAGGGTGCCGGACACGGAACCGGTTTTGTTAATGAGTTGCCCCAGTTCGTTATAGGTGTATGTGACGGTTTCTACCGGACTCTCCTCGCTGACGAGTTGGTTGAGCGCATTGTAGGTGTACGTCGTGACCGCTGCGGAGGCGATGGTCTTGGTCAACCGGTTGCCGGCCGAATCATAGGTGTATTCGGCCCCATAAATGACGGTTCCGAAGAGATCCTCTTGCACCTCTTCTATTAGGCGGTAGGCAAGGTCATAGGTATAATACATCGTGGTTGCCATGCCGTTGACGACTTCATCAATGCGGGTGCGCATACCGTTTGCCGCCAAGGTGTAATGATGACCGGACAACAACGTTCCGTCCGAAGACTGGGTTTCCATGTCGGTCAATCGGTTCAAGGCGTCATATGTATGGGTCGTTGTTACACCGTTGGCATGCGCCACTGAAATTAGATTTCCGACGGCATCGTATTCGTAGCTTGTAATGCCGCCTTCTTGATCCGTCACATGCAGCAGCCGACCCAGTATGTCATAGTCATATCCGGTGGAACCCTCCGGTGTGGACACGCTGGTACGATTGCCTCTGGCGTCGTAAGTGTAGGAAACCCAGCGGCCGTCATTGTAATCGACTCTGGATACCCTGCCCATTAGATCGAAGGTCGTATCGATCCGTGATCCGTCGGAACCCTCCTTTGTGGTAACTTTTCCGTCGGCTGTGTAGTCATAGGTGACGGTTTTACCGTTGGGGTAGACAATTTGCACCAGTTGGTTTCTTGCATCGTAGGTCCGGCTGGTGATGTCGCCGGCTCTGTCAGTGAATTCGATCTGATTGCCGGACGCGTCGTACCGGTATGACTCAATAAGACCTCCCGGGAAGGTTTTTGAAAGCAGCCTGCCATCCTGGTCATAGGCCATTGCCGTCACATTGCCCAACGGATCGGTTTCGGTCAACCGATTGCCGCTTTGGTCATAGGTAAAGGTCGTGGTTTCACCCATGGCGTTGGTGGCGGAGGTAAGGTTTCCGGCACTGTCATAGGTGTATTCCATGCGGTTGCCGTTTTGGTCGATCTCGGCGGTTTTGCGTCCCAGTCCGTCATATTCATAGCCCCGCTCGGAGCCGTCGGCATAGACCACACGTGTCATGCGGTTCAGGACATCGTATTCATATCCGGTGGTGTTGCCGTTGGCATCGGTCATCGAAACTTTGTTACCGTTGTTGTCGTAGCTGTAAGTGGTAACGTTGCCCAGCGCGTCGGTCTGGCTGGTCATCTGTCCTCTGCCGTCGTAGGTATATTGCGTGACGGCTCCCCGGTCATTGACGGCGATTCGGTTTCCTGCATCGTCGTAGGTATATTCCGTCACGCCTCCATCGGCATACGTGAGTTTGGTCACTTGCTGCTGTTGGTTGTATTCAAGGCCCAACGTTACTCCGGATGGGCTGGTGTAGCCGGTCGGGTTGCCGGTACTGTTGGTGGTCAAGGTCTTGCTGTTGCCGTCCGGGTAAACGGTTCCGACCAGGTTGTTGCTGCTGTCATAAATATGTTCGGTCACCTCGCCCGAGGGATCTGTTTCCCGAATCAGGTTGCCGTTGCCGTCGTATTCAAAGTTCGTCACTTCTCCATTGCTTTCACTTTGGAGGAGATTGCCTTTGCGATCATAGGATCTGATCAGTTCATCCAACAGGTTGCTGTCGGCATCATAGTGACGTTTGGTGAGCACAGCACCGGCGCTGTTGTAGGTCCATTCAAGGTGTGAACCGTCGGGTTTATCTTCACGGATTTTGCGGCCTTGGGCGTCATACTGGTAGCCGTAGGTGTAGCCGCCCTTGTCGGTGAAGCTGGTCACCTTGCCGGCGGCACCGATCACCTGGTTGTAAGAGTAGCCTGCGGCATCGGTCCCGCCAGTCACATTCCCCTGGGCATCGTAGGTGGTCAGGGTCTCGTTGCCCAGTGCATCAACCATGCGGGTGACCTTATTCATGCTGTTATATTCCCAGGTGGTTGTTGCGCCTCCGGGAAGGGTCTCGGAGAGCTTGTTGCCATGGTCATCCCAGGTCCACGCCCAGACGTTGCCCTGGGGATCCTCCTTGCGGGTTAAATTGTTATCCGCATCATATTCGTAATGCGTGGTTCGTCCCTGATGGTCGGTTTCAGAAACGGCGTTGCCGCGTGTGTCCCGCTCGATAATGATCAGGTTGCCTTCAAAATCGGTGACCACCTCCTGGTTTGTGCCAGGCGTCTGGGTGATTTCGCTGCGTCGGCCTTCACTGTCAATGATCGCCACCAATCGACCCGACTCGTCGTACTCGTTCTGATGGGCAATCCGCCCTAGCGCATCCTCGTATTTAAGGAGACCGTGGGAAGAATTGTAGGTCATTTGGGTATCGTAGTCTTCCCGATCCGTAGCGACGACCAGATCCCCCCTGTCATCGTAGCTGTATAGGCGAACATTGCCGTCCGGATCCGCCATCTGGGTGATGCGCCCCTGTCCGTCACGGGTGAAAGTGATGGAGTAGCCGGCGGAATGGATGATTCCACTTTGGCCGATGGTGACGGTATCGCCGTTGGGTTCCTGCATGGAGATTAGGCCGTCGGTCTCGTCCACGACATAGACCCATCCTTCGGCTGTGGTCAGTCGGAAGCGGGAGACGTTCCATGTCTCGACAAGAGATGAATCAAGGAGCACTCCGCCGCTGAGAGAAAGCCCCGAGGATTCTCCAACCACTTCAAGAGACGAGCCCATGCTGCCTTCGCTGAAGTAAACTTCTACAACACCCCAGTAGTTGTTGATGGGGTATACCGCCTGGCAGGTGCTGCCGGTGGTCAGCCGGGCCTGGAGATTAAACTGCTCCTGGCGTCCGCCGGGATAGGTGACCAGCACGTAATGCTCACTGCCCGTTGCGGGGGCAATGCAGTAGCTGGGGAACCATCCCCCGGACGTGGTCTGGGTCCATTCCGCCCCCAGGTCGCCGTTAGGTTCGGCCTTGAGCCCTTTAACCAGTTCGACGGACCATCCGTGTCCGAAGTCTCCGTTGATGCCGCGTCTGCGGCTGTCATACACCCGGTTGACCGTCAGCGGCATATTGCCGATGTTAACCGTCATGTCGGGAAAGGTCAGGGAGAAGTTGCCCACTTCCTGTTCTGCATTGCAACGAACGGTTATTGTATCCATAGCGATGCGTCCGTTGCCGTCGTATACCGACAGGCGAAGGGAATACATACCGTTCAGCACCAGTGCCGGATCAAAAATGCCGAGTACGTCGTCGGAGACCGTCTCCGTACCGGTGTAAAACACCGTGTAGTTGTCTGTTCCAATGGGCGCAAAGGCAAGTTCGTATTTGAAAAGATTGTCATCGAATGCCGTTCCTGTGACATTCACTTCGTCGGTGAGGGTGCCGCCATCAATGGGGCCGGTGATCTCAACGGTCGGGGTATCGGTGTCGGATGGGTCTCGAATGACGATGATACTTTTTTCCGCCACTGCGTTACCTGAAGGATCAGTTGCCGTGACATTGACTTCATGGCTGCCGAAAGCAAGCATTCCGGAATCGAGAGTCGTCGTTGGAACACTGGAGGCCACCGGAGAACCATCGACGGTAACTTCGACGTAGACCACCTCGCTGTCATCTGAGGCAACAATGGTCATGACGATGGAGTCGCCCTGGTCATAAGCAGGCGGATCGGCATTATACGATACACGTAAAGATGGATTCTCATTGTCAGCCTCGCCGGCACCGGCCGACAGGGTCAGATTAACGGGAGATCCGGGAAGCGCCATCGACCCGGCCGCAGGTGTCTGGTTGACGACACTGCCTTCCGGAACGGTGTCACTGTATGCTGTGGAAATGGACCCGACCGTAAAATCTGAGGAAATAATCGCACTTTGGGCCGCTGCCTGGGTCAGGCCGATAACGTCGGGAACGGCGATGGGGGCCGGTCCCTGGGACACGGTCATATCGACGGTTGTGCCGGGCGGCTGCATGGACCCAGCTATCGGCGTCTGATCCATCACTTCCCCGGCCGGTATGGTCTCACTGTAAACGGATGTAATGGTGCCGACCGTAAGCGCCACTGAAGAGAGCGCACTTTGCGCCGCTGCTTGGGTCATACCGATGACATTCGGCACGGCTACCGGCTCCGGCCCCAGTGAAATAATGATATCTACCGAGCTGCCCGGGGACAAAAGTGTTCCCGACGCCGGTGTCTGGCCGGCAACGAGACCGGCAGCAAAGGTATTGTCGTATGCGGAGGTCACGTTGCCGACGGTCAGGCCGGTATCCCTTATGGCAATTTGAGCCGCTGCCTGGGTCATACCGGTTACGGCAGGCACAGCTACCGGTGCCGGTCCCGCAGAAATAACGATACTGACAAGGCTGTTTTCGGCAACGGATATTCCCGCCGCCGGATTCTGACTAATCACCGAACCGGTGGGAACCGTGTCACTTGTGGCAGTGGTTACGCTGCCTAACTTAAGATTACCGGCCGCAATCAGGTTTTCGGCATCTGTCTGGGGCACCCCCACGACATTGGGAACCGAAACCATCACGGGACCCAGTGAGATGGTCAGGGAAACGGAGCTGTTTTCGGCAACGACGGTTCCGGAAACGGGTACTTGAGCTATTACCTGACCTGTAGGCACTGTCGCATGGTGAACCGTGTCGATACCACCAACGGTAAGTGAGGCTGTCGAGATGGCGCTTTCCGCTTCCGTCTGACCGGCACCTGTCACGTCAGGCACGGTAACCATGATTGGCAGGATAGTGATGAATTGTTGGTGGGTTCCGGCAGCTCCCTTATCATCAGTGACCGTGAGGGTGGCGGTGTAGTCGCCCGCCGCATCGTAACCATGGGTGACGATGGCACCTGTGGTAGTTGTTCCGTCCCCGAAATCCCAATTATAAGACGCAATGGGCTCCCCTTCGGGATCTGAAGACGCGGAGCCGTCGAATGTGACGGTTGCAAGACGGGTTAAATCACCGCTGACCGTAAAAGCTGCTTCCGGGGCCTGATTGGGTTCGCTGATCACGACTTCCAGTTCTGCTGTATCCAGGCCTCCTCTGCCATCGGCCGCACTCAAACTAACGGTATAGGTTCCGGCCGTTTCATATGTATGCAGAACCGTATTACCGGTTTCTGCCGGTGTGCTGTCCCCAAAATTCCAGGTGTAGGTCAGGGGGTCGCTGTCCGGATCTGATGAGTCAAGGGCGGTAAAGGCCATGGGCACGTCAGCCTCTCCGGTGTCCGGGCCTGTGATAACCGCAACAGGCGGCCGGTTGGGCGATTCGATCTGGCAAACGGTCTCGGCAGAGGCCGTGGCCCCACGGTCGTCGGTGACATACAGAGTGACCGTGTAGGTGCCCGTGGCTGTATAGGTGTGGGCGATCGTCTGGCCGTAGCCTTCTGTACCATCACCAAAATTCCAGTGAAAAGAGGTAATGGAGTCACCCTCCGGGTCGGATGTGCCGCTTGCATCAAAGGAGACGGCCGTATTGATCAGTCCTTGGTATGGGCCGCCGTGTTCAGGTATCGGGGCGGTATTGGGCCGCGGCTGCACCGTGATCTGAAAGAACTGGCTGGCCGAAGCTCTGCCGGCGTCTTCGACCCGAACGGTAACATCCGTCAGCCCTACATCGGCAAAAGCCGGGGTCCAGGTAATCAGACCGCCGTCAGCGTCGATGGTCATGCCGTTGGGAGCCTGGTCCAGATAAAATGTCAGGGCGGTGCCCTCCGGATCATCGGCTTGGACAGCATAATTGAACACCTGCCCTTCCTGGGCATCGACCACGGGAGAACTGGTGATGGTCGGCGGCAGGTTGCGGATGCGACCCTGGGAATTTACATGTACGGGGCCCGAAAGTGTGGTTTCACCATTGTGCACGCATCGGATCCGGTACCAGTAATCCGTGAATAGTTCCACATTATAGTCGAGAAAGGTGGAATAGGTGGAGTCCGTGCTGCCGATCAGCTCGAAACCGTGGTTGGGGCCGGCCGACGAGCGCAGCACTTCATAGGGTGCGGCCCCGACATCGGTCCAGGTCAACTGACATTTGGTTGCCTTGGGCCGGGCGGCAAGGTCTGTAACGCCGGGATTAAAAACGGTGACCTGGCCATAGTCCATATGGGTCAGGTCGGGTGATCCGGTCTGGGGAAAGACAGTGGCCGTGTTGTCCGTAACCCGCAGGGCGATGTCATAATTCCCCGCCTGGCTGAAGCCGCCGATCGTAACGACTTCGCCGTTGGCTTCATCAAAATCATAGGGTGCGACAAAATCGGTTTCCCAATCCCAGGCGCTTATGGCATCACCTTCGGGCTCATCTACATCATATGATCCCGATCCATCCAGTTGCAAATCTTCACCGACAACGGCAATATACGGTCCCTCAATCACTGCAGTGGGGGGATGGGGCGGGATGGTGATCGCCAGGGAGAGGGTCGTTGTGTCAAACCGTTCCGGTGTGCTGTCATCCACCACCTTCAGGTTGACGGTATATGATCCCAGTGCGCCGTAAGCCGCTTCGGCGGTGATACCGGTGGCGTCGGGGTTTTCAAAATCCACGCCGTCGGATGCATCAAAGTCCCACAAATATGAGACGATGCTCTTGGCCGGGTCCACGTGGTAGGATCCGGAAGCGTCCAAAAGGATATGCTGGCCCACGGCCCCGGGGTTAGGCTCGGCATCAATCATGGCCACCGGCGGCTTCTCAAACAGGGTCCGGGTTAGGATGATGATGTTCCAGGCCGCTGCCGTGCGCTCTCCCACATAAGGCCAACCGTCATATGCCCAGTCGCCGTTTGTATTCTGACGGTCCACCAGGATGCGGGCCAGCCCCTGCGTCTCGTCACCGTACCAATCCAGGCCGCTGGGCAGATGGGTTACCTCCTGGGGTTCAGCCAGGCGCATGGCTTTTGTGAAGGAGTAATATGAGTAATACCTGTTGTTACGTGAAACAGAGATAAATGAACCCCAGTTGTTGTCTACATAGTTCTCGGCAGTTTGCCAGCGAGAATCGGTATCATCAAAGCCGTCAAAGGCTAATTGCACCATACCGGAGGCAATTGTGGAAAAGGTGGTACTACCGGTGCCGGTGTAGCCGAACCCGCTGCTGTTATCACTGTAGTCCAGCCAGACATTGTTTCGGTCCTTGACCCATTGGGGAACAGTGCAGCCAAAGTGCTGCTCGGCTGCGATCATGCCGATGGCGGCCCATTGAGAGGCTGAGTTGTCCGGCGAGTCCCCCCAGTTGTATCGCCATCCCCCTCCAACAGTGGCGTGGTCGGACTGCCCCCATGCATACATGTCGCACATGTCCTGGACAATGTCCTGGTAACGTCGACCCACAATATTGGCGCCGCCCACAGGGGCGACAGCATCCGGCGTGCCGGAGGCCACCAATGCATCCATCACGGCCCCAAGTTCGTAGATCTGCCGGCTTCCGCTCACTGTGATGCCGATACCGTTATTGTTGGCGTCAGGGTCTCCATAGGTTTGGACCCCGATATTTACGGAGGACATTTGGGAAAACAAATAATCTATGCCGCCTATTACAGCGTCCACATAGGGATCTTCATCGGGATCTCCGGTTTCTAAATGGCCATTGATTTCAAACGCCTGGACAGCTGAAGCGGTGGAGTTGTTGTAGTGGTTTCCGTAACGTACGTTGTTCCAGCGATAGTAGCTGTTGTATTTCTCCTTGTTGGTGTAAAGCCACCACAACCCGTCGTCGATGGCCTTGTTTACCTCCACATCTAAGGTTTTGGCCTTGACCTGCACCCTGTAGTCATCCGAAGCGGTCTCTCCGGCAGCATCGGTTACATGCAAGCGGGCAACAATAAGGGTTCCTGCGTCATCCGCATAGGTATGGGTGGTCGCCAGATTGTCTGCATTGGAAATGGTCTGGACGGCGGATTGTGTGCCGTCACCAAAATCCCAGTAATAGGTGCCCCCGGATAAATTGTCGTCTGCATCCCGGGCAATACCTTTTAATATGACGGATTCATCAGGCCAGGTATCATGGGGGACCAGAAGATCTGTGGGCAGTTGTGGAACACAGATAACTTGGGGGGGGGCGGCTGATGCTTCAGACGGGCTGAGCGCCGAGCCAATGAACTCGATAATGCGTTTGGCACGTTCGGGTTTGTATTCCCAGGAATAAAGTTCACTGAGCTGCCAATAGGGAAAGCTCTGAATGATCATAAGATAGATAAGAAGTTTTGCAATGAATCGGTACCAAAGCTTACTCGTTTTCATGTGGCCTCCATTTGATGTCGAACAGGTTGCTCTGTTCCCTTTTTCTTAATTAAGTAATCCTTAAAGTAATTGTAAAATAACTGTTGCCGGGCTGTCTGTTAGTGGATTAGTAACAATCCCTTCAATCAAATCTCTTGCTGAGGCTTTGATTTATATCTTGTGGGGTTGGTAAGTAGTCGTAATGTCAATGTTAACAGCTTTATTGGCCACAGCATCAGATCCAAACGGTAAAACGTCATGGAAAGGACATGGCCAATATATGGGGGCCGAAAGGCGTTTCACCCAAAATACTGGTTATCGATATTGCCCACTGCACAAAACACACCATTTTATGTATAAAAAATGGCAAAACGATTTGCCTCAAAATATTGTTTTGTAAAAATATAAAAACTCAGTATGTTATCGTTCCTGATTTGTCAAATTAGATTTAGATAAGTGTTAAAAAATGAGCAGGTGGTGTTCTAATCGGAAAAAAAATGGATATAAGCATGAAATTTTTTATATAAAAACCTAAAAAAAATTACATAGAGCACTTGATTTACATTTTCTGGTGGTTTTGATTCAGAAAAGAGGAATATTTGTTTCTGATCTTGTGTCTTACGGTTTTAGGCCTGATCTTAGACGCACAAGATTTCACATGTGTACTTATTTTACATAAAACATGGAAAAAAATATATAATTCTAAGTCTTTCGGTAAGCCTCGTTCTCCTTTGTTTGCTTATTTTTAAAAATTTATCATAACACATTGAATCTAAGTGTGTTGTCAGTTTTTATACAAGTTGTTGGTATATTTTGTGCATTTTGCAAGGGAGCGCTGTGATTTAGTTTATAGGTCTCTTTAAACTGGGGTTTAAAGAGGTTCAGTAACATTGATTATTAATTGAGGAGGTAGACCAATCAAATGAAAAAGTTAATTTTGACGTTTGTAGTATTTTTAACGGCTCTGGTGTTCGCCCAGACCGGTAGTACGGCCGCAATCATAAACCTGGAAGACTATGCGTTCAACATTAACGGTACGGTATCCACAAAAATTGACCCTACGCCGGCTAATGTGAATCTTGATGATTTTAACACCGCCACAGGCCTTGGCACAGTTTCCATAACTGTCACCGGTACAGGGAACCATTACGTGGGTGGATTTTTTGACCACGAAATGGTTGAAGACGGAAATACTTATTTTAACGAAATTGGTTCTATATCAGGCACGGCGACTGACGGTCAAACCTGGGAAATTGACGAGCCCGGATATGGGGGCATCATAGGTGATATCTATGATAATTTTTCAGCCAGTCTACTCGACACCACAAATAGTGTTCCAGATACTGTCATTGATGATGTTTCCATGGCCATGGCCTGGGATTTTACACTTGATGTAGATGACGAGGCCGTAATTGAGTTTATCCTGAGCGAGACAATAGCTGCGGATTATGCCGGGTTTTATTTGGCGCAGACTGATTCAGACAGCGGGGATACCATCTATTTTTACAGTACGCTTGACATCTCCGGTGGTGGCGGCGGCGGAGCGGTTCCCGAACCCGCCACCATAATTTTGTTCGGTGTGGGCCTTATTGGACTTGCCCGTGTCGGGCGCAGGCAAAATTAATCAGATGTTGCAAATACCCATGGCCTTGTGATTCGGAAAAATATGAGACCATAAAAACAATCTATTAACATTGGTATAAATTTTTGATTCTTGTGGAGGGGAGTAGCAATGTTTAAAGAACGCTTTGTAGTTTTTGCAACAATTGCCGTCTTTTTAATGACGGCCGTTTCCGCTTATGCAGCAGTTGACACTGTTCGCTGTATCGTCTGGCAGGGTGATCCGGCAAAATTCCATACGGCCATCAGCGGCGAATCCGTCCGACTCAAGGGGGTCATTACAACCACCGACATCAACGAGATCTGGTACAAGTGGGTTTACGGTGACGGCACTGAATCCGCTGTCAGTACCCTTAGCGGAAATACGAAATACAGTGTTTCGATTGACAAGGCCTATACTGGTGCAGAAGAGACACCTTTTACGGCAATACTCCAGGTGGATGCTGTCGACGCGTCCATGGCCAATGCGGTCAGTGACACTTTTCTTGTGAAGATTCAATCGGACAGCCTTAACGCCAGGGTGAATATCGCCATTGATAACGGGTTGTGGTATTTGTATACGACTAACTATAGTAATTCGTACTTTCATACGTTTGACTCGTCAACTTTTCTGGTTTGGAATTATAGCTCCTATTATGCCAGCCCGACGGCCTCAGCCATTCAAGCTTTCGCCATCAACAATCATAAGATAAATGGCGATACCAACGAAGATCCCTATGTGGAATCCGTCCAATTGGGGTTGAAGTGGCTGATCCAGGGCTATATTACAATAGCTCATACCCGATGCTAAAAGCCACTGCCATCGGAATACAAAGCTCAGGTAATCCCGATACAAATGGTAACGGCTATGGTATTGAAGTGCGCGATTCTGGTTATCAGCCAATCTACGAAGGTGGACAGGTCATGGATGCCATCATCGCCTCGGGAGTTCAACCCGGAGAAGATACCGGTCGGGATTTCACGGGCCGCGGAACTACCTGGACTTACGGGGAACTTCTACAGGACATGTGTGACATGTATGCCTGGGGGCAGGTGGATTCCGGCAGTTATCGCGGCGGATGGAGATACTCCTGGAACTCTGGGTCAGACAATTCAGCCGCCCAGTGGGCGGCCATCGGTATGATTCCCGCCCAGGAATCCCCCTGGAATTGCGTTGTACCGGACTGGGTCAAAACCGAAAACAATATCTGGTTGAACTACAGTGACAGCAACTACGGCTTTGGTTATACCTATTCAGGCTACGGCTACGGCACAACACCCTCCGGAATGGTGCAGCTAAACATGGATGGGTATGTGGGGTATGACGACCCGTCTACTATTGATGACGAGCGGGACACCCGGTGGATTAATGCCGAGAGATTCATAGCAGACCGCTGGAGTACTTTTTTAGGTAATCAGCAATACGGGTGGTATTCCTTTACCAAGGCCATGCGGACAGCGTCACCAAATGCGGTGGAGCGAGTGACTACAACAAGTGGCACCTCCTTTGACTGGTATAATGGTTCGGGTAGTTACACGGGCCTGGCGCAGCAGATTGTTGATGTTCAAAATTCCAATGGGAGCTGGTATAATAACTATACAAGTACCGGCCCTTTAGGCTCAGCCTGGAATATCATCATACTCAAGCCGGCCCTATTCAAAGCTGCTCCCATCGCCTGTTTTGATGCCAACCCCAACCCCAGCTATCCGAACATCCCCATCATGTTTGATCCCGCCTGTTCAGATCATTCGGAAACCGGCAAAGATATCGGCGACCTGGTGCTGTTTGAATGGGATTGGGATGCAGACGGTGTTTATGACGAATCCACAACAACACCCTCGGAAGCGAATCACGCATTCGCATGTTCAAGTCTGCCCTGCACATATCCGGTTACTCTCCGGGTCACCGACGATGAGGGGTTGACGGCTACAGCTACAAGGGATATTGAAGTTTCAAATCCGCCCCATCCGCCTGTGGCGGATGCCGGGGGCCCGTACATGGTTTCAACCTGTGCCGGCGACAGTCTTACTTTGGACGGCAGCGGGGCCTTTGATCCTAACGAGGGCATACATGAGACCGGGTGTGCAGATTGCCCGGATGACACCATTACGGCCTGGGATTGGGATATTGATGGTGCTCCTTTTGACTATACAAGCGCATCCGGGGAAACTGCTATTATCAGTGACACTACTGGCTTGACGCCCGGGGTTGTCAATATCGGCCTCAGGGTCACCGACAACACGGCATCTGCATTTCCTGGAAGCGGTCAGTCTGACCTGACCGACGAGGACTTTTCATCAATGACCGTTTATGAAGGGTGCATCTGCGACCTTGCCGCCAGGGCAAAGCTGGATAAAATTCAGCTGACATGGCTCCATACTGGAGCGGCCAGCTACGATGTATACCGTAGTGAAACAGGTCCGAACGGCCCCTTTGAGCTGATTGCCGAAGATCACGTTACAACCTATGCTACCTATCTTGACACAGGCCTGACGACCGGTACGACATATTACTACCGGGTTGTCACCAGTGACGGATGCGGATCCAATGCCGCTTTTGCCACGCCTTCGGTAAGAGTAAGAACAACAAGATAATGTGCATAGGGGCGTTATTATAAAATAAAACCATAACCCTCCGGCAGCCTTTGAACGGGCTGCCGGATTTTTTTTCAAAGGACGTCGTCCATTTAGGCATGAGGTGAAAAATGGTGAAGATACGAACGGTCTCCAGTTCAACCATTCTTTTTGTTTGTCTGTTTTCGGCTATATTGTCCTTCGCGGGTGTTGATGCAAACCATGCATCCCGGATACATATCACAATCAATGACAATACCGTTGACGTATCAGCCGATAACGCGCCGTTTATTGATGTGCTAAAAAAATTGGCGGATAAAATCGGATTTGATCTCATTATTAAAGATTCAGTAGACGAGGTCGTCACCTTCGATCTGAAATCAAAAGATCTTGAGACCTGCCTGAAACAGCTTCTTCTCCGTCGAAATTATGTACTGACTTTTAGAAAACTCGACGATAGTAGTGTGGTGCCCAAAGAATTGCTGCTGATCGGTACAAAAGTCCCCACCATATACAAAGCCCGCCCCCAAGACACCAACAACGCGGACAGTCACATGAACCGGGCTGACAAAAAATGGTATGAAAAGTATTTTTCAAATCCCGACACCCTTTCGAAACAGATAGATGTTCAACAGGTTCGTATAACTTCTGAAACAGCCCCCCCATTTGGAGCGGGTATTCAGGTAACCCGGGTATCTGAAGATTCTGCATTCAGCCAGATCGGTATAGCGTCGGGGGACCGGATTACGGCGGTTAACGGGACGCCCGTCACGAGCCGTAAAGAGTTGATAAATGCCCTTGTCCATATTTCCACAGAGATGAATCCAACCATCATTCAGATTGAACGATTGGATGAAAATGGCCAACTGGATCCGGTATATGTCCAGATCAATTGAACTATCAATCCATCAATTTACATTAATCTTGAACGAAGCCTCTCTCTAAAATTCAGGTTTTTTTAAAGCTTCTTCGAAATCAACGATCAAAAAGGAAAACCCAATCGCCTATTTTGGGTAAGCAGCAATTCTAAATTTGGCCCAAATGAGTCTGAAACTCGATGTTCGAGTTTTTTGAGGTTGACATAAAAATGTGCTAAAGAAGTTGAATTTTTGGTATGAACTTTTAACAAAATTCATGATAGAGATGCTCCTCGAACGACCGCTGCCTTTTATTGAAAACTATCTTGAATGCATAAATCAAGAATTGATGAAAAAGAACCCCAATTATGTGCTATCCAAAAAGCAAAAACTGTGGCTAAGCTTTTGTTTAAGTGGTGTTCTGTTAACCAACAGTATTTGCTGGAAACGATTTGAACGAATCAGTTTGGGGAAATTCCGTTTTTCAGCTCTTTCCTGGATGTTCCGCAATTCAAAAATCAGCTTCGATCGCTTACTGCAACAGAGTACGTGTAATATTCTGAAGCATTATGGCATCAAGGACGGGGTTATTTGCATAGACGATGTAGACCGTGGTCGATCAAAGTCCACAAAAAAAATATTTAAAGTTCACAAGCTTAAAGACAAACTCACCGGCGGTTTTTTAGACGGGCAATGCATTGTATTTCTATTTTTGGTAACACCAGTGGCTTCTTTTCCCGTGGGCTTTGAATTTTATCACCCGGACCCATTGTGGAAAGCCTGGAAAAAGAAAGATGACCGTCTTAAAAAAAAGAAAATACCGAAGAAAAATCGGCCCAAGGAGCCACAGAGGAATCCTGAATACCCAACGAAGGTTCAATTGGCTCTTGAGCTTTTGAACATATTTCATAAAAAACATCCGGACATTGAAATCAAAGCAATTTTGGCAGACGGTCTTTATGGGCACGCTGAATTTGTTGATGGCAGTTCCCTTATCTTTGGTGGTGCTCAAACCATCACCAAAATGAAGTATAATCAAAATGTACGGTTTAAAAACCGCATAATTTCAGTACAAAAGTTTTTTGAATCTTATCCTCTGATACCTCAAAAAGTATCGGTTCGAGGGAAAGAAGATATTGAAATTTTTATCTCATCGGCTCGCCTGTATGTGCCGTCTCACAATGCAAAGCGTTTTGTGATCGCCATTCAGTATCCTGATGAGAAAAAACCACGTTATTTGTTAGCCTCTGACTTGAGTTGGAGAACATTGGATATTGTTCAAGCATACTTCTTCCGCTGGTTGATAGAGGTTTTCTTTGAGGACTGGAAAGGTCATGAAGGATGGGGCAAGCTGACCAAGCATACAGGCGAAGATGGATCTCGGAGTTCCTTGATCCTGAGCCTGCTGTTAGATCATGCATTGTTCTTCCATCATCACCAGAAAGCCCGCCTGGAAAACAAACTTCCTGCATGGAGTGTGGGAAGCCTATCCCAGCGGATTCATACAGAAGCTTTAGTTCAATTTGTCCAGGATTTCTGTGGAAACGAAATCAATGAACAGAAGCTTCATAAGTTAAAAGAACGCATTGATAATATAATTCCTTTCAATCCTTCTACAAAACATATGAGTAGTCGTACTTTTCCTCAAATGAAGCCATCCCCATCTTTGGAGCGCTTCCGAAAAAAAGTGGCCTGATTCTAATCAAGGATTGTTTGGCTGTCAAATTCAAAAAACTCGAACATCGGTGCGCCACGAGGCGCCTATACTACTCGTGGATGAAAGTTCCACCGGAAAAGCGTAGACCCAGCGCATTCCGTATCGAGTCTTGGGCTTGTGTCGGTAACGGCACAGGTTAAGCGTAGACAGAGAGATTGCAGGCCGTAAGCATTTGCTGAAGTGATTGAGCCCCGAAAAGAGTATGTTGGAATGGCCGATGATTTCGATGATTCAGAAGGCAATATTCCATGTGTCGTTTATGGGAAGGCACTCGGAGCATTCCCGGGGTCTGAGAGCATGGCATGTAATCAAAGCAGATAGGTGAACGTGGGAGATCCTGACGTCTCTTTCAAGGAGGAAAGTATTGACTGACAAGTGTAAAGGCGAGGAGGTCAAGATGGATGGCAGGAAGTCAGATGAGTCATAGTACTGTTGAACCGGGGTAACGCCTGGGGAGGGAAGGACTCTGGGTAAAATTGATCTATGAGAGGACACGTTATGAAACCAACAGAGTTTCAGATGTTGACGGAAACAAAATTGAATAGAATAGCCTGGCTGTCCTCAAGGGATGACGAGAAGGTGTTTGATAATTTGATGCACCTATTCAACAAAGAATCTCTAAGGGGTTGTTTCAGCGAGCTTGATGGAAGGAAGGCCGTTGGAATTGATGGCATAGATAAGGATGCATATGGAGCCGAACTGGATAGCAATCTCGAAGATCTACTTGAGCGCATGAGAAAGATGGCTTATCGACCCGGACCCGTGCGTCAGGTGTTGATTCCCAAGGAGGGAAAACCTGGTGCTACGCGGCCATTGGGCATCGGTAATCTCGAGGATAAAATGGTACAGATGATGACCCAAAAGGTTCTGGAAAGCATATATGAACCCCTGTTCTATGAATGCTCCTATGGATTCAGACCAGGCAGGGGATGTCACGATGCAATCAAGGCCTTGAATCAGCACCTCTACCATAACGAAATCCAGACGGTTATAGACGTTGACCTCGCCAATTATTTTGGATTGATTAACCACAAAGAGTTGGAAATCATACTGAGGCTGAAGATTAAAGATGAGCGTTTTATTCGGTATCTCATCCGAATGTTCAAAGCTGGAGTCTTAACTCAAAGAGAATTGACAGTCAGTGACGAGGGTGTACCACAAGGTAGTCCCTGTAGTCCCGTTTTGGCGAATATCTTTGCCCATTATGTAATTGACGTGTGGTTTATGAACGTCGTAAAACAGCATTGTAACGGAAGTGTGGAACTGTTCCGCTATTGTGATGACGTGGTGATCTGCTGCCAGCTTGAATATGATGCAAAGCGGATAACACAAGCTCTTGGTAAACGCCTCGAAAGATTTGGATTGAAGCTAAACGAACTCAAAACTAAGTCGGTATCGTTCTCAAAGCAGAAAATGAGAAGTGGTGAAAAGCAGGATACCTTCGACTTTTTGGGTTTTACCGTTTATCTTGGTAAGGCTCGAAAGGGGTTCATCGTTCCGAAACTAAAAACTTGCGGAAAACGCTTTAGAAGTAAACTCAAGCAAATCGGGGCATGGGCTCGTAGTGTAAAAGACCGTTTTGATCTCAAGGAAATATGGCGAAGATTCTGCAGCAAAATGATGGGGCACATCCGATACTATGGGGTGTCCAACAATGGCAAATGGTTGAGCCAATTTCGAAATTATGCTGTTTTGATAATGTTTAAGTGGTTAAACAGGCGAAGTCAGCGTAAGTCTTTTAACTGGGAGAAATTCAAGTTGTTTCTTGAAGCGTTTCCTCCGCCGAAAGTTAGGATTTATCATACCCTTTTCTAAACCGTACAGACAGGTGAATGATTATATCTCGAGCCCATTGCCTAAATAGGGCACGATGGGTTCCAAATGGGGGGGGAGTCGGGTGACCGGCTCCTCTACCAGATAGTGAAATATCATAAAATCATGATTTCGGCTAACGTGATTTCAACAGGTTACGGTATCCTTGAGTCGATTAAAATCCATATTGAGAATTGCTGTTGGGTAAGTAAGCGGTGTTGATTTTGTGAAAAAAAGGGGTTAAAAATACAGAAAGCTTATTTGGTCAAGGCACGGTATGTATTCGACAGCTTGTCGCTTTGGCTGATCTATATTCCAAGAATTTAAAATCAGGGGGGAGAGAAAATGAATCAGACAAAGATGTTGGGCCTACGTATCCTGAAATTTTTACCGTTGATTTTTATGGCGTTGATGCTCAGTTTACCGGCCGTTGCCTCGGAAAAGAAATTAACACCACCGGATTTGGACAATACCTTCAAGAAAGGATTTGAGTATCTTAGGAAGTCTCAGAACCCTGACGGCTCCTGGTCAAACCCCGGATTTCCGGGTGTAACCGGTCTGGTGACCTATGCCTTTTTGACATCTTCCATGTATGCAGATGTTAAGGAGAAGCCCGACTTCATTCAAAAGGCACTGGATTATATTATCAGCAATATCCATGAAAACGGCGCTATATATAAGGAGGGTCTTCCCAACTACAATACCTCTTTGTGTGTGATGGCCTTGCTGGCGGCAAATGATCCCAAGTATCACCCCTACATTTTGAAAGCCAGACGCTATATCGCCACCCTCCAGCTTGACCAGGGAGAGAAGGGGAACGTAGATGAAAAATTTGACGGCGGGATCGGGTACGGCACCAAGGACCATTCGGATATGTCCAATACCTATATTGCCCTTGAGGCATTGAAAGCCAGTGAATTTCTTGAATCCGACGATCAGCTTGCTGCATATAAGGATTTGAAAAACCTGCAGGAGACCAAGTTGGACTGGGAAGCGGCACTCAAATTCATTCAGCGCTGCCAGAATCTTCCGGGGTCCAATGATCAGGCCTGGTCCAGTGCCGATCCCAAAAATAAAGGTGGGTTTGTCTATTATCCCGGCAACAGCAAGGCCGGTGAAGAAACCCTTGAGAACGGCAAAAAGGCACTTAGATCTTATGGCTCCATGACCTATGCGGGGCTTTTGAGTTTTATTTTCGCGGACCTGGATAAAAATGATGAGAGGGTTCAGGCGGCATACAACTGGCTGAAAGACAATTATACCCTGGACGAAAACCCGGGGGTTGGACAGCAGGGCCTGTACTACTATTACCACACCATGGCAAAAGCCCTGACCGTTTATGGCGATGATGTTTTGGTCACAAGTAGCGGCAAGCGGATTAACTGGCGAAATGATCTGGCGACAAAATTGGCTGCAAACCAGCGGGACGACGGCTCCTGGATTAACCCGACAGCCCGGTGGTGGGAAAATGATCCGGTTCTGGTCAGTGCATATTCATTGATATCCCTGAACCTGGTTACCGCTAAGCTGTAACCAACGCTGTTTGTCTTTTTTATGCGGGGTATGGCAGGATCATTTAATCCGGCACAATACCCCGCAGAAATTGTTTTGCTCTTTTTGCCGTTTCAACGGCATTGTGACTGTGGCGGCTCAGTTCAATATTTACTTGGCCGCTGTAATTTATCTCTTTTAGTCCCCTGAAAATTTTTTGAAAATCCATCTCTCCTTCGCCAAAGAACAGGTGGTCATGTTTGTCTTTTTTCATATCTTCCAAATGGATATTAACGATATCGTTTTTATGGTCGCATATCGCTTTTGAGACGCTGTTTTCCGTGATCAGGGCATGACCCAGATCAAGGGTGAGTTTAAAAAAATCATGGCCTATTTTTTCCTTGAGCCCGGTGTATTGATCAAGATTTTCCACGAACATGCCGGGTTCCGGCTCAAAGGCAATGAAAACGCCATGTTCACATGCTTTTTCAGATACTTCTCTGCATCCTGAAATCAGCCATTCCCAGGCGTTCTGGTCGCTAACCCTCCCTTTTTTCTGCCCGGACCAGATGGAAACCGCATCCGATCCTAAAAATGATGCGATTTCAAGACATTTTTCAATGAATTTGATCCGTATATCCCTTGCGTTTTGTTCTGGCGAAATAAGCGTGGGCTCGTGTTTAATTTCAGGATTTAAAAGAAACCTGGCGCCGGTTTCCACAACGGACGCGAGATCATATTTTTTAAGCCGTTCTTTTACCTGTGCCAACTGGGTCTTGAAGTTGTGCTCCCAGGGATTTAAGGCGTGGTGGTCGATGGTAATCGCGATGCTTTGATAGCCCAGTCGACCAATGATATCGATGGCAGACAAGAGGGAATGATTGGCAAATCCGTTGGTATTGTAACCCAGCTTAAACATGTGTTTTAGGCTCATTTCAATTTTTTGAGTTGTGTATTCATTCGGCGGTATCGTTATTGCCCATGAGTTGTTTTAAGATGGGCGCAATTTCAATGGTTTCCATGCAATTCGGCAGGCTGATCCGGCCGGCCGGGGCACCACTTAACATCAGGGCCGCCATACCCTGTCCGTTTTTGGGCGGAGCGCCATGGGAACCTTTCAGCAGTTCTGTTGTTTGGGGAATCTTCATGGTTTTCATGTCCATGAATAATTCAAGAGGGTCATATCCCGGTTTTCTGTGAATATCAATGTGGTCGGCAAAATCCGGCGCTTTTTCATCGTTTTCCCACCAGTAATAGGCAAACCATTGGTCAGGATCTGACACGGCAATTAACTCCCCGGCTCTCTCATGATTGATGCCAAACTCTTGTTTCTCATCTTCTGCAAGGACCTTGTCGACGCCGACAAGGTTTTGTATCAATTCCTTAACGGGATTGATGTCATTGTCTTCCCTTATGTAAATATGGGCAATCTGGTGATCCACCATTGCAAATGCCCGACTCAGTTCAAAATCAAGGTACTCCCGCCCTTCAATTTCTCTGACCTTTAGAAAGCCCGCCTTTCTAAGTTCCCTGTTTAAAAATACGGCACCTGTAACCTGGGTCAAAGAATATTCGCTGAAAATACATAGGGTTGAAGCCTCCATGATCCCCATACTTGCAAGGGTATCTAAAAATTTACCCATGAGATTGTCGAGAACCTTTAGATCATCATCAATCCTGGGATCATCCGGGCCAAATTTCTGGCAGGAATAGTCCAGGTGCGGCAGATAAACACTCATAAAGTTCGGCGCATGATGGGTGACAAGATCGATTGTGGCCTCCATGATCCATTCCGAGGCCTTGGGGGAGGCAAACGGACCCCAGTAATCCATCAGATTAAACGGCCTGCCGATGTTGTCACAGACAGCTTCATATAAGCCAGCCGGCTTGGAGTAGCACCACTGGACAAGTCCTGCGTCTGTGTGCATGGGTTTTGGCGTTATGATGAAATCGGCATCGCAGTAGAGGGTGTTTTGAAAAAAGAGAACGGCGGTTTTTAAATCGGGATTTTCATGTTTCAGCGTTTCCCAGATTGGATCGGCCTGAACAAGTGAGCGATATTGATCCCAGAAACTGACTTCAAATTTGTCCCTGTAGAAGAAGCCGTTTGCAACGATACCGTGTTCCGCAGGAAGGGTTCCGGTTGAAAAAGAGGCTTGGCCGGGGAGGGTAAGGCCGGGAAAAACCGGATTTAAATCGGTTTTTTGACCCTTTTTCATCAGTTTTGAAAAGTGAGGCATTTCAATCAGCTTATTCAAAAGCTGGGGTGACAACCCCACAATGTTAAAACAGAACATATAATTTTTCATAATCTCTCCTTTAAGTCACTCGAAAAAGACGTACGGAATAGATCGCCGGTACGTACAACAGCAGAATCATGGCCGCATAAGCAATGGGAACCGCCCCTGCGGCAAGAATCATATCAAGGCTGATAATGGCCATTAATAGAATTTTCATTGTGTTTTGAAAATCTTTCGGCGTGTTTTTTTTCAGCAGTTTCAGCGTATGCCCGGACAGAAAAACCGCAAAACACAACATCAGTATTACACCCGGAAAATTGGGCAAAATGTTTGCAATATAAAGAACGTAGTACAGCAAAGCCGAAAGAATCGGCATCAGGGCGCATAGCACTATATTGAACAACGCTTTTCCGCCGACAGCTTCTTTGCGGCTTAGGACCGTAACACCAAAAATATAGAGCCCGGTAATCAAGGGGATAATGGCCCATCCCCTGAACGGCGCAACCGACATCCCCAGCAGAAGGTTAAAATATCTGCAGGCCGCCATGGCAATTGGCCCTGCAATCGCGTGTTTTTTTAGATATCCGTCATAGAGCAGGATACATGACCCAAGACATAACCCCGTGATAAATGAAGTAGCCCCTGCCATAAATGCAAAGATAATTCCCGCAGCCAAAAGTCCGCTTCCAATGAATAAGGCTGTCTGTCTGCTGATCCGATTTGAAGGTATCGGCCGTCCAGGGCTTTCAACTTGATCAATTTTGTAATCGAAATAGTCATTCAAGGTCATGCCGGCCGCAAGAAAACAAGACGTGGCTGCAATGAGTAAAAAAAAGGTTTTCAGCTCGGTTAACCCGGCTCCTGCAAGCAAGAAACCTGCGAGAATGTCTGCATGGGCGGTGAATATACCCGGCAGTCGAATCAGTTCAAGAAACGTCTTTGTATGTTTATTCATGGGTGATAAGTCTGTTTCAGATGCTGCATCGCATCCCTGGCTGTCTGATGGGGATCATCAAGGTAAGGATAAAGCTCCAATGTAATGAAACCATCATATCCTGTTTTTTCAACCGCTTTCAATACCCCTGGAATGTCAATCCCTCCTTGCCCCGGTATAATATGTTTATGCTCTCGTGTTGTCGGGATATCCTCAAGATGATAATGCCTGGTGTAATGTTTGAGTTTGGAAATAATTTCAACAGGATCTTCTCCCACACAGTAGAAATGACCAATGTCCAGATTGAGCCATAGATTTGGATGGTTGAACATCTCAATAAAAGCTAAAAATTCATCTGAGGTCTGGATTAACAGGTCCGGTTCTGGCTCAATCAGCACCATGATTCCCTTATCCATGGCATGGGGCAGAATGGACGCCAGGCCGTCTGCAAAAAATTCCAAAGCTGCTTGTTTTGACATACCTTTGGGAATATCCTTCAGCGGGCCGCCGGGTTCTGTGGAGAGGGTTTTTGCGCCAAGTTGGGCTGCCAGATCAATGCAGTTTTTAGTATGTTGAATCCTGATCTGCCTGTAATCTTTATCTGTCTCAATCCAGGATGGATGATGAATGTCTGTTACGGCATACATCATGAATGCATTCAGATTAGATATTTCAAGATTATTTTTCGCCAAGGTCTGTTTAATTTTTTCAATATCATTTCCGGATAGTTCATCCGGATAGGCATGGGGAGTATCGCACATGATTTCAATGCCTGAATATCCCGCACCCGCTACTGCCTCCGCTGCCTCGGAAAAGGAAAATTTTCTGAACGCATTGGTACTAAACGCAAATTTCATATTTCACCATTCATATTTTTAATAATTGTTTCACCTTTATATCAGGGCGGTTATCATATTTAAACTAATCAGGACATAAGCTGTCACTATAACCGGACCATTCTCCCAGTTGCCACCTGCCTCATTCAGCCATGATCCGTCGGATTTTTGTTTGTTGATAAATTTTACCGCCATATCCTTGCGCCAGTTGATTCTCCGGCCATTTTCCCGTAAAAAATTATCATCACCGTAAAGGGTCAACGCTTTGGCCATTGAATAATAGTAATAATACAGCCCTTGTTGGCCAAGACCGGGATTTTCATCCAACGTGTAATTTTTTTTCAGCCATTCATAAGCGGCCTGGACACGCGGATCATCTTTCTCAAAATCGGTGAATGCAAAGCTTAATAGTCCTGTACAGGTCATACTGCCATATGTGCGTAGTATTTGTATGCCGTTTGGAAGTGTTTCTTCACCAGCTTTGCTAAAGCCTGGGTAATCAACAAATCCTCCTTTATTCTTTTCAGCTGCAATTGACCTGGGTGGTTCATTGTAATCGGTAAAATTTTGGCACCGGGTTATAAAGTTTAATACCAAATCCCGGTTGAGAGTCGTATTTTTATGATGTTTATCTACTGATGCCCGATGGTCGGATTCAAGGAATTGACTTGATTGTATGGCCTCAAGGGCAATGCATGTATCATGCATGTCTGGATGTTGTTGGCTTCCATATCCGATGCCGCCGTCAAATGTTTTGTCTGCGATACCTTTTTTTCCTTGATCCATCTGGCATGTTGCAATGTAGTTTCTTGCCTTAATTATAGTAGGATAAAATTCGGGATTTCTTGTTGCCAGCAGGGCCAATAGACAAATCGATGTGTTGTAACTTGGAGATCCTTCGTTATAAATCCCTCCGTTTTCGTGAACATTGGAAATTATATAATCAAGGGCTTGGGTGATAAAATCTGGCTTTGATTCGGCATTGATATATTCAGGGGAAGTTAATAACGCATAGACGGCGAGCCCTGTCAAGGCGGGAAACTTCGAATCTGACCATGAGCCGTCAGGATTTTGTTTTTTTTTAAAAAACGCATAGGCCATTTGGTAGGTCCGCGTTAATTCATGTTTAAGGGAAAGCGTGTCATGGTTTGGTGCAAAAAGGTTTTGAGAAGAGGACTCAGAAGGGAAAAAAAGTGTAAGGAGAATCAGAAGGGCAACGATCGATCTGCCAAACAATCTGAATCTAATAGACAAAAGTTTCATTCAAAGCACTTAATCATACGTTTTTATGATGAATACAAATTAATGATACTTCTCCTATCAAATTTTTTAAAACAATCATAGAAGAATCAAAGTCATTTATGCCTCATACAATGGATTTCCCCCTTGTTTTTTTTTCGTTCAATTGATAGATGGGGCTATGAAACTGATTTTTAAGCTTATACTGCTGTTTCTTCTTCTGACATTTGCTTTTGTCGTTGTCTATGAAATCTGCGGGCAGAATCTTGAATTTTTGCTTAGCCAGGAAAAATGCATTGCATGGTTTTCCAGGACCAAATCCTTCGCCTGGGTAATGGGAATTGTTCTTTTAATTTCAGATATCCTTCTGCCGGTCCCTGCAACGGGGATTATGGCTGCATTGGGATCGGTTTATGGGCCCTGGGTCGGGGGAGTTGCAAGTTTTATCGGTTCTGTCGGCGCCGGGTTGGTAGGATATGGTATTGCGAAATTTTTTGGCCAGAAGGCCAGCGCAAGAATTGCTTCCCAAGAAGAGATAGAACGATTTAAATTGTTTTTTGACAGATGGGGGGCGTATGCTATTATCCTGAGCCGAATTATGCCTGTTATACCAGAGGTCATAACTATGCTGGCGGGGCTCTCGAGAATGAACTTTCGCCGGTTTTTATTGGCGCTTATCGGAGGTTCGCTCCCTGTATCTTTTCTTTTTTCCTGGATGGGCTCCTATTCCGGATTGGCACCAGGAATAGGGATTTTTCTTGCTGTATTGATTCCTGCTCTTTTATGGCCTTTTTTTATAAAGTTAATTTCAGTAAAGAACTGATATTTTAACGCATTCGGTTTAAAAGAAAATTGCCCGGTGGTCAGTTGAACGGGGCGCGGCTTTATTGTACGAGGCCGATCCCATTGTTTTTTAATTCAATCAGTCTCTTTTTATACAGATTTCCCACGGCCCGTTTGAATTCTTTTTTGCTCATGGAAAACCGTTTGCGGATCTCTTCGGGGGAACTTTTATCATGACAGGGGATAAATCCCCCGGATTTATTTAATCGGTATAAAATGACTTCTGCCGATTTGGGGACCGATGAGTACCCGGGCTTTTTCATGGTCAGATCAATTTTACCATCTTCCCTGAGCCGCATGATATACCCTTTGCAGGTGTGCCCGATAAATAATTTCTGGTAGGTTTCATTCAGGTACATCACCCCATAGTATCGTTTGTCAACCACGGCCATGATCCCAGTGGTCGTGATCGTGTGGACAAGCAAGTCCACCTGCTGTCCGATTTTCAGGGCCTCTGTATTTTTATCACAATTGGCGGCAATTTTCGTGGTGCCGTAGATTCGTTGTGTGTTTTCATCCCGGCAGATTTTGACCAAATATTTTTTTCCGGGCGTGAGCTTATCCTGCTGCTCGTTTTTAGGAACCAGTAAATCCTTTTCCAGTCCCCAGTCCATAAAGGTGCCGAATGGGGCAACATCTTTGGCAATTAAAAAGACAAAGTCACCGACCACGCCTGCGGGCTTTAATGTGGTTGCCACCAGGCGATTTTCGGAATCCGTATACACAAATACATCAAGGCGATCGCTGATTGACAGCCTCTCTGGGGCATATTTATTGGGCAGCAGAACCCGCTCGTCCCCGGCGTTTAGATAGACCCCAAAATCTGATCTGGTTTGAACACTCAACCGATTATATTCCCCCACGCTAATGCGGTGTCCAGTTCCTGATATATTAGATTTGCCTGTCTGGGTTTTTGCATGCTGCCATGCATTTTTAATGTTTGTCTTTTTTCCTGGCATTACGGATTCCTTACTGTGAAAGTTATTCGGGTATTGTATCATACAAATTTCATTCTTGATACCTGATGGACTTGGTTCAATGGCCACCGGTATTGCAAGATGATTTAACTATTACGCCGGGCTGACCGATACAATGCGTATGAAAAATTATGTTATCAAAGATTGCAAAGGGTGTCGTGAGCCCCTTCGTATCCCGGCAGATATCGGAGGGATGCTCATGCGTTGCCCCCATTGTGGGCACGAGTTTCATACGGATTTTAAACTCGCTGCTAAAAAAAAGTGGGATGGGGATGAAAACGGCTTGAATCCGGATACGCCTGCCCGAAGGCCTCCGTCGACATTTAGCATTCTCGTCTAATCTTGACGGCTTAAAATGTCTGCATTTCAGAGCTTTCGATGGGGAATACGCAAAAAGAGCACGAAACGTTTTGTTCGTGCTCTTTGGGTTGCTACTGATCTGTAACTATTTATTGGGGGGATAATTACAGGTCTGGGGGATTAATTTGTGTAGGTGGATTCGTCCTGATTTTCGGTTTCCGGAACATCTTGATCGTTCCACTCTTCGTCACCACGTTCTTCATAAGACCCGTCTTCTTCAATTGTCTGGTCGTACTGTTCCATGCTTTCTTCAACAGCCGTGTCATAATTTTCGTCGGAGGCGAAAGCCGGACTATGGGTCGTCCATGTCGTTACTGCCAAAGCCATTACTATCATGCACAAGAGCGTTTTAATGCGTTTCACCATTTTTCTCCTTAAAAGTATTGTGTTGTCAAACTTTTTTGCACAAAGTGTCCATTCAACAGCCTTGATCTGATCTGGATTGGTTTGAAATTACCAGTGAGGCTGGTTCCCGATACCATGTCCCATCACTTCAACGGTATCGGAAACCACCAGAAATGTATTTGGGTCTGTCTTTTTTACAAGGGTCTTTAACCGATTCAACTCGCCAAAAGTGACAACGGTATACAGCAGATTTGCCTCTTCCCCCGTATATCCGCCGCATCCGTTAATGATAGTCACGCCACGGTTTAACTGTTTGAAAATCTGCTGCTGGATATCCTGCCACTGTTTGGAGACGATGAACACGGCCTTTCGTTTATTCATGCCCGTTATGACCAGTTCAATCACCCGGGAAGTTATAAATATGTGAATCAACGTATAAAGAATGGCTTCCATGGGAAACAGAACCATGGACACCATAAGGATTGCTGCATTTACAAAAAGTGTTGTGGAGCCAAGTTTAATGGAGAATTGTTTGAGCAGGATCACCGATATAATATCAATGCCGCCGGCTGAGCCCAGGGATTTTAATATGAGTGCACAGCCCACACCAAACACAACGCCGCAAAGCAGGGCGGCCAGCATGGGATCTTCAATGGGCGCGGTGGCGGGAATCCATTCCACAGCCATGGAAAAAACAACCATCCCGAAAATGCTGTAAAGCAAAAAGCGCCGGCCTACATAAAACCAGCCCACCATTAGAATCGGGATATTCAACAGAAAATTGATGCTGCCCACCGATGCCTGGGGCCAAAGATAGTGTATGATCAAGGCAACCCCGGCCAGACCTCCGCTCAAAAACTGATGCGGTACAAGGATTGTATTGATGGTCCATGCACAAAGAACGGACCCCAGGGTGATTAAGGATGCGTTGTATAAAATACTGTTGAAGGCTGCGGTTCCGGTCAACATGTTTTTTGCGCCGGGCACTGGATGTGCCATCACGGTATGTTCCATTGTCATTGCGGCCGTCTTGTCCAACTGGCCCTCCATGTTATTTTTAATGGGTGATTCTTGTGCTGCTGTTTATCTTGATGATGAGTCAAACACATTTGTTCAAAGCATCCCGGACATGAATACTCTTTTTGGGGGATATTGCTTTGTCAAAATCGGCCTACAGCCGATTGCTGGACAGCATCTTAGCAATGCTTGTGCCACATCAATATTAATTTTTATCTATTTGATTTTACAATTGATCGGTCTGAGTTTCGGGTTTTGTGTGCCGCAAAATTAAGAAGAATAAATTCTTTTATGTGATTTTTTAAGAATTTTTTATTCCGATTTGTATCCGTTTTTGTTATCCCACGCTGGGATCAGGATATCTTTTAATGGCTCGGAATCCTTTGACAAAGGGAAAATTTCTCATGGCACTTTCAAGGGGGCCCATTGCAAATTTTTTCAGCCATTGACGCATTAACAGCGTATAGGCCGCAATAAAAAGGATGGCCCCGGCAGTACACCAGAGAACCGGGTAATCATCTCCCATGCCCGGAATGTGTTCAACTCCCTTGATAAAAAGAATATGCAGCACATACAAGGATAATGAGTTTTTCCCTGCAATCAGAAGATATTGCGGCAGTCCCTGGTTCTGACGATCAAGTGCATACAAAAAGCTCAGCGAGATCACACAAAGTGCTGTGCCTGCCCCGGAAATAATGGAAACCGGGCTTGGCAGCGTCAGGTCTATGACGGTCAGTTTGGACAGCAGGATAAAAATGAATGCGGCTGTTTCATCCGATGCACCGTGCGATATCATGGTTTTCAGGGCCATGCCGGGAACAAAATATCCCGCACACTCCGATATCAGAACCGCTAACAGGCCTGAACCCAAAAGCGTTATGGCGACTTGGCGGTTTTTAAAATCCTGCCGTCCCAGCCACATGCCTAAAATGTAGAGCGCAGCCCATGGAAAAATCGGGTAAAATCCTGTGAAAAAAAGGTTGGCAAGCTGATCCCGCAGACTCCACGCAGTAAAATGAACCAGGTAGCCGTGAACATAATCCGAGCGCCCTATAAAACTGACGAGCCAGAAGGCAGCTGCCCCGATCAAAAGACCTGGACTGGAAACGCGCGCCATGGCCAGTCCGATTAAAATAAAAAATCCGTAAAAATGGAGGATATCTGCCTTCCATATGCTGGAAACGAGCATGCCGCAAAGCATAAGAAAGACAGACCGCTTAAAAAGTGTGTTCCGCCCTTTAATTGAACCGGCCCTGCCTATCATCAGGGTTAGACCCGCACCGGATATGATTACCAGAGCCGCTGCCGCTCTTCGGTCCATATATTCAAAAACCGCATAAAGCCATTCCGGAGCGGTTTCGTTTGTGCAGAAAAAACCTTTACAATCAATCAGCACCATGAGGAGTATGGCCACGCCCCTTGCCAGGTCGTATCCTTGTATCCTTTTTGTTTGGCGCCCTAAAATACTGTCCATTATAACTGTCTTTCCTGCATCTGTTTTACTGTTGGTCTTTGGTTTTCGGGGGCGGCATGCCCGGATAGAAGTTGTGTTTCATAAAGCGCGCCAATGGTTCTAAAAAGTAAAATCAGGTTTTTTTTACGTTACGGATGAAGTGTAACTGTCTTGTTCTACATGGATTTTTTTTGTTCACGTGCCGACGTCAAATGTAAATGGCGTGTGGATATGAGAAGCAATATATCTCGTGATAGGATGAAAAAGAACTTTCAGTTCTTTTTTAGTAATTTTTTAACATAAGATCCGATTTCAGCATGGTTTTTTTTCGGGTCGGTTTCTTGCTGATTTTATTTAAGATTCCTTTTTGATACGAAAGCACGTGTGGATTGGGTAAAATAATTGATTTTTGCCTTTCAGAAACGATTCATATGATGAATATGGGAAATCAAATGTCCTGTTTCGCCGTTTTAGGGCATATAAATATTGCTTTTGTTGCTTAAATTATTTAAATAGGAATTTTGAATTCTTTTTTTAAAGAATCGTATTGGGTTGGCATGGTGTGATGAAATAAAAGGGATAACGGCACGTTGAAAAAGCTTCATTTTATCCTCGGGCGGGCAGATGGTTTAACGGGCATCCAGGAACGCCTCTCTTCGGTGTATCATATTGATTCCAATCGGCAATTAAGTGCGGCCCTTCAGGTTTTCCGCCGCACCCGGCCTGAGTTTGTATTTATAGATATAGAGCTCCTTCAGCAAGCTGCGGCTGAAAGCAGCTACAAGGCTGTTTTTCAGACCATCAGTCTGGTCTGTCCCAATATCAATATTGTGATTATGGCTCCGCCTGAACTGCTGCCCGAGGCTGTCAAAGTTGTCCATGAAGGTGCCGACTCCTATTTGACCTATCCGCTGGTCCCTGATGAACTTCGGCTGGTGGTTGACAGTATTATTGAACAGACCCGGGCCGAATCGGAACTGGATTATCTGCGGGAGCAGATTTGGCAGGAGGACGAGTTTGAACTGCTCCATACCAAAAGTCCGGCGATGAAATCGGTATTTGAAAAAATCCGGGCCGTGGCCGCCACAAAAAGCACCGTGCTGTTAACCGGGGAAACCGGAAGCGGAAAAGGGTTTACCGCCCGGTTGATTCACAGGCTCTCTTCAAGAAAAAATGAGCGGTTTATTGAAGTTCATTGCGGCGCGATTCCCGATACGCTGATAGAAAGTGAGATGTTCGGTCATGAAAAAGGCGCGTTCACTGGTGCAATCAAACGCAAACTGGGTAAATTTGAGATTGCCCGGAACGGCACCATTTTTTTGGATGAAATCGGCACCATAACGCCGCCGGCACAGATCAAGCTGCTCCAGGTTATTCAGGATGGCGTTTTTCACCGGGTGGGCAGTGAAGAAGATATCCGGGCTGATGTGCGCATCATTGCAGCGACCAACATTGATTTAAGGCAGTTGTGCCAAGACAAGCTGTTTCGTTCGGATCTGTATTACCGTCTGAACGTGTTCCCCGTGGAACTGCCGCCCCTTAAGGAAAGAAAAGAGGATATCCCCCAATTGGCGGAACTTTTTCTGGCCAAACTCAATACATTTCACGCCAAGGATATTACGGAAGTGCACCCTAAGGTCCTTGAGGCTTTTTTGGCCTATTCATGGCCGGGCAATATCAGAGAATTGGAAAATATCCTGGAGCGGGCCTATATTTTGGAAAAAAATTCAATTCTCAGGCCGCAAAATTTTCCGGTGGAACTGTTTACATATCCGCCCAAACCTGCAGCCGGCATTATTGACCACAATTTAACCCTTGCCGAAGTCAGGAAAAAGGAACTTGACAGAATAGAACATAAATACCTGGACCTGCTTTTAACAAAATGCAACGGGAAGATAAATGCCACCGCCGCCGCCGCCGGTATCACCACCCGTCAGCTTCATAAACTGATGAAAAAGCACGCCCTGTTCAAGGAAAATTATAAGCATACAGGTAAAACAGTATAAAAATATTATTATATTCGTTGAAATCACCTGAAATATTTCTTTGTGCAGTTTGGCGCAAGCCAAACCTCTGTGCTCTCTGTGGTTTAAAAAAATGAAATCCCGAAGGGATTGTCGATATTCTTTCAAGGGCGCCTGGTTCGCATAATTAACAGGCTTCGCCCGTGGTTTTTATTTTTAACCACAGAGGACACAGAGAGCACAGAGTTTTAAGTGCTGAAAACAGTAAGTTGTGCTTTGTCGGCAAATGAACACCCAAGACGGATTTCTAATAATATGGTATATTATTGTTCCTTAATAATTGATAAAATTAAATTTGATTTTTTAACCCCTTTTTTTCACTGGGAGAAACGAATATGAAACCGGTTGTGGCCCTTGTGGGCCGCCCCAATGTTGGAAAATCCACACTGTTTAACAGAATAACACAATCCCGTCAGGCCCTGGTGGATGACATGCCCGGTGTGACCCGGGACCGGCAGTATGCCGATACGCAGTGGGAGGATAAACAGTTTACCCTGGTTGATACCGGTGGGTTTTTAAGTGCGGATGATGATTTTTTTGCATCCCAGATTAAAGAACAGCTGTTGCGAGCCGTGGACCAGGCCGATATCCTGGTGTTTATTATGGACGGCCGGGCAGGGCTTTCCCCCTACGATCGGGATCTTGCCGATCTTTTGCGCCGCACCGAAAAACCGGTTCTTTATCTGGTTAATAAGGTTGAAAGTCTGCACCGCCAGGAAGACGAGCTCGGGGAGTTCTACACCCTGGGTGTGGACAAGTTTTACAAGGTATCCGCCGAACATGGTCTGGGGGTAGGGGATTTCCTTTCGGATCTGGTGGCCATGCTGCCGGGTGCCCCCGCGGAATCTGAGGAGAAGGTGGAAGATGACGAAACCGGTCCCATTCGCATTGCCATTATCGGGCGGCCCAACGTGGGCAAATCATCCCTGGCCAACCGGCTTTTCGGCGAACAACGGGTGGTGGTCAATGATAAAGCAGGCACCACCCGGGATGCCATTGAGTTGTCCGTGAAATGTAACGGTCGGGAATTTATCCTGAAAGATACCGCAGGCATCCGCCGCAAGGGCAAGGTGACGGATAAACTTGAAAAATTTTCCATCCTCAAGGCCCTGGACAGCATGGACGACTGTGATGTGGCCCTGATTCTCATCGATTGTTCCGAAGGCATCACGGACCAGGATATCACCATTGCAGGGTATGCCGAAAAAAGAGGGTGCGGCGCGATTTTTCTGCTCAATAAATGGGATCTTGTGGACAAGTCCGAAAAAGGACAGCAGGCGTTTTTTAACGAGCTGCGCCAGAAGGCAAAATTTCTCTCCTATGCCCCTGTCATCACCATTTCCGCCAAAACCGGCCAGCGCTGCCACAAAATTTTTAATGAGGTTGAACAGGTATATAAGGAATACTGCCACAGAATTAACACCGGCATGGTCAATCGGATCATCGAGGACGCCGTGTACAGAGATGAGCCATCCCTTCACAAGGGGCGGCGCCTCAAATTTTTTTATGCCGCCCAGGTGGCGATCAAACCCCCCACGTTTGTCTGTTTTGTCAACTATCCGGACGCCGTACACTTTTCATATAAACGGTACCTGGTCAACCAGCTGCGCCAGATGATCCCCTTGAACCTGACGCCAGTGAACCTTTATTTCAGGGAAAAAACGGGTAAAATTGAGTTCTCCGGCAACACAAGGGAGTTCCGGCGAATCCAGGAGAAAAAAAAGCGGATTGTTACAAAGCGGGAGAAACAGCGCAAGGAACAGAGCCGTAAAAAACGCGAACGGGATCAGAAAAATACATTGTAATGGACCTTTTTGATCATACCGCCAGTCAAGACATGGCGGGGGCGGCGCCATTGGCCGAACGTATGCGGCCCCGGCGGCTGGAAGAGGTTGTGGGTCAGGATCACATTACGGCCAGGGGCTGTTTGCTTGAACGTGCCGTGTCCGAAGACCGGGTTTTTTCCATGATTCTCTGGGGCCCGCCGGGGTGCGGTAAGACCACTCTGGCCAATGTCATTGCTGAACAGACCAAAAATCAGTGGGTCAAAATTTCTGCCGTGCTGTCCGGCGTCAAGGAGGTCCGGCAGATTATTGATGCGGCAAAGGAGAGACGGCGGCTTCACAACCGTCGAACCCTGCTGTTTGTGGATGAGATTCATCGGTTTAACAAATCCCAGCAGGATGCTTTTCTCTTTCATGTGGAAAACGGGTTGATTACCTTGATCGGGGCCACCACGGAAAATCCTTCCTTTGAAGTCAATCCCGCCCTGGTCTCCAGATGCCGGGTCTTTGCACTGAACAGCCTGTCCCAAGATGCCATTGTTCAGATTTTGAATCGGGCTTTAACCGACACGGACAAGGGACTTGGGCTGTCATCGGAGGTTTTTTCCAAGGAAGCCATTGAATACATTGCCGCCGCATCCGACGGCGATGCCCGAGCGGCCCTGACAAATCTTGAGGCCTGTGCATTGAACCGTGGAAATGCTAAAACCCTGGACGTGGAAGATGTCCGGACCATGGTCGCCCAAAAACTTTTGCGCCATGACAAGGCCGGCGAAGAGCACTACAATCTGATCTCCGCATTTATCAAGAGTGTGCGGGGCAGTGATCCGGATGCCGCCATGTACTGGCTTGAGCGGATGCTGGCGGCAGGGGATGATCCTATATATATATTGAGGCGGATGATTCGCCTTGCCACCGAAGATATCGGTCTTGCCGATCCCGGCGCCTTGACCATGGCCATGAACGCAGATGCCTCGTTCAGGCGCCTGGGCCGTCCCGAAGGGGACGGTTCTTTGTTCCAGGCCGCGGCGTACCTGGCCACAGCGCCTAAAAGCAATGCCGTGTATCTGGCCCAAAAGCAGGTCCAGGACGCCGTGAAAAAACATGGTGCGCTGCCCGTACCCATGCACATCCGCAACGCGCCCACCCAATTGATGAAACAGATGGGCTATGGCAACGGCTACAAATACGCCCATGATTACAAACACGGATATGCCGCCCAATCCTATCTGCCCGAGCCTCTTGACGGGGAACGGTTTTACCACCCGAGCGCCCGGGGGTATGAAAAAACCGTAAAGCAGCGCCTTGAGGCGTGGCTGGATCTGAAAAAAAACGCCGGAAATACCTGACTGCGTTTTCCTTGTATTTTACAAATCATTTTGCTATGGCAGTTGGGGACTCGGAAGAAATCAATCCAATTGGAGGCGGATATGCAAGAGGTTGTAATTGTAAGTGGTGTCAGAACAGCTGTGGGAAATTTTGGCGGGTCTCTGAAAAATGTGCCGGTGGTGGAATTGGGCACCTGTGTCATGAAAGAGACATTAAAATGTGCCGGGCTCAAACCGGTTCTTGATCCGGGTAATGGGGGCGTTTCTCCTGAAACCCTGAAAGATCAGGGGATGATAGATATTGAGCGTTCGGGGTATGATTACGCCGATGACCTGGCGGAGATCTATGTGGATGAAGTCATCATGGGCAACGTGCTCCAGGCAGGCCAGGGACAGAATACCGCCCGCCAGGCCATGATCGGTGCCGGTATTAACCGCACAACCCCGGCCATGACCGTGAACAAAATCTGCGGCTCCGGCCTGAAAGCCATTGCCTTGGGTGCCCAGGCCATTATGGCGGGCCAGGCCGAGGTGATTCTGGCTGGCGGTCAGGAAAGCATGAGCAATGCCCCCATGGCACTGCCCAAGGCCAGATGGGGCCATCGCATGGAGCTTACCGGCGAGGGACCGGTCCGTGACCTGATGGTGTATGACGGGCTTTATGAAATTTTTTACGGCTACCACATGGGCCAGACGGCAGAAAATATCGTTGAAAAATACGGGATTACCCGGCAGGAACAGGACGAGCTTGCGCTTTTGAGCCATGCCAGAGCATTTGGTGCGGTTCATGACGGTACCTTTGACCAGGAAATTGTTCCCGTTGTGATTAAAAACAGCAAAGGGGACATTGTGGTAAACAAAGATGAACGCCCCATGGAAACCAGTATGGAAAAATTGGCTAAGCTGCGTCCGGCGTTCAGAAAAGACGGCAGCGTAACCGCGGGCAATGCATCAGGCATCAATGACGGTGCCGCGGCCGTGCTCATGATGACGGCCCAACGCGCCGAGGAACTTGGCCTTAAGGTGCTGGCAAAGATTAAAGGCTTTGCGGCCGGCGGCCTTGATCCGGCGTACATGGGGCTGGGGCCTGTACCGGCAGTGAAACGGGTGCTGAAACAAACCGGTATGGCATTGTCGGACATTGATATGATCGAACTGAATGAAGCCTTTGCCGCCCAGGCCATCGGCTGCATGAGGGAATTGGATATCGATGTGGAAAAACCCAATGAACTGGGGTCGGGTCTCTCTTTGGGGCATCCCATCGGCTGCACGGGTGCCCGCCAGATGGTCACGGCCATTCATCAGATGGAAAGAAAGCGTTACGGTACCGGTCTGATTTCCATGTGCATTGGTGGCGGTATGGGCATGGCAATGATTATAGAACGTTAGGTGACTGGGATTTTCCGGCATGTTATCCTTTACTTCGGAACCTCAAAATGGTAAACAAATAAATTAATATATTGCCGGTATAACTGATTGAAATTGAATTGAAAAAAGAGGTGTAAAACCATGGATATTCCACGCAAACTTGGGATTTTGATATACACGGCCGTACCTGCCATTGTGGGCGGCGGTATTGTATACCATTTTTTTGGAAGTTTTACCCAGGTTATTATCTGGGAAGTATTGCTGGTGCTGGCTGCCCTGGGATTGATCAGCAGTTAACACCTGGCACTTCGTACATTAAAGGCAAAGCCGCACCTGTGCAGTAAACGCTCTGCATGATGCGGCTTTACCGCGTTATTCAGGTCCGTCTTTTTAACCATTAATCGGTTTTACGGTCACCAGGCAGGTACATTTGGAGCAAAATATTTTTCAGCGGGCAGTGTTCTTTTTTTTTCTGACGCTGTTTTGCATCTCCATTTTTCTTGTGGGAAAAGTTATTGCCCCGTTCTTTGCAAGCCTGCTTCTTGGTATTGTCATTGCCGGTATTTTCAGACCCGTATTTAAAACGCTGAATAGATACATGCCTGCGCGGGCAGCTTCTGTTCTCACCTGTCTGGCTGTGTTTTTCATTGTCTTTATTCCAGTTGTCTTTTTTGTGGGTATCCTGTCAAGGGAGGCGTTGGGTCTATACAACATGGCAAGAGATGCTGTGTTTTCCAACACGCTGATCGATTTTTTGGAAAGCACCCGGGCCCTTGAGCGGATCAACGAATTTTTAATCCGGGCAAATATTCACACCCAGATCTCCTGGCGGGAGTTGATCGATCCGTTGACCGAGGTTGGAAAGAATTTAGGCTTTTCCCTGTTCCAGCAAGCCCGGTTTTTGACTTCCAATCTGTTGAACCTGGTATTTTATTTTTGCCTGATGCTCATTGTGGTTTTCTACATGTTCATGGATGGCGAACGGTTCATGCAGTACATGTACGATTTGTCTCCACTCAAAGACGAGCATGACCGGCAGCTTTTCGAAAAGTTTAATGATATGTCCGGTGCCGTGCTCATCGGCAACGGGCTGGGCGGATTGATCCAGGGGGTGGCCGGCGGCGGTCTCTTCTGGTTTCTCGGACTGAACTCTCCTTTTTTATGGGGCGTGATCATGGGTTTTCTGGCCTTTTTGCCCATTGTGGGCATTGGTGTGGTTATGTTGCCTGCGGCCTTGGTTTTTATTTTGAAGGGCAGTCTGGGAAAAGGTCTTTTTGTCGTTGTCGTTTATGGGGTGCTGTCATGGGGGGTTGAGTATATTTTTAAGCCCAAGCTGGTGGGGAACAGAGTGGCCATGCATCCCCTTGTTGTGTTTTTTGCCATCATCGGCGGTTTGAAAGTATATGGAATTTTAGGTATAATATACGGGCCTTTGATCGCAACACTGTTTTTAACCCTTTCTGATATTTATTTTTCCACATTTCAGTCCATGGTGGAACCTGGCAAAGGGATGCTGGATTCATGGCACGACCAATAATTTCATTGGGGATTTTTCCCTTAACACGCCATGAATAGATATTCAAACAGCTTGATCGGATTTTCATAAGTAATTTAATCGGGAGCAGTTAATTTAGGATGACTCAAAACCAAAGTACCAGTATTGAGAAAGAGATGAGGCAATCTTATCTCGAATATGCCATGAGTGTCATTATCGGGCGGGCGCTGCCCGATGTCCGGGATGGGTTGAAACCGGTCCATCGGCGTGTTTTGTATGCCATGCAGCAGCTTCACAATGACTGGAATAAACCCTATAAAAAATCTGCCCGTATCGTGGGTGATGTGATTGGTAAATATCATCCCCACGGGGATTCTGCCGTGTATGACACCATTGTCCGCATGGCCCAGGATTTTTCCCTGCGGTATACCCTGGTGGATGGTCAGGGCAACTTCGGTTCCGTGGACGGTGACTCTCCGGCTGCCATGCGTTATACCGAAATCCGTATGCGCAAGCTCTCCCACCAGATGCTTGCCGATCTTGAAAAAGAGACCGTGGAGTTCATCCCCAATTATGATGAAACCTTAGAAGAACCTGCGGTGCTTCCCACAAAATTTCCGGCATTGCTGGTCAACGGCTCCTCGGGTATTGCCGTGGGCATGACCACCAATGTGCCCCCTCATAATATCAGTGAAGTCATTTCGGGACTCAAGGCGCTCATTGATAATCCGGACATGGATACGCGGGCTTTGATGGCCCATATTCCGGGACCTGATTTCCCCACCTACGGCCATATCTACGGCACCAAGGGGATTTTTGAAGCCTACGACACCGGTCGGGGGATCATCACCCTGCGGGCCAAAGTCGAAGTGGAGGAGAACAAGAAAAACGGCCAGGAAACCATCGTGGTCACGGAACTGCCCTACCAGGTGAACAAGGCCAAGGTGGTGGAAAAGATCGCCGAACTGGTCCGGGACAAGGTGATTACCGGCGTCTCCTATGTTCGGGATGAATCCGACCGCCAGGGGATGCGTATGGCCATTGGACTCAAACGTGACCAGATTGCCGAGGTGGTGATCAATCAGCTTTACAAGCACACCAACATGCAGACAAGTTTTGGTATTATTTTTCTGGCGGTGGTTAAAAATCGGCCAGAGCTGCTTTCACTCAAAGAAATTTTAAATCATTTTATTTCCCACCGGGTCAATGTCATTATCCGGCGCACCCGTTATGATCTGCGCAAAGCCGAAGAGCGGGCCCATATCCTGGAAGGGTTGAAGGTCGCCCTGGATAATCTGGATGAGGTCGTTGCACTGATCCGCGCCTCCCAGTCTCCCGAAGAGGCCCGGAGCAGTTTGATCTCCCGGTTTGAGTTGACGGAAATCCAGGCCCAGGCCATTTTGGACATGCGCCTGCAACGGCTCACCGGACTGGAACGCGAAAAGATAGACACCGAATACCAGGCATTGCTCAAGGATATTGCCTGGTTCAAGGAGATCCTTGGCTCGGAAACCGTGGTCCGGGGACTGATCAAAGATGAATTGACCGAACTCAATGAGGAATTTGGCGATAGCCGCCGCACCCGTATCGTGGAGAGCACCGCTGAAATTTCCATTGAAGATCTGATTGCGGAAGAAGATATGGTGGTCACGGTAACCCGCAGCGGGTATATCAAGCGTAATCCCGTTTCTCTGTATGCCAGTCAGCACCGGGGCGGAAAAGGCAAAACCGCCATGGGCACCAAATCCGACGATTTTGTGGAGCATCTGTTTGTGGCCTCCACCCATGCCACCTTCCTGTTTATCACCAACTTTGGCAAGGTGTATCAGGCAAAGGTGTATGAACTGCCCATGGCAGGCCGTTCTTCACTTGGCAAGGCCATTGTGAACCTGCTGAATTTTGACGAGGGTGAAAAACTTGCCACCGTGCTCACCGTGGATGAATTCACAGATAATCGCTATGTGGTCATGGCCACTAAAAACGGCCGGGTGAAAAAGACCGAATTGATGGCCTATTCACGGCCCCGGGCAGGGGGGCTGATTGGTGTGAAACTGGCCGAGGGTGATGAACTTATTTCCGCACGCATCACCGACGGCACCCAGGAGATCTTTTTGGGTTCCGAGGGGGGCAAAGTCATCCGGTTTAATGAAGAAGATGTTCGTGATGTGGGCCGCGGTTCCATGGGCGTACGGGGTATGCGCATCGACGAGGGTGCCCGGTTGGTGGGCATGGAAGTGCTTGGCGACGAGGACACGCTTTTAACGGTTACTGAAAACGGGTATGGCAAGCGTTCCAACGTTGAGGAGTATAGAAACCAGGCCCGGGGCGGCAAAGGCGTTTTTTCCATTAAAACCTCCAAGCGTAATGGTAAAATGATGGCCCTTTCTCTGGTGGGAGACAGTGATGAGTTGATGATGGTGACGGACAAGGGAAAACTGATCCGCACCGATATCTGCGGAATCAATGTCATCTCCAGAAATACCCAGGGGGTCAAACTCATTAATCTGGCCCAGGGGGAAAAACTTATCGGCATCGCACGCCTTCCCAAAGAAGAGGGGGACGATGATGATGAGAACACCTGTCTGCCGCCGGACTGTGATGATGACGACATCTTGGATGATTCGGAAACAGACATGGATGATTCCCAGGACTTTGATATGGATGACCCTACGGATGACCCGATAGATGACGAGGGAGACGACGAATAAGGGGGCCGGACACCGGCAGCGGCTGAGAGATCGGTTTCTTCAGGCCGGCTTGTCAGGGTTTCATGACTATGAAGTCCTGGAACTGTTGCTGGCGCTGAATACCCCGCGAAGGGATACTAAGCAGGCTGCTAAGGATCTTCTATCGGAGTTTAAAACCCTTCCCCGGGTGCTGGAGGCCGATACCCAGGCACTTTGCCGGGTTAAGGGAGTGGGGCCTGCCAACAGCTTTGGGATTCATCTGATCAAGGCGGTGGCAGACCGCTATCTTGAAACCCGGATCGTTAAGATGGACGTGGTCAGTAACCCTGAAAGCCTGATTGCATATTTAAACCAGACCATTGGTTACAAGAATAAAGAACTTTTTTTAGGGATATTCCTGGATGCCAAAAACAGGGTCATGGCATCGGAAGTCCTTTTTACCGGAACCCTGTCGGCTTCGGCTGTCTATCCACGGGAGGTGATTGCGCGCAGCATTGCACACAATGCAGCGTCAGTGGTTTTTGCGCATAATCATCCGTCCGGGGATATTACACCTTCCGCCCAGGATATCCGCATTACCCGTACCCTGTTTTTTGCCCTGGCATTTGCCGGTATTCATATCCACGACCATCTTGTCACAGGCAGTCAGGGGTATTACAGCTTTGCCGCCCAGGGGGTAATGGCGCAGTTGCAAAAGGAGTTTGAGCAGATTAAATGACCAGTCAAGAAGACGTCCCCGATTGCTTTGGGGATCTTGAAAAAGTTTTTCCCATGGGGCCGAAAGGATTGCGGGTCACCCCGGAAGCGTGTTTTTATCATTGCCCTGTGAAAACAAAATGCCTTCAACAGGCCATGGCGACAAAGAACGGAATTAAGGTTGAAGAAGAGGTGATTGAACGTTCAACAAAAGCCGGAGCCATGACGTTTTTTGAACGGTGGTCCAGAAAAAAGCAGGCGCACAGGCGTGGCCGGAAAATGAAAAAATAGTTTAGAGGAGGGGGAGATGAAATCGGTTCGAGACATAGATGTAAATGGCAAAACTCTTTTTGTCAGGGTGGATTATAATCTGCCCATGGATGATCAGGGGAATATTACCGACGATAACAGGATCCGGGCCACCCTGGAACTGATTACCTATTTAATCGAAAAAAAGGCGAAACTGGTTCTGGCTTCCCACCTGGGACGACCCAAAGGCGGCCGTGACGAAAAATTCAGTCTTAAACCTGCAGCCGATAGATTGTCCCAGCTTTTAGATATGCCGGTGGCATTTGCCGATGACTGCATTGGCGATGCGGTGAAAACTCAGGTTCAAGCTCTTGAGCCCGGACAGATTCTCATGCTTGAAAATTTAAGGTTTCACGATGAGGAAAAGAAAAATGATCCTGAATTTGCCAAGGCACTTGCAGATCTTTGTGATGTCTATGTGAATAATGCCTTTGCCGTATCCCATCGGGACCAGGCCTCGGTCACTGGTATCACCAGGTACGCGAAATCGTCGGCAGCCGGTTTTCTGCTTGAAAAAGAGGTGCGTTCATACTACGATTCTGTGGAACATCCTAAAAAACCGCTGGTTGTTGTGATCGGCGGGGCAAAAGTTTCCAGCAAGTTAGCCGCCCTTGAAAATATGCTCAATTTTGTGGACTGCATGATTATCGGTGGCGCCATGGCCAATACATTCCTTGCGGCACAAGGCGTGGATACCAAGAGCTCTATGATTGAAACGGATCTGATCAAGACCGCTGCGGATATTATGGCCCATGCAAAGGCAAAGGGTATAGACCTGCTTTTGCCCGTAGATCTTGTCGTGGCAGAACGTTTTGATAAAGATGCCCAATCCCGAACCGTTTCTTTGGATGAGATCCCGGATGACTGGATGGCCTTGGATATTGGCCCTGAAACGGCCAAAAGCTTTGCCGACGCCATTGCCAATGCCGGTACCATTGTCTGGAACGGCCCCATGGGTGTGTTTGAAATGGAGCGGTTTGCTGCAGGGACCCAGACCATCGCGGATGCCATTGCCCGGTCTTCTGCCTTTTCTGTGGTGGGGGGTGGTGATACCGGTCTTGCAGCCAAGCAATGCGGAATTACCGAAAAGGTCAGTTATATCTCCACGGGTGGCGGGGCTTTTTTGCACATGATGGAAGGTAAAGTGCTGCCAGGCGTGGCTGCCCTCGAATAGCTCACATTATGGAAAGGATTAACGTAAGGTGAAATTTTGCAAATTACGGCATACGTTGAGCAGGGAGGCACGTCTACGTAGGTCCTATTACCAGGTTCTCAGGGATGAACTGGATCAGTTTGTTCTGGACTACTGCCTTGTGGGGTCCTACAATAATTTTTTAAAGCTTCGGACCCCTTATCCATTTGTTGAGTTAAGGGAGCTCAAACCCCGTGCGCGTATTCCTTCCGTGGAATTTGAAGCACAAAATTCTTTTCTGATCATTTTCTGTGAAGATTCTATTGATAAAGTACACAAAAAATATATTCGGTATTTTGACGTCAATAAAACCACGAAAACCAATCTGCTGGGGTTAAAAGATTTTCCGGATCTTGAAAACTATAACCGGAACATGAAATGTTTTGAGTCCGAGGGCTTTTTCGCTCTGCTTAAAAATTTGCTGCCTGTGGATTATGCGGTTTTAATCCAGCCCAACCACAGACTGAAAAACCAGTACGCGTTGACACATTTTCACGTCAGGGTAGATTGGCCCATTGCAGATGCATCGGAAAATCTTGCCAAAATTTTACGTTATATCTCCAAGGATCTGTATGAGAAGGGCGATTGTTACGCAGAAAATATGCAAAAAAAATTGTTTGAATATTATGGGGTGCCTGTGTTGGCCGGTGGACGAAGGACCGCCGCCATTGTCGCTGCCCAATATTTTAGACAGCTTGATTCAATTACTACGGTCTATGTAGCCTCCAGTGAGTCAAGAAGCCTGCTGCGCATTGATGAAAAAGGAGTTTCGAAATCCGTTTTATTAAAGCTTGAGGCTGAACAGGTCAAGGCCCTGGCACAGCAGGAAAATCTTCCCCAGAGTACCTTTACCAATAATTATGTGGTGGCCCGCCAGGGAAAATTTTACATTTGTGTTTTCAATGTCTGGTATGATTACACCAGCCATGCCCTGCCTTCAGAAGGAGGTCGCTTGCGGGAACTGAATCCGGATAATAACTGGTTAACCGTTTCAGAAGAACATATCCTTCCCAAACCTTCGGTAGCAAAGTATGCCCCCATTCCGTACAAGATGGTTTATACCTGAACCGAAGCTATTATAGCTCTTTGATCATTGCAATTTCATCACAATCGGGAAATTTGACACAGTCCAGGCAACCGGCCCAGATTTTGACCATGGGAAGGTTGGTTTTTTCCGTTATTTCAAATCCGAAACGGGCAAAGAAATCCGGCCGGTAGGTCAAGGCAAACAACGTTTTCAGTTTAAAATAAAAGGCTTCCTGGATACAGCGTTCTGTCAGGGCAGACCCAATCCCCTGGCCGTTGTATTCCTCTTTTACTGCAACGGAGCGTATTTCGGCGATATCTTCCCAGCAAAAGGCCAGAGCAGCGCAACCTGTTATGATGCCGGTCTCTTCATCCTCATGCACCCAGAAATCTCGTAAGTGATCGTAAAGATTGCTTAATGGGCGAGCTAAAAGTTCTCCTTTGTCGGCATAAAATTGAAGCAGGGCGTGTATGGCGGCAACATCATGGATGAGGGCTTTTCTTATCATGTTGAAATATTTTCCGTTTTCTATGGCTCCCAGAGGAGTTTTGCTGTTCATGATCCGTTTAGGATTTGGAATATACCATGTTTATGGGGTCGGGTATATTAAAAATGTTTCATATCCATACATTGGATTATGCATTTAGCAAATTGAAGACGGATTCTTTGAAATCGTCGTCACTAAAGGGTTTGTGAAGAATTCTATTGATACCGGTTTTTTTCAAGAGGGACGCGTTGACATTCATCTGTCCTTTTTTTTCTTCCACAAAATCACTCTGGGTGGTGATCATCAAGATGGGCACTTCCGTTCTGGTGTATTTGCGCCTTACCTCCATGGTGAGCTCCAGGCCGCTGATGTTGGGCATGTTCAAATCTGAAATGATGAGGTCCGGCTTGTCGGACAATATCCGTTTCACCGCCTCTTCCGGACGGTGGTATATTTCACAGGTAAGTCCTAACACAGACAACTTGTTCTGGTAGAGTTTGAGCATCATTTTTGAATCATCCACCACAACAATTTTAAGTGAGGACGACACTTCCGGCTCTTTGGCTTTGATGATTTTGGCTGCGACTTCTTTGGCAAAGTCAAGCTGGCCAATGGATGCCATATTTTTCAAGAAGGACTTGCGGGTGGCAGGAGATGCCTTTTTGGTAATATGGTCACCGGCAAGTTCTTTGAAGGATTCTTCTCCTATGAGAAAATTGAAAATATTGGTTGCATCAGTGTCTATGAGTGCGCTGATCGTTGACACGGCTTCGGGAGATTTTTCCCGGACAATATTTTTTAGTCCGGCCACCAAAGGTTTTGACAGGTTTTTGTCAACGGCCCGGGCAGCACTCATGCGCACGGATTCTTCCGGGTCCTGGAGGCCCTGGACCAGGCAGATAGCTGTACGGGGTGAGGGAATACGTTCCATGGCTTCATAGGCGGCCTGACGGATATTGGCATCTTTGGGCATGGTATTGATAATGTCAATGATGGCGGGAATGGCAGACTGATCCGCTATGTAACCCAGGGTGGTGATCAGGTGCACCATATAGTCGGCTTCAGCATTCTGGAAGGCCTTGGTCAGAAGCGGAGTGGCTTTTTTGCCCATGTTGATCAGTTCATCAATGGCCGTATCCCTGACAATGGTCACAGGAGACGATAAAAGAAGGGTTATCTGTTCCAGGTCGTAAAGTTCCTGCTTCTCTGCCAGGGCTTGAACAACCAGTTTGTTTATAATTTCGTCTTCGCATAAAAAACTTACCAGGGTATCTGCCGCCTGGGGATTGGGTAATGCGCCAATTGCGAAAATAGCTGCTTTGATAATGTCAGGGGCTGAGCTGCTCGTAAACGAAGAAAAAATTTCCATATGTTCGGGTTTACGGAATACCGCCAGTGAATTAATGGCCGGGATAACTATTTCCGGGTCTGCTTCGTTCTGGGCCACCTGGGTCAGAACCGGGATGGTTTCTTCAAGAAACAAATCGCCGGCTGCCCGGATAAATTGAATTCGGGTTTTTTTTTCGTTGTTGGTAATATATTCTATAACCAAATTGGTATTGCCGTAGGCTTTGTCCAAAATTAAATCATACAGGCTTTCTTGGACTTCCGTGTTGGAGATTTCTATTTTGGTGAGATATTCTAACAGGGGGAAAACAACATCTTCAGGCCCTTTTGCCAACTCTGCCAGGGCCATTTGCTGCACCTTGACATCAACGTTGGCGTCCGATGCAAATTGAAGCAGGGCCTTGGCTTTAACCGTATCTTTTTCGTTGAGACAGAAAATCAGCTCATTTATAAAATCTTGTGCATTGATACCGCTCATATTATTTAGCTCCGCTAATTTTTGAACTGGTAAAATACCGAGTTCAAATATCTGAAAGATGCAAAAAGGTCTGTATCATTGACCAGCGATTCGGTGGAGCCAATCATAAGGTATCCGTCCGGCTCCATGACCTTTGAAATATTTGAATAAATTTTCCGACGATCCTCGGATGTAAAATAGATCATAACGTTCCGGCACAGGACAATGTCATATTTTCCAATGCCGATAAAGGGTTTCATCAGGTTCATTTTTTTAAATTGAACCATGGCCCGAAGCTCATCTTTTACTTTATATTTATCGTCCTTCGGCTCAAAAAATCTGTTCAGTCTGGCCGGTTCAAGTCCACGGGCCACTTCAAATTTGTTGTAAACGCCGTAGCTTGCCTTGGCAATGGCGGCATCAGAAATATCCGTGCCAAACAGCCTGATATTGTACTTGTCAATGGTTACACCCATTTCTATCATGGTCATGGCAAGACTGTATATTTCCTGCCCCGTAGAATTGGCGGCACTCCAAATTCTAATGCTGGGTTTGCCGAAACTTTTTTTTGAACGTTTATCAATCAGGTCCGGCAGTATTTTATGCTGAAGAAGCTTGAAAGGTGATTTGTCCCTGAAAAAATAGGTTTCATTGGTGGAAATGGCGTCAATAATTTCGCCTTCCAGCTCTTTATTTAAACTGTGTTTAGATTTATTCATCAAATCCGCATATGAACTGCACTGGTATTTGGAAAGCAGAGGATTGAGTCTGGTTTCCAGAAGGTATTCTTTCCCCACATCCAGAGCAATCCCTGATATATCCAGGATATACTTGGCGAATGTTTTGAATTCTTCTGGCGTTACTTTGATTTTGCTCATAAGTATCGTGTCGGTATCCGTTATGTTGTTGGTTAAACGGTCTTTACGATTTCATCTGCGATTTTTTCCAATGGTGCGATGACATCGACTATCCCGGATTCAGTGGGTTCTTTGGGCATGCCGTAAACGGTGCATGTTTGTTCATCCTGGGCAATGATAATACTGCCGTTGTTTTTCATCTGAACAAGGCCTTTTGAGCCGTCGGAGCCCATTCCGGTCATGATGACGCCTGTGGCTCTGCCAACATAGTGCTGGGCAATGGAACGAAACAGATAATCTGCCGAAGGTTTGCACGAATTTTCCGGTGGATCATCCGTGATTTTTATTTTTCGGGTCAAACCGTCCGCCCCTGCGACAATTTTCATCTGTTTTCCCCCGGGCGCAATGAGTACGGTACCCGGTGTAATTGTATCCCCATCCATAGCCTCCCTAACTTCAATTGCTGATTTCTTATTCAGGCTATTGGCAAGGGACGCGGTAAATACCGGCGGCATATGCTGTACGATAAGAACCGGTACCTTCAAATCCTTGGGAAGCATGGGGATCATTTTTGATAATGCATTTGGACCGCCCGTTGATATGCCGATACCTATAATTTCAGATTTTGACCTTATACCGGTCGGCCTTGATTGTACGGGCCGGGTGGTCGCTTGTAATTCACTTGCTTTTGGGGTAACCTTGGCCGCAGGTTTTGGCCTGACCGGCCGATCAATTATTCCAAATTTATGGCGTTTAACATGCTTTACAATCGGCTCAAGGGTCTGTTTGACTTTGAGCAGGTTTTCTGCCATCTTGCCTTCTTCCGGCTTTGGCAGAACGTCAAAAGCGCCAAGTTCCATCGCCCGCAGGGTCAGTTCCCCTCCCTGGTGGGTCAAAGTGGATACCATGATGACCAAGGGCGGGTTATCTATTTTCTGAAGGTGTTGAAGGAGCTCAATGCCGTTCATTTCCGGCATCTCAATATCCAGGGTCATCAGATCCGGTTTAAGGGTTTTTATTTTTGACAGTGCAATTTTCCCGTTGTTGGCAGTTCCCACCACCTCAATGCCCGGCATCTGTTTGAGTGCGTCTCCGACAATTTTCCGATAAACAATTGTATCATCAACAACCAGCACTTTGATGGTGTCCATTATTCTTTGAGCACCTCGTCAATATTAAGAATTCCGATTAATTGATTTTTAGTTTTTAAAACACCCTGAAAATATTTGCCTTGGACACCACCAATATTTGCAGGTGCGGACTCTATATTTTCTTTCTGGGTGATGACCACATCGGAGATGGCGTCCACCAAAAGGCCGATATGTTCATCCTCAGAATTGACAATGATGTTGCGGTTGTCTTTGCTGGGGGCCACCGGGGATAGCCCCAGTTTTTTCCCCAGGTCAATGATGGTTACAATTCTGCCCCGAAGATTCAATATGCCTTTGACGTATTCAGATGACTGGGGGACCTGGGTAATCTCAAAATGTTTATTGATCTCCTGTATATTTAATATATTGATGCCACAAACAGCCCCGCCAACATAGAAGGTGGAGAACTCTATGTCATTAGATGTGGTCTCTTTCTCTTTGGTCTTTTTTTCCATGTGAATCTCCTTAACGGGTATCTGCTTTGTGGGTGTTTTACAAATTGGTATATTGTCTGATAACAGCCATCAGTTTTTCCCTGTCAAGTTTTATCTCATATTCGTCAATACCCACGGATTTGCCTTTTTCAATGTGTGCCTCACTGGCAAGCGACGTTAGGGCAATAACCCTAAGATGTGAGTATTTGGGATCTGTCTTAATTCGCTTGGTGAATTCAAATCCATCCATGTTGGGCATTTCCAGATCCGTTACAACCAGATCAATCTCTTCGCTACGTTCTTTTAGCAGTTCCCAGGCAATCAGGCCGTCTTCGGCTTCAAGGACCTTGAACCCATCCTCTTCCATAAATTTTTTGACCTGGTTTCTGAAAAAGGCTGAATCTTCGGCAAACAGAATGATTTTTTCGCCGTCTTCGGCCATGGATGCTGCGGCCTGGGCTTCGGCTGCAAACCACTCAGGGTTGAGCGTTTTAACCAGTTCAAAAATATCCACCAGCAAGGTGGTATGGTTGTTTATAATCATGGACCCACTGACGGCAGTTTGTTTCAGGGTCGAATCATCAATGTTGAGAACAACCTCCTGGGCATCCACCGGCGGGGTAACCATAAGCCCTAATTCCCGGTCTTTGACTTTAAAAACGATAACTTCCTGCTGGTCTCTTTCCGGCAGTTGCTCAACATTAGCCACCTGGGACAGTTCGTACAGTGGCAGAGAACCGCCTCGATACTGAACAACCTTACGATCCCCAACCTGCTCAATGGCGGATGTTTTGATTCGTTCAATTCGTTCCACAATGCTTAACGGTGCGGCAAAATGCTCTGTCTCACTGTTTTTGAATGTCAGCAACGCAACCTTATCGGCTCTGGCTGCTGCCTCTTCCTCTGCGGCCTTGGCCGCATTCTGGCTGGCTTCGGCAATGGCTGACAGTTCAGCCATTTGGGCAAGGTTGGAAATATCAAGGATTAATGCAACCTTGCCGTCTCCCATAATCGTGGCACCTGCATAGGCCGTGCATTTTTTCAGGTGCCTGCCCACGGGCTTGACAACAATTTCCTCGGAATCATGGAGCTGGTCCACCACAAGGCCGTATTTGAAAGCCCCGGCGGAAACAACTGCAATATTGATGGCAGATGCGGCATGATAGCGGCGGTCATTTTCTGTTCTTTGAATTCCTTTTTTAATTTTATGTTCACCATCAGCCCCCCCCTCGGGCATGTGAACCTTGGACCTGCGATCCGAGAGACTTGTTCTGCGATCATCCTGTTCTTCGCCGGTATCCGGATCAACAAACGTGCGTTGTATGCCGAGCATATCCGCTAGGTTCAAAAGGGGAAGGAGCTCACCGCGAAGCCTAACAACATCGGCATCTCCGACTTTCTCAATTTTTTCTTTGATCTGGCTTGCCGGAATTCTGAGCAATTCGTTGAGGTTTACCTGGGGAACTGCGTAGCGCTCATTGCCCACAGAGGTGATTTGGCTGGGAATAATGGCCAGCGTCAAAGGCAGCTTAATCTGGATATCGGTTCCCTGTCCTGGGGTTGAGTCCAGTTCTATGATACCGCCTAATGCCTCAATGTTTGTGACCACGACATCCATACCCACGCCCCGGCCGGATACATCCGTAACCTCTTTGGCCGTTGAAAATCCCGGCAAGAAAATTAGTTCTGTTTTCTGTTTGTCCGACATTTCGGCCACCCGTGATTCGGATATCAGGCCTTTTTCAATGGCCGATGAGGCGATTTTGGCAGGATCCAATCCCCGCCCATCGTCTGAGATAACGATGTTGACCTGGCCTGCATCGTGGAATGCCTTTAATACGATTTTTCCCGTACCCTTTTTGCCCATTTGTTCCCGTTCCATGGGTGTTTCAATGCCATGGTCAACGGAATTTCTGACCAGATGGGTTAACGGGTCATTGATGGACTCCAGGATGGTTTTGTCCAATTCAACATCCTTGCCTTCAATATCCAGGTCTATGGATTTTCCCAGTTGGTGGGACAAATCTCTGACCACCCTGGTAAATTTATTTAAAATATTTGCGATGGGCTGCATCCGCGTGCGCATGATCGCCTCCTGAAGTTCAGATGTGATCATGTCAATTCGCTGGCTGGACAGCTCCGTCGCCTTTATGTTGGACGAATTGACCCCCTGGAGAAGCTGGTTTCTGCTGAGAACGAGTTCTCCGGCAAGGTTCATTAAGGTGTCTAATAGCCCTACATTCACACGCAAAGAGCTTTGGGGCTTGCCGCCAATAGCCAAATCTTTTTCCTGGGATTTTTCCACAGGTGCCTCCTGGACTTCTGGGTTGTTTTGCCGCTTTTCTACTTTGGGGGTCGGTGTCGCTACCGCTGCGGGTTGCATTACCACCTCAGGCGAAGGCGTTACTTTTACGGTTTCAACAGCTTCGGGCAGCGGCTGCGGAGCATCTCCACTGCCTGCTGATGGACTGATCATATCGTCTGTAATGATGTGGATGCGCCGATTTGCCACACCAAATAGCGTCTCGGCCATATCATGTTCAATAATAGAGGCAAATAATAGCTGGAAAGGAAGCTTGCCGGGCATGTCTGCATCGCTGAGCGTACCGGCAGCGGCAATATTAAGTCTGGTTTCAATAATGGTGCCGGTTTTTGCCAGATTGCCTAATATCTCCGTAGGCATTTTGGATTGCCGGTGAAAATCGCTGATCAGATCGTATTCAATAAGGAACAGGTTTTTGCCTTCGGCCTTGCTGATTTCAACCGCCTTGAGCGGCACCTGTTCAAACACTCTGCCGTCTTGGAGCACAATATCTGCAAGCACTTCTGGTCGCTCATTTTCCCGGCTTTCTTGTTGTACGGCTTCCCGGACAGGTTCGGCTGCAGGCCCAGTTCCACTGACTATGCCTTCCAACGCCTGGACATGGGCTGAAATATCAACCTCGTTGCTGGTCTGAATGTTGTTCAACAGGCCTTCAAGCTCGTCAAATCCTTTGAGTAATATGCTGATTTTTTCAGAGTCCGGGCTCAACTCTTTGGTTCGGATCATTCCTAATACATTCTCAAGATGATGGGCAAGATTTTTAATGGTTGTCAGCCCCATGAATCCCGCACCGCCTTTAACGGAGTGGGCCGCCCTGAAAACATTGTTGACCAAATCGAGATCAATGTTTGCGCCGCCCTCCTCAATCGTCAACAAATCACTTTCAATATCGGCCAAGTGATCCAGCGATTCTTCAATATACATTTGTAGGGTTTCGTCGTCTTCAAACATATTAAAAACTCCTGAAAGAATGTCATAGAAATGATTTAAAGCCGTAATACAAAGATAATCTACAGAACTTATAATGTAAAGTCAAATTAAAGATGTCGTCAGGTTTTTATGCGAAAAGTTGATATAAGATATTGAATTGTTTTGATATTACTTGCGAATTGCTCCCGGGATTTGGGCGGTTTCATCAACACATGGCTGGATGACAAATATTTTATGTTTTGCGAACAATATCGTTGGGACAGGCTTGCAAAGGTATTCCTATCAGCAGGCGGGTATTGGGTTTCGCATTGTCCACGGGTTCGCCTTTTTCGTTTGTCAGTGACATCACCTTGGTTTGCCGCGCAGGACCTTGGGGACTGAGGATCTCTATTTCGTCACCAGGCAGCAACTTATTCCTGATATCGATCAAATACAAATGTTTGTCACGGTTTTCCAGTATTTTACCTATGAAACTATGAATCTTTCCTCGGTGAATATTGCCTGGATTCATGGTGTTTTTTGAATCGCCATCAGGATGACCAAAATAGAATCCGGTACAATAGGCCCGGTGATACGTTTGATAGAGTTCTGAATGCCATTCCGGGCGGACGCAATAGGTATCCGGTTCAGCGATATAGGCGTCAATGGCGTTGCGATATGTTTTCACCACAGAACTCAGGTAATTTATTCCTTTCATTCTGCCTTCTATTTTAAAGGAGGAAATTCCGGCATGGATTAGTTCGGGAATATGGTCGATTAAACACATATCCTTGGAATTAAATATATACGTACCCCGGCTGTCTTCTTGAACAGGGAAATATTCATTGGGGCGAAGTTCTTCCATGACCGCGTAATTCCAGCGGCAGGGGTGACTGCATAGGCCTCTGTTGCCGTCCCGGCCACTTAGGAAACTGCTTAAAATGCATCTGCCGGAGTAGGACATGCACATGGCTCCGTGGACAAAGGTCTCTGTTTCGATTCCTGCGCACGATGCAATGGTTCGTATCTCCTGGAGGGATAATTCCCTTGCCAGGTTTATCCGTTTAATACCCTGCTGGGCCCAAAAAATTGCGGCATTGAAGTTTGTGGTATTGGCCTGGGTGCTTAGGTGGATGTCAATATGGGGAATGATCTGTCTGGCTTTTAGCAGGATGCCCGGGTCGGAAATGATAATGGCATGGGGGCCGATCTTGCCCACTCTTTCCAGAAAGGCATCAATACCGTCCTGCTCATGGTTGCGAGAATAGATGTTGCAGGTAAGGTAGACCTTTACCTGGTGTTTTTCGGCAAATTTTATCGCATCTTCAAGTTCATCGTCGGCAAAATTGCCTGAAAAGTTTCTTAAACTAAAATCCTTGCCACCTAGATAAACGGCATCTGCCCCGTAATGGACTGCAATTTCTAATTTTTCAAAGTTACCCGCCGGCGCAAGTAACTCAGGCTTTTTCAAAACATCCTGCATTGTATCTCAGTTGCGGCAAAGATACCTACACCGCCAAGGTTCTTTAAAATAGTGGTGCCCCCGGCAAGAATCGAACTTGCGCACAAGGATTAGGAAGCGCTGAACGATTTCACTGACGTTCGGGGGTAACCTCTTGACTTTCTATGTTTTCTTCAAAGTCAGGTTATTGTTTATGCTCAAAAGTGTCAACTTTAGCAAGTAGCCAAGCTACACTAAGGAACGAACTAATATAGCATACATTGTGGGGATGTGTAACTAAAATGTTCGTCTGAATGGTATCGGGCTGGATGAGCTAATATAAAATGAAAAATTTGATTTGGTTATGTTCGGCAGGTCTATTATGGTTCAGAGTGGGGTAGTTTCCCCATGCACCCCCTTTCTTGGATATTCTGCATCTCAACTAATACAGAACGGCTTATGACTCAGAGATTAAGACCAGTAGAGATATAAATTTAACACTGTTAGGTCTATCTATTATAGTTAGGGGCCAGTATTAGAGTAAGAAAGCTTTTGCATGTTCAGGTAATCTCACAAGCTATACATTTTGAAACTGGTGGAACATAGCCAGGCCATAAGGTGACCTGGTCAAGTAAAAGTGGGCACTTTGTTAAGCGGCTTTTTCTAAAAACCACAGTTTTTCAAATTCTTTTGGACTGATATACCCCAAATAGGAATGACGTCTGTTGCAATTGTAAAACATTTCGATGTAATCAATGATGTCTCTCCGGGCTTCTTCTCGGGTCATGTAGTTTGTAAAAAAGACCCTCTCAGTCTTCAAACTACCGAAAAAGCTCTCTGCCACGGCATTGTCCCAGCAATTCCCTTTCCGGCTCATGCTGCTAACCATCCCAAGGGTATTCAACATTTTCTGGAAGTTTTTACTGCAATACTGACTTCCCCTGTCTGAATGAAATAGCAGGCCAGGGGCAGGCATTCGACGCCTGATTGCCATGTGCAGGGCATCCATGATCAACTTTGTGGTCATTCGATTACTCAGGGACCAGCCGACAACCCGGCGTGAAAAAAGGTCTATAACGACGGCCAAATACAACCACCCTTCGTGGGTCCAAATGTATGTAATGTCAGAGACATAAACCTTGTCCGCTTCGACAACTTCAAACTGTCTGTTCAGTAAATTCGATGCAACTGGCAAATTGTGTTTGCTGTCTGTCGTCGCTTTAAATTTCTTTTTCTGCTTGGCGGCAACACCGGCCATTTTCATCAATGACCCAGCTTTGTACCGCCCGCAAGGACTGCCGGATGCTTTTATCTCTTCTGCAATCCGGCGGGCGCCATAGGTACCCCTTGATGCTTGATGAGCCGCTTTAACAATAGGAATTAGTCTCTCTACTTCCCTCTGCCTCAATGATTTTTTACATTTACGCCAGGCATAATATCCACTCCGGGATATGAGCATGACAATACATATCAGAGCTACTGGGTAAGCCTTCCTCTCAGCATCAACGAATTGATACTTCAGCTCATTTCTTTCGCGAAGAAGGCTGCTGCCTTTTTTAAGATTTCACGTTCCATCTTCAAACGGTTGTTTTCTTTTCGAAGACGGCTCAACTCTGCCTTCATTGCCACACTTCCTTGTAAACCAGTGGCACTCTCTCCACTACCTTCAATCTCACGTTTCCAGCGACCCAGCATGGTTGGATTGACTCCGAGATTTCGGGCTGCCTCGGTAATCTGATATCCCTGTTCGGTTATCAGTTTAACTGCTTCTTCTTTGAATTCAGGTGCATACTTCTTTCTGTCTTTCTTCATTTGACACCTCCGTGTGGATTATTAACCCACTCTTAGAGAAGTGTCCACAATTACCCTACCACCTCACAGTCTTGGGGGCGGAGGGTTGTCTTGAATGAGTTGCCCTTCAAGGGTTTTGGCTTCCTGGAGGGTGTCAACAGTACCTGATTTCCAACCTTTCGCGGTCTTAACGCGAACCCTGTACTTTCTCTTGTACTTGAGTCCGGCACCACAGGAACACTTAGAGGTGCCAAGCTTATGGGTTTTCTTGCATCTATGACAAAGCAGATTGATAGACATTGGGTCGTCCTTCCAACCTGGTAAAGTGTCAACAAGGGCGTCAACGCAAGTGTCAACTTCGGCCAATATTGGTACTTTATAGGTTGCTGTTCGGACTTTAGAGAAAACGCTGAGGCGCTTGATAGAAAGGCTTTTGGCTGGTGCCCCCGGCAAGAATCGAACTTGCGCACAAGGATTAGGAATCCTATGCTCTATCCACTGAGCTACGGGGGCACATGCTTATTAAGTCGGGGCTATAAGTATCATAAATCGCACTTTTAGACAATACTCAAGCTTCCAAATTAATTGGAAGCCTGGATATATTCTAAAATTATCATGAATGCAAGTGTTAAATTGAGGCTGATATGATTTCGTTTAATTATAGCATGGTTATGGCTGTTTTTCGCCTATGTTCAAGTTGGATGTTGTGCAACAATGCGAATTGAGCTAAAATAATATGAAGCCGTATCTTTCGAACTTGACAGGAAAAAATTAATGAGCAACGCTTCTCTTCTAAAGCTTAGAAAATTTTTGGTCCCAGAAATTGTTTATGGACAAGGAGCGATAACCTTGTCTGGTCGTCATGCAGAAAATTTGGGGGCATCCAAAGCGTTTATTGTGACCGACCCTGGTGTACGAAAATCAGGATGGACGACGATCGTAGAAAAAAGTCTGAAAAATTATGGCATAGACTATACCATATTTGACTGTGTAACGGAAAATCCCAAGGACCATGAGGTGATGTCTGGCGTTGAAATTTGCAGAAGGAAGGGCTGTGACCTGATTATTTCCGTCGGGGGCGGAAGCCCGATGGATTGTGCGAAAGGGATCGGCGTAATGATGGGTAATCCAGGTAATATTCGCGATTACGAGGGCGTAGATATGATTCCAAATCCCGGACCGCCGTTGATTTTTATTCCGACAACTGCCGGTTCGTCGGCTGATGTTTCCCAATTTGCCATTATTACGGATACTTCTAAAGAGGGTAAAATCGCGTTGATCAGTAAAATGGTCATCCCGGATATCGCGCTCATTGATCCGGAAACCACAATCACCATGCCTCCTGGGCTGACTGCTGCCACGGGAATGGACGCACTTTGCCATGCCTTTGAAGCGTATGTATCAAACGCGGCCTCTGCCTTGACGGATATGGCTGCCCTTTCCTCTGCAGAAATTATTTTTGATAATCTGTACAGGGCCTTTAAAGAGCCGGATAATATTATTTACCGGGATAAAATGATGACGGCAAGTTTAATGGCAGGACTTGCGTTTTCTAATGCAAGCCTTGGGTTGGTTCACGGGATGGCACACAGCCTTGGCGGGGCAATAGGAATCGCCCACGGTGAATGTAATGCCCTTTTGCTTGAACATGTTGTTCAATTCAATTACCTGGCCGCTTCTGAAAAATATGACAGATTGGCAAAAGCCCTTCACATTGATTTATCAGGCATGAAGGGTCAGGAAAAAGGTAATGCAATCGCTTACAAAATAGCGGAGTTGCGAAACCGTCTGGGTATTAACAGAAAACTTGCTGAGTATGGTGTTAAACGTTCTGATATTGACATGCTATCCGAATTTGCCCTGAATGATCCATGTCTGGCCACAAACCCCAAAGAGGCGGATTTGGAAGATATCAAGGGTATATATTTTCAAATTTATGAATAAACAATGGATACCGTTCTGTCAAAATGGATAAATTTACCAAAAATATGCATAGTTCGGCCAGAAAAAAATTTTTGGAATTGAGTTTAAAGACAACCAGGAAAAGTTATTACCCTCAATTACAAAAACAGCTTGAAAGTGCCCAGGCCAACGAAAAAAGTTTGCAGCTATTGATCGACAGTCTACCGGCTCAAATTTGTTATGTAAGCGGTGAAGAACGGTTTGTATTGGTGAATAGGGAATTTGAAACCGTTTCCGGCATGGAGAAAAAGCAAGTCATCGGCCGGCCGATGAGAGACGTTTTAGGGCCGAAAAATTATGAAAAAATAACCCCCCATATTCAGTCTGCGCTTTCCGGTCAATCCGGTCGCGCTGAGTTTTCCGTTGCCGCCCAAAAAGATCTAATCAAGTTTTATGAAATCAATTACGTGCCGGAAATTAATACAAAGGGGGGGGTGAGTGGATTCTATCTTTTAACGATTGATTTGACCGAACGAAAAGAGGCTGAACGAGAGATTTTCAGCCTGCGAAACTATTTGTCAAATATAATTGACTCTATGCCGTCGATACTCATTGGGGTTGATAAAGAAAATCGGATCACCCAATGGAATCTTAAAGCAAGCCAGAAAACAGGAATTTCTCCGGAGGCTGCCAGAGGGCGGTTGCTTGAAACGGTTTTTCCCCAATTTACACTTGAACTGGATCATGTGAGGAGGTCCATTGAATCAAGAAATGTATATTATGAATCACGTCATCCAAGCGTAGAGAGCAACAAACAAATTTACGAAGATATAACGATTTATCCGCTCACTTCCAACGGCGGAGAAGGGGCTGTTATTCGGATTGATGATGTCACCGAACAAGTTCGAATGGAAGAGTTAATGATCCAGTCGGAAAAAATCCTGTCGGTGGGCGGTCTTGCCGCAGGTATGGCCCATGAGATCAACAACCCCCTGGCGGGTATGATGCAGAGTGCCAATGTGATGAAAAACAGATTGGGAAGAATTGATATGCCGGCAAATCTTAAGGTTGCCGAAGAGCTCGGAATTTCCATGGGCGATATCAAGCTCTTTATGGAAAAAAGAGAAATTTTTCGTATGCTTGATGCAATTCAGGAATCCGGGGCCCGGGCTGCAGAGATTGTGAGTAACATGCTCAGTTTTGCTAGGAAATCCGATGCCTCCAGTTCCTCCCATTATCCGGATCAACTCATGGATGAAAGCCTTGAACTGGCTGCTACGGACTATGACCTTAAAAAACAATATGATTTTAAATCCATCGAAATCATAAGAGAGTATGCCCAGGATCTTCCCATGTTGCCCTGTGAAGGCGCAAAAATTCAGCAGGTGCTGTTGAATATTCTCCGCAATGGCGCACAGGCCATGCAAGCGGCAAAAACACAAGCTCCCAGGTTTATCATTAGAATTTATAAACAAGAGGCATCTGGAATGGTTTGCATGGAGATAGAAGACAACGGGCCCGGTATGGATGACGCAACAAAGTCCAAGGTCTTTGACCCATTTTTCACAACAAAACCGGTTGGTGTGGGGACCGGGCTTGGGCTTTCGGTATCATATTTTATAATTACCGAAAACCACAAAGGAACACTTGCTGTATTGTCCGAACCAGGAAAAGGCGCCAATTTTATTATTAGGCTTCCTGTTCAAGATTAGAACGCGTTAAGGCGAGTTAAAAATAAAATTTCTACTCCACAAGCAGGTTCTGGCCGGGGTAAATTTTGCTTCTCTTGTTTAAATGATTTAACGACAGCAGTCGGTCAAGGCTCATATTGTGTTTTTTTGCAATGCCCACAGGACTGTCCCCGGATTTGACTTTATATTTTGAGAATGTCTTGTCGTCTTCTTGGTCGTTGGTGATAATGGTCAGGCATTGGCCGATACTTAACCGGGTGTCGGATAATTTATTCAGCACTTTAATCCGCTTGGTGGTTGTTGCAAATTTTTGGGCAATCAACCACAGGTTGTCTCCTCTGCGTACGGTATACGTGATATTTGTTGATGTTTTGTCGGATTTTGAAACCGTTTCTGCCTTGGCCTTATAATTTGATCCGGGAATTTTCAATACCTTGCCAATACCAATGCAGCTTTTTTTAGAAATTTTGTTGTATCTTGCGATGGCATTTACCGAAGTTTTAAATTTGCTGGCAATTCCCGATAACGTATCTCCCTTTCGTACACGGTAGTAGGTATATTGGGGTGGCTCGCGGTACGTTGTTTTGATCGCATCTATCTTGGCCAAAAACTGGTCTGCTTGATCCACCGGTATTTTGATTGTATACGGCTCAGGCGGCAGGACTTCATGGCGCAGTTCCGGATTTAAGGAAACAAGCTCGATTTTATCAATATTGATTGCTTTTGCAATTTCACTTAAGCGGACCTGCTTTTTTACGTCAAAAGGTTTATATTCAATCGGCTTGAGGGGGTTGTCAATTGTGATATTGTATTTTTCCAGATTTCTGACAATATGGACCGTGGCTAAAAATCTTGGTACATACCTTGCCGTTTCCCGGGGAAGATTCTGGTATAGATCCCAAAAATTATCCAGGTAGTTGAGCTTTTGCCGTCGGATGGTTTTTAGAACACGGTATTCCCCGCAATTGTAAGCTGCAATGGCTGTGGTCCAGTCCCCAAACAGATTGTGCAGTTCCTTAAGGTAATCAATGGCGGCCATAGTCGCTTTTTCAGGGTCCATGCGTTCATCTATGTAATGATTGCGGTTTAATCCGAATTTATTTCCGGTTGACGGTATGAACTGCCACAAACCAAGTGCTCTTGCCGGAGATAACGCCCTGGTCTTAAATCCGCTTTCAATTAAAGGAAGCCAAGAAATTTCTTCGGGGAGTCCGGCTTTTTTAAGTTCTTGTACGATAAATGGACGATAGCGGCTGGAGCGGTTCAGTGATCGGATAAAAAAATTACGTTCAGGGCCTGTCAAGCGTTTAATTTCGGCATTCACATGATCGTTTAAAGTGATAGGTATGGCCTCATGATGACCGGTGACTACAATCTGACGGGACGCATATATTTCAAGCACACGTTTGGAAATGAGGTAGCGAATGTCCTCTTTTTGTTGATTCACTTCAGAGCTGTCTGTCGTATCAATTTCGAGCATTCGGGCATAGGCAGCGTCAAGGCTTGATAAAGCTTCTTCAAGATTGCCTTCTTCCCAGTAATTTTGAGCCATGCTGCACAGTTCTAGTGCCTGGTCTATTTTCCCCTGATCAGAGTCCGGAGTTTGGTCCTTGTCTTTTAATTCGGATTGAGAGGTGCATTGACGCAGGGTTTCAGAAGATTTGAATGTCTGGTCTGTTACAGGTTTGTTGGTTGACAGATTGGACTGCTGGCAACCGGTAATCAGAAATAAGGCAAAAATGAATGCGGCCAGTTTGTGAATATTCACTTGGTCTCCTTACCGCTAGCTGCTTAAACATGAGTATTAAAAATTTAAGTTGCTAGATTACTATATATTTTATTGTGAATAGAACCGTAGGTATTGATAGACCAACTCAGCGTATAGCTGTTATCGGAATATCTTTTTGTGTAATGAAGATCGCGTGGAATGTCAATGAAAAAATTGCGTGGAACTATTGTTTTTATTGAGCTTAGACTGTTGAATCGGCAGTTTAAGAAATCCTAAACTGCGCAAAAGTTAATGATTTCCTTTTTGGTTTCTAATATTATGATATATGATATGACTTGGTCATGTCAGTTAACGTTTAAATATACCGCCGGCCCTTCGTTGAAAAAAAAATAAACTTTTATGAAAAAAGGGCTTGCCATATCAAAAATGTTCTGTTATCTTTGCCCGGTCTTTTTGCTACAGCAGTTGTGTGGCTTAAAGTTAGCCGATATAGCTCAGTTGGTAGAGCATCTCACTTGTAATGAGAATGTCCTCCGTTCGATTCGGGGTATCGGCTCCAAGATAGCTTAGGTGGGGTTCCCGAGTGGTCAAAGGGATCAGACTGTAAATCTGACGGCTCAGCCTTCGGAGGTTCAAATCCTCCCCCCACCACCAAAACAAATGTAGGAGATCTGCGTATTAGATTGCTGGGACTACATGGTCGGTTTGGTTGATTGACTTAATTTAGTCTTATCATAAGCGGGAGTAGCTCAGTTGGTAGAGCTTCAGCCTTCCAAGCTGAATGTCGCGAGTTCGAACCTCGTCTCCCGCTCCATTCGTAGTCTCCTGTACGCTGGCTTAGGTTGTATAGCGTTTCAAGCCCATGTAGCTCAGTTGGTAGAGCGCTTCCTTGGTAAGGAAGAGGTTCACCAGTTCGATTCTGGTCATGGGCTCCAAATTGTGCTATAGAATTTATACCTGCATCGAATAAAGGGCCGTTTGCCGGCATGTATTAAGACAGCTATGCGATGTAGGCAATATTAAAAATAAACGTCAAGGGGTTGAAAGTGGACAGAGTGCTTATCGCTCTTGCTTGTACTGAGTGCAAGAGAAAAAATTATACAACGACCAAAAACAAACGCAAAACTCCGGACAAGATTGAATTTAAAAAATATTGCAAATTCTGTAATAAACATCTCGTCCACAAAGAAACAAAAATAAAATAGATTACCCTGCAGGTCAGTAGCTCCAATTGGCAGAGCTCCGGACTCCAAATCCGGATGTTGGGGGTTCGACTCCCTCCTGACCTGCCACTTTATTATAGCCTCCTGGTTGATTTTTAAATCAGTCAGGAGGTAATTCATCGGTGGGATATGTCGAGATTACAGAAAAAAAAGCCTCAAAACGAAAAAAGAAAAAGAGTTGCTGATATTGATGGTGAGACTGGTGTCTCTGTAAAATCGACTGTAGCGGGGAAGCCGGTGCATTCGTCATCTGTTTCTAAATCCGAAAAACCGGTGGGGCAACCTGGTGGCAGCAATTTTATTGCAAAGGTTACAGACTTCTTTCGGGAAGTGAAGGTTGAATTGAAGAAAGTTGTCTGGCCAACCCGGAAGCAAACAACCGGAACTACGGTCGTGGTTATTATTTTTGTGTTTATTGTTGCTGTTTTTCTAGGTGTTTTCGATTACGGTTTGTCCAAGCTTGTCCAGGTTGTCCTTACTTGAGATCAAGGGAAATAAAATGTCTTTAAAATGGTATGTCGTTCACGTTTATTCCGGTCATGAGCAAAAAGTAAAGCTTGCCCTGGAGGAAAAAATCCAGGGATTGAAACATCCGGAAAAATTCGGAGACATTCTGATTCCGTCTGAAAATGTTGTTGAGTTGGTGGATGGGAAGAAAAGACAGTCGTCTAGGAAGTTTTATCCGGGATATATACTTGTGCGTATGCATCTGGATAACGAGACGTGGCACATTGTGAGTTCCACTGCTAAGGTTACCGGTTTTCTTGGCGGAAAAAATAAACCCGCTCCCATTACCGAGAGAGAAGCTCAGAGCATTATCGAGAAGATGGAGCAGGGTAAGGAAAAACCCCAGCCCAAATATTATTTTGAGCCGGGTGATGATGTGCGGGTTGTTGACGGACCCTTTTCTAATTTTAACGGCACTATAGAAGACGTGTCGCCGGACAAGGAAAAGGTAAAAGTCTTGGTCAGCATCTTTGGGCGAGCTACTCCAGTCGAATTGAATTTTATACAGGTAACCAAAATTTAGTCGGGTCGTAAATAAAGAGTTTCAGGAGTTATAAAATGGCAAAAAAAGTAATGACACAAATTAAGCTTCAGGTTGCAGCCGGCAAGGCAAATCCGTCTCCTCCAATTGGTCCGGCTCTGGGGCAACACGGTGTCAATATCATGGATTTCTGTAAAGCATTTAACGCTAAAACCGCAAATGATGACGGTCAGATTATTCCAGTTGTTATCACTGTGTATCAGGATCGCTCCTTCAGTTTTATCACCAAAACCCCGCCGGCGTCAAGGTTGCTTTTGGCTGCCGCCAAGCTTTCAAAGGGGTCTGGGGAGCCGAATCGTGATAAGGTTGGCAAAGTGACAAAAGATCAGGTTGTTGCGATTGCAGAAACCAAAAAACCGGATCTGAATGCCTCGGATATTGATGCTGCCGTCAGAATTATTGAGGGTACAGCCAGAAGCATGGGAATAGAAGTCGTTTAACTTTCAAGTATAAGAGTGATTAAGATGCCTAAGCGGAGTAAAAAACATAACGAAGCACTGAGCAAAGTGGACAGAACGGTTCAGTATGGACCCAAAGATGCCCTGGAAATTGCTGTATCTTCCAGTTATGCAAAATTTGACGAAACGGTTGATGTCGCCGTAAGGCTAGGGGTTGACCCTCGGCATGCAGACCAGATGGTTCGTGGAACCGTTGTTCTGCCAAATGGACTGGGTAAAGAGGTTAAAGTCCTGGTTTTTGCCAAAGGTGAAAAAGAACAAGAAGCCCTTGATGCGGGTGCTGACTTCATTGCCACCGACGAGATCGTTGAAAAGATTAAAGATGGCTGGTTCGGGTTCGATAAGGCGATTGCCACGCCGGATATGATGGGTACCGTCGGTAAGCTTGGACGTGTCCTTGGGCCTAGGGGGTTGATGCCCAATGCAAAAACCGGTACAGTAACCTTTGAACTTGCCAAAGCCATTAACGAAGTGAAGGCCGGTAAAATTGATTTCAGAGTTGAAAAAGCCGGTATCGTTCACGTTCCTGTTGGTAAAATTTCCTTTGGCGCTGAAAAATTGCTGGAAAATGTAACTGTCTTTCTTGATAAAATTGTCTCTCTCAAACCAGCAGCGAGCAAAGGTACTTATCTGAAATCCATCAGTGTATCATCAACAATGGGTCCTGGTATTAAAGTTGATCCTTTGTTGATTAAGTAGTTGATTAAAAAATAATAAACGTGTTTTGTTCTTATTAAGTTTGATCAAAACACGTTCAAGACCTGTCCTAGACAGTAGGTGCATTTATATGCATAATCGGATTTGCCGGCCTGCCGAGACAGAAAATAAATTTTGTTTTGGTTTCGTTGGCACCTTCGACGCTAATTTATTTATGGAAGGAGGTGTAAAAAATGCTGAATATTTCCCAGAAAAAAGAACTGGTCGAAAAGCTTGCACGCGATCTCGGCGAAGCTGAGATTTCTATTTTGGTTGATTACAAGGGGCTCACTGTTTCCCAAGTAACCGAACTTCGCGCACAGCTTCGGGAAGCCGGTGCTCAAATGGCAGTTGTTAAAAATACCTTGATGAGGCTGGCCGCGAAAGGGACCGGCTCAGAGGTGTTGGTTGATCTTTTTAAAGGACCGAATGCGATCATCATGTCTAAGGATGATCCTGTGGCGCCTGCCAAGATCGTATCCGAATTTCTGAAAACCAATGAGAAATTACAGCTCAAGGGTGCATCCCTTGGTGGAAAATTTCTAAGCGAAGAAGATGTAACACAGCTTGCCAAAATGCCGTCCAAAGAAGAGCTTTTGGGCAAGTTTGTTTGTACTCTCAACGCCGTTCCCACGAATTTCGTCAACGTGCTGGCCGGTGTTCCCAGGTCTTTTCTCAATGTGCTTAATGCTGTTAAAGATCAAAAAGATGCAGCGTAATTTAAAAAACCAAAACTTTAGAATTATAAGTACGATTTAAGATATTCGTATTTTCAGGAGATTAAAATGGCTGATATTACAAAAGATGATGTAATTGAATTTATTTCAAATATGAGCGTTCTGGAGCTTTCCGAACTGATTAAGGAACTTGAAGACAAATTTGGTGTGTCTGCAGCCGCACCTGTTGCCTTTGCTGCCGGTGCGATGCCTGCTGGTGGTGATGCCGGTGGCGCTGCCGCAGAAGAGAAAACAGAATTTGACGTTATCCTTGAAGCTGCCGGTGACAAGAAAATTAATGTAATTAAAGAAGTTCGTGCAATCACCGGTCTTGGATTGAAAGAAGCCAAGGCACTTGTTGAAGAAGCCCCCAAAGCTGTGAAAGAAGGTATTGCCAAAGATGAGGCAGACAAAATTAAAGAACAGCTCGAAGGTGCCGGTGCTCAGGTGTCTGTAAAGTAGTTTAGCATAGCTTATAAGCACAAATAGTTTGTGCATAAACTATACGCGGGGGCAAGGCCAATGGGTCGTGCCTCCGCTTTTACAGTTGGAAAAACTCACATCGGGAGATATCATGGCCGGAAGTCTTTTGACGAACAAGCGTGTTAGAAAAGAGTTTGGCGGTAAACGCAAAATAATAGACATCCCGGATCTCATCGGGATGCAAAGAGAATCCTTTGAAGGATTTCTTCAAAGGGATGTTTCACCCCAGGATAGAGAGGAGAAGGGGCTTCATTCGGTTTTTAAATCCGTATTTCCCATCAAGGATTTTACCGATACGTCTTCCCTTGAATATGTCTCCTACTCCTTTGGGGAGACCAAGCACTCTATGCAGGAGTGTATCAGTCGCGGGATGACCTATGACATCCCGGTTAATATCAGGGTTCGGCTTGTCGTCTATGACCATGACAAAGATACCGGTGTGTCAACGATCCGGGATATAAAAGAGCAGGAAATATATTTTGGCACAATTCCTCTGATGACACCCAGGGGAACCTTTATCATCAATGGAACTGAACGTGCCGTTGTCTCCCAGCTCCATCGGTCGTCAGGTGTGTTTTTTGATCATGACAAGGGGAAAAATTATTCCTCTGGTAAGATCATTTATAATGCCCGAATTATCCCAGTGCGCGGGTCCTGGATCGATATGGAAATTGACGCCAAGGATATAGTATATATTCGTATTGACCGGCGGCGTAAATTTCCCGTTTCCATCCTTTTTAAAGCATTCGGATACACCGGGGAAGATATTCTGGATTTTTTCTATACCAAAGAAAAAATTCTACGTAAGAACGGTTCTTACTTCCGGGAATTTATTCCTGACAATTTGGTCCGCCAGCGGGCTGGCTATGATATCACATCTCCCGAAACCGGGGAGGTTGTGGTTAAGGCCGGTCGAATTTTTACCAAGCGTGCCTTGAAACAACTTGCCGATGAAAAATTAGATTTTATTCCCATTTCTGAAGAGGAACTAATCGGCAAATCATTCGCCAGTAATTTTTTTCTGAAAAGTGATGACCCGGAGCCCTTGTTTAAGGCCGGCCAGGCCATTGCAGCGGATACCTTTGAGTTACTAGAGGAAAAAGGTATTGATTCTTTTGAGATTCTCTATGTAGACCCCCGCAGTTCAAATTGCATGCGTAAAACCCTGGTGTCTGACAAGATTGAATCCAAAGAAGAAGCCTTAATGGACATTTATCGCAGGCTTCGTCCGGGCAATCCTGCTACTATTGAGGTTGCACAGGATTTTATAGATCATCTGTTTTTTCGCCAGGCTTATTACGACCTGTCAAAGGTGGGGCGGCTGAAAATGAACCACCGCCTTGGGGTGAATACGAAAATTGATGTAAAAACCCTGAGAAAAGAGGACGTACTGCTCACCGCAGCTACTTTGATTGAGCTCAAGGATACCCAGGGTCAGGTGGATGATATCGATCACCTTGGAAACCGGCGGGTCAGAGCTGTGGGTGAGTTGTTGGAAAACCACTATCGCATTGGGCTTGTCCGCATGGAGCGGGCGATTAAAGAAAAAATGAGTATGCAGGAAGTGGATGCCATGATGCCCCACGACCTCATTAATCCAAAGCCCGTTTCTGCGGTGGTTCGTGAATTTTTTGGTACATCACAGTTGTCCCAGTTTATGGACCAGACCAACCCCTTGTCTGAAACCACACACAAACGTCGTCTTTCCGCGCTGGGACCAGGCGGTCTGACCCGTGAGCGTGCAGGTTTTGAAGTGCGTGACGTTCATCCGTCCCATTATGGCCGTATCTGCCCCATTGAGACGCCTGAAGGACCGAACATCGGTTTGATCGTTTCTTTGTGTACCTATGCCCGGGTTAATGATTTTGGATTCATTGAAACGCCTTTCAGGGTAGTAACCGACGGTAATGCAAGTAAAACTATTCAGCATCTAAGTGCGTTTGAAGAAAAAGAACATCCCATTGCCCAGGCCAATGCCGTTTTGGATGCAGAAGGCAATTTTGTCAATGCCACGGTATCTGCACGGGTGGCCGGGGAATTTGAGATGGTGGCGCCTGAAGAAATCAAGTTCATGGACGTGTCGCCAAACCAGTTGGTATCCGTATCCGCATCCTTGATCCCTTTCCTTGAGAATGATGACGCCAACAGGGCACTCATGGGATCCAACATGCAGCGCCAGGCCGTGCCTTTGATTCGCAGTGAATCGCCTTTGGTGGGCACCGGCATGGAAGCGGTTGTGGCCAGAGATTCCGGAGTTACCATTGTTGCCGAATGCGATGGCGTGGTGGTTGATGTGGATTCAAAACGAATTGTCGTCAAAAATGACGACTCGGATGATCCCAAATTCAATAAAGCCGTCTCCATATATAACTGTACCAAATTTGTTCGTTCCAACCAGAATACCTGTTTTAACCACAGACCCATTATGCAAAAAGGTGAGCGGGTTAAAAAAGGGCAGGTTATCGCCGATGGCCCGTCAACGGAACTGGGGGAATTGGCCCTTGGCAAGAATGTGACCGTGGCCTTTATGCCCTGGGATGGGTATAACTATGAGGATTCCATTCTGGTATCCGAACGCCTGGTCAAAGATGGTGTCTACACCTCTGTCCATGTTGAAGAATTTGAGGTGCTGGCCAGGGACACTAAACTTGGTAAAGAAGAGATTACCAGGGATATTCCCAATGTGGGTGAAGATGCGCTGAAGAATCTGGATGACAGCGGTATTATCCGTCTTGGGGCCGAGGTCAAACCCGGAGATATTCTGGTGGGTAAAATTACGCCTAAGGGCGAAACCCAGCTTTCTCCCGAGGAAAAGTTGCTGCGCGCCATTTTTGGTGAAAAAGCAGGGGATGTAAAAGATACTTCCCTTTGTGTGCCGCCGGGCGTTCATGGAAAGGTCATAGATGCCAAAGTGTTTTCCCGCAGGGGCCTTCCCAAGGATGACAGAACGCGTCAGATCGAAGATGAAGAGATCGAACGTTTTGAAAAAGACCGCGATGATGAGATAAAAATTATTTCCGATGTCGGTCGGGAGAAAGTTGAATCCGTTCTTGAGGGTCACACGCTGTACAGTGATCTGGAACGAAACGGCAAAGTTCTGGTTAAGGCCGGAACAAAAGTGGCGCCTGGGGTTTTTGTAAAGGTTCCAGTGTCCGTGCTCGTAAATGTCACGGTTGAAGACGCCGTATTAACCGAAAAAGTTCAGGTTGTTCTTGAACAGGCCCAGGACCAGATAAAAAAGGCCCGGGAGCATTTCAACCGCCAGGTTTCCAGGTTTGAAAAGGGCGACGACCTTCCTCCCGGAGTGCTCAAGCTCATTAAGATTTCTGTGGCCATGTTGCGTGTGCTTTCGGTGGGTGATAAAATGGCCGGTCGTCACGGGAATAAGGGTGTTGTTTCACGAATCCTTCGTGTGGAGGACCTGCCTTATTTTGCAGATGGTCGACCTGTTGACATGGTGCTTAACCCCCTGGGTGTACCGTCCCGTATGAATGTGGGGCAGATTCTTGAAATTCATCTTGGGCGGGCCGCCTATGCCCTGGGTCAGCAGATCGATGAGATGCTCGAAGAAAAGCGGATGGATGCGTTGCGAGATAAAGCCAAGCAGGTATTCTCCCTGACCCGCAAACAAAAAGAAGGACTGGTGGATGATGCCATTGTCCGGGATATTGATGACATGGATGATGAAAAATTCTTGGAATTTATCTCCCGCTATAAAAACGGTGTTCATACTGCCACCCCGGTATTTGACGGTGCCACAGAGGAAGAGATCAAGGAGTTGATCAGCATGTCTGGAAGTGATCCGTCAGGCCAGTCCATACTCTACGACGGTCGTACCGGAAGACCCTTTGATAAGCCGGTTACTGTGGGAACCATGTATATGCTTAAACTTCACCATCTGGTTGATGACAAGTTGCATGCGCGGTCCATTGGGCCTTATTCGCTTGTTACCCAGCAGCCCCTCGGCGGTAAGGCCCAGTTTGGTGGCCAGCGTCTTGGGGAGATGGAGGTCTGGGCCATGGAAGCATACGGTGCAGCCCATGCGCTTCAGGAATTTCTTACGGTGAAGTCCGATGATATGACCGGCCGGACCCGTATGTATGAAAAAATTGTTAAGGGCCAGAATGTCCTGGAACCCGGAATGCCTGAATCTTTCAGGGTTCTGATTAAAGAGCTTAATGCTCTGGGGCTGGATATGAATCTTATAGAAGGTAGCAAATAAGGAGAAGACATTGGATAATATTTATGATTTCTTCGCAAAACCCAAGGATCCTCAAAGTTACCAGGGCGTTCAGATCAGCCTTGCATCATCCGATCAGATTCGGGAATGGTCCTACGGTGAAATAAAAAAACCAGAAACCATTAACTATAGGACTTTTAAGCCCGAACGTGACGGTCTTTTCTGCGCCAAGGTATTTGGACCGACCAAGGACTATGAGTGTAATTGCGGTAAGTATAAACGCATGAAACACCGGGGCGTGGTCTGTGAGAAATGTGGGGTTGAGGTTATTCAATCCAAAGTCAGGCGCGATCGTATGGCGCACATTGAACTTGCCGCGCCTGTTTCTCATATCTGGTTTTTGAAAAGTCTGCCTTCAAAGATAGGCAATGTGCTGGATATGACGTTGAAGAATCTGGAGAAGGTTCTTTACTTTGATTCCTTCATCGTTATTGACCCCAAGGATACGGGGCTTAAAAAAATGCAACTGCTCTCCGATGACCAGTATTACGAGGCCATTGAAACATTCGGAGAGGAGGGCTTTGTTGCAGGACTTGGTGCAGAGGCTATTTTAACGCTGCTCAATGAGATCGATCTTCAGGCTGTTCACGATGAGCTGACCGAAGAGATCGGTCTGACTAAATCCATGGCAAAACAGCAAAAAATGGCCAAGCGAATGAAGGTAATTGATGCGTTTTTGTCCTCCGGTATAGAGCCTTCACGGATGATTCTCACGGCCTGTCCAATTTTGCCGCCGGATCTGCGTCCTCTGGTTCCCCTGGAAGGCGGACGGTTTGCCACCTCGGATCTGAATGATCTGTATCGTCGGGTGCTCAACCGCAATAACCGTCTTAAACGGCTGGTTGATCTCAATGCCCCTGATATTATTGTTCGCAACGAAAAGCGTATGCTTCAGGAAGCGGTGGACGTACTTTTTGACAATGGCCGCCATGGCCGGGTGGTCACAGGTACCAATAAACGCCCGTTAAAATCACTGTCTGACACGCTAAAAGGCAAACAAGGTCGTTTCCGCCAGAACCTTTTGGGTAAACGTGTGGATTACTCAGGTCGTACCGTTATTACCGTGGGATCTGAACTACGGCTTCATCAGTGCGGTATTCCTAAGAAAATGGCGTTGGAGTTGTTTAAACCGTTTATTTACAATTACCTTGAGCAAAAAAGCCTGGTCTCTACGGTCAAAAGTGCCAAGAAAATGGTGGAACGCGAAGAAACGGAAGTGTGGGATGCCCTTGAAGCGGTTGTCAAGGAATACCCGGTAATGCTTAACCGTGCACCCACCCTGCATCGTCTCGGCTTCCAGGCGTTTGAACCGGTATTGATTGAGGGCAAGGCCATTCAGCTTCATCCCTTGGTGTGTCCGGCATTCAACGCTGACTTTGACGGAGACCAGATGGCCGTTCATGTGCCACTCTCCCTGGAATCCCAGCTTGAGGCTCGGGTGATGATGCTCTCCACCAACAATATCTTGTCTCCCGCAAACGGGCAGCCTATTATTGTTCCTACCCAGGATATTGTATTGGGCATTTATTATATGACCCGGGCGATGTCAGGGCAGCAGGGAGAAGGGGCTACTTTCTCAAGTATCGACGAGGTTCGGTTTGCCTTTGATGCCGGAGCGCTTGATATTCATGCCAAAATTAAAGTCCGCATTGACGACGTGATTTATGAAACTACCACCGGCCGAATTCTGCTGTGGGAAACCATTCCTGGTGATGTGCTGTTGGATATGAGCCGTATTCGGACTGGGACTCTTGAAGATGCCGAAGCCGCGCTGGCTGAACTCAAGGCTGGGGAGGATTTCGACACTGTCCTTGAAAAATATGGAGATGAGGAAATTAAAAAGACCCGGGGGAAAACCGGCGTTTTAACTCGTAAAGAGTTCAAAAATATTTTCCATGTTTCCGACGTGGTGGTGGAGCAGCTTTATGGGCTCAAGCAAGATCAATTTACTGATGTGCGGATGGTAGGTGACAAGTATACCATTTTCAAAGTGGACGAAAGAACCTCAACGTTGCCGTTTAGTCTGGTGAACAAGTTGATGGACAAAAAATCCATTGTTAAGCTGATTGATTATGCTTATAGAAATATCGGTTTAAAGGAAACGGTTATCCTTTCTGATCGCCTGAAGGATATTGGGTACAAAAATTCAACCCTTGGCGGGCTGTCCATCTGCATTGACGACATGATTATTCCGGCCAATAAATGGGATCTCATTGGCAAGGCGGAAAAAAATATTGAAGATATCAAAAACCAGTATTCCGAAGGTCTGATTACCCAGGGCGAGAAATATAATAAGGTGGTCGATATCTGGGCCCAGGCCACAGATGATATTGCCAACGCCATGATGGAAGTTATGAAAAATCCGCCCCAAAAAGAAGGGTCGGACGGTTCGGAAGAACTTAATGCTGTCTATGTTATGGCGGATTCCGGGGCCCGTGGCTCCAAGGATCAGATGCGCCAGTTGGCCGGTATGCGTGGGTTGATGGCTAAACCTTCGGGCGAAATTATTGAAAACCCCATCACGGCTTGTTTCCGTGAAGGTCTGTCCGTTCTGCAGTACTTTATTTCCACCCATGGTGCACGAAAAGGGCTTGCGGATACCGCACTGAAAACAGCCAACTCCGGTTATCTTACCCGCCGTCTGGCTGATGTCGGCCAGGACTGCACGATTGTCGAGCCTGATTGCGGTACTATTAACGGTATAGAAGTTGAAGCATTGTATGAGGGTGGGGAAATTATTCAGACCCTTGGGGAAAGAATACTCGGTCGTGTTACCCAGGAGGATATTCGTGACCCCTATTCGGATGAATTTATTGTGGCATCCGACACGGAACTGAATGAGTCCCATGTGGCTGCCATTGAGGCTGCTGGTGTTCAGCGGGTAAAGATTAGATCCGTATTGACTTGTAATTCAAGGCACGGCGTCTGTTCGAGATGTTATGGCCGTGATTTGGCTCATGGTGTCACCGTTGAAATCGGCCAGGCCATTGGTATTGTGGCCGCCCAGTCCATTGGCGAGCCGGGCACCCAGTTGACCATGCGTACCTTCCATATCGGTGGTACCGCTTCAAGAAAGGTTGAGGTCGCAGAAGTCAAGGCCCGAGTTGGTGGAATTTTAAAGTTCAACGACGATATCCAGACCGTAACTTCGGCCCAGGGCGATGTCATTGTCATGAACCGTAAGGGCGGTGGTGTGACCATTGTCGGTGAGGAGGGACGTGAGCGTGCCAAAGATAATGTTATCTATGGTGCTACTTTGCATGCCAAAAATGGTCAGCAGATTGAACCTGGAGATATTATAGCCTCCTGGGATCCCTTTACCACGCCGATTATCACGGAAGTGTCCGGACGGATTCGATTTGCCGACATTATCGTGGGTAATACGGTTCAAGAGCAGATTGACCCGGTTACCGGTAAGGTGTCCAGAACGATCATTGAAAGCAAGGATGTTGAGGTCCGGCCCAGAATTACCGTAAAAGATAAAGAGGGTAAAGCGGTTAAGCTGCCGAATTCAAAGACCCCTGCCAGATATTACCTGCCGGTAAATGCGATTCTAACGGTGGAAGAAGATGATAATATCATGGCAGGTGATGTTATTGCCAAGTTGCCGCGTGCCACCACAAAAACAAAAGATATCACCGGTGGTCTGCCCAGGGTTGCAGAGTTGTTTGAGGTCAGAAAACCAAAAGATCCGGCTGTTTTGACGGAAATAGACGGTTATGTCACAGTTTCAAAGGGAACCAAAGGCCGTCAGAAGGTTACGATCAAGCCTGCTGACGTTGGTGAGGCAAAGGAGTACGCCATCCCCAAGGGGCAGCATGTATCCGTGTATGACGGTGATTATGTAAAATCAGGTGATCCGCTGATCGCAGGGTCTGCAAATCCCCAGGACATCATGAACATCAAAGGGGAAGTGGCATTGGCCAAGTACTTGGTCGATGAGGTCCAGGAAGTATACAGGCTCCAGGGTGTGCGCATTAATGACAAGCACATTGAGGTTGTTATCCGGCAGATGATGCGTCGGGTTAAAGTGATCTCCACCGGGGACACCAATTTTATCCCGGACGAACAGGTTGACCGCATTCTTTTCGAGGAAACCAACCGGAAGGTTGCCATGGAGGGCGGTGAGCCGGCCAAGGGTGAGCCTTTGATTCTTGGTATTACAAAGGCCTCTTTGTCCACGGACAGCTTTTTGTCTGCGGCATCCTTCCAGGAAACAACCAAGGTGCTGACCCTGGCTGCCATTGAAGGTAAATATGACAGTCTTAAAGGGTTAAAAGAAAACGTTGTCATGGGAAGACTTATCCCTGCCGGCACGGGTTTCCCCGGCTATCGTAATATCGAAGTGGGATATGGTGAATTTGCCGAAGTATAGAAAAATTAAAATATTGTTGACATTTCAAAAAAGTATAAGTAAAATTAAATATTTTGTCGTGTATGGCGACTTATTATGTTTGATGAAGGAGCGTGTGGAGTTATGCCGACCATAAATCAATTGGTACGAAGAGGTAGGAAGAGGGCTGAAAAAAAGGTTAGTACGCCGGCGTTGAAAGGCGGGCCTCAAAAGCGTGGGGTTTGCACTAGAGTGTATACTTCTACGCCTAAAAAACCGAACTCGGCTCTAAGGAAGGTTGCAAGGGTTCGTTTGACAACCGGTATGGAAGTTGCAGCTTATATCCCGGGCATGGGGCATAATCTCCAGGAGCACTCTGTGGTGTTGGTCAGGGGTGGGAGAGTAAAAGACCTTCCGGGTGTGCGGTATCATATCGTCCGGGGTGCCCTTGATACGCTGGGTGTAGACGATCGTCGCCAGGGGCGTTCAAAATATGGTGCCAAACGTCCCAAATAGTCACGATGGGTTTTTTAAGCATTCATATTAATAAAATATAAATTTGGTGGACTTTTTAAGATGGCAGAAAAATTAGTGTTTAAAGAAGGTTTCATGCAGGATGCCACGCATGAAGAAAAGCTTGCAGCCAAGTTTGTCAATTGCGTTATGAAAGACGGCAAAAAGAATGCTGCCCGGAGTGTTGTGGCTACTGCGTTGATGATTGCTGAAGATAAAATTGGCGAACCTGCGCTGGCAGTGTTTAAAAAAGCGATTGATAATATCAGGCCTTCTGTTGAAGTGAAATCAAGAAGGATTGGTGGGTCTACCTATCAGGTTCCCACTGATATAAAACCCGCCCGCCAGACAGCTTTGGCTTTCAGATGGCTCATTAATTTCAGTAGAAGTCGTTCTGAAAAAGGCTTTGCGAATAAGCTTGCTGCTGAGTTGATGGACGCTTATAATGAGCGTGGGGGGGCAATTAAGAAAAGAGAAGATACACATAGAATGGCAGAGGCTAATAAGGCATTCGCGCATTTTAGGTGGTAGAGTTTTTGAAAATATCTTTGTAAACATTCCACAGGAGGAATACAGAAGATGGCTAAGGAGAAATTTGAGCGGAACAAACCGCATGTAAACATCGGGACAATCGGGCATATCGATCATGGTAAAACTACTCTGACTGCGGCGATTACCAAACTTGCCGGCTTGAAGGGAAATGGAACTTATGTTCCCTTTGATGAAATTGATAAAGCCCCTGAAGAGAGAGAACGTGGTATTACGATCGCTACTGCCCATGTTGAATACGAGACTGACAACCGCCATTACGCGCATGTTGATTGTCCGGGTCATGCTGATTATATTAAAAATATGATCACCGGTGCTGCCCAGATGGATGGTGCTATTCTTGTTGTGTCCGCTGATGACGGTCCCATGCCCCAGACCCGTGAGCATATTCTGCTTGCCCGTCAGGTTGGTGTGCCCAAGATCGTTGTTTTTCTGAATAAATGCGACATGGTCGATGATGAAGAGCTGATTGAACTGGTTGAGATGGAGCTTCAGGAGCTTCTGGATACTTATGATTTTCCTGGTGATGAAACTCCGATTATTCGTGGTTCTGCGCTTAAGGCTCTGGAGTGCGATGACGTTGACGATGATGCCGCTAAACCAATCTTTGAGCTTCTTGATACCCTTGACTCTTATGTTCCAGAGCCCGAGAGAGATACGGCTAAGCCCTTCTTGATGCCTATTGAGGATGTGTTCTCTATTTCTGGTCGTGGTACGGTTGTTACCGGGCGTATTGAGCGTGGTGTTATTAAAACTGGTGAAGAAATCGAAATTGTAGGTATCAGAGATACGGCAAAGACAACTTGCACCGGTGTTGAGATGTTCAGGAAGCTTCTTGATGAAGGACAGGCTGGTGATAATGTTGGGTTGCTGCTGCGCGGTACCAAACGCGATCAGGTTGAACGTGGTCAGGTTGTCTGCAAGCCGGGCACTATTACCCCGCATACCAAATTTAAAGCTGAAATGTATGCATTGAGCAAAGAAGAAGGTGGGCGTCATACCCCGTTCTTCTCAGGTTACAGGCCTCAGTTTTTCTTCCGGACCACCGACATCACTGGTGTTTTGAGCTTGGAAGAAGGCGTTGAGATGATCATGCCTGGCGATAATGCAACCATTAACGTTGAGTTGATCAACCCCATCGCCATGGAAAAAGAACTTCGTTTCGCTATCCGTGAGGGTGGTCGTACGGTTGGTGCCGGCGTTGTTGGCGAAATTATAGAATAGTAGATTAAGAAAGAACAATAACAATGTTGAAGACTAAAATTAGAATTAGGCTCAAAGCTTATGATCATAAGCTGCTTGATCAGTCTTCAGTAGATATTGTTGATACAGCAAGGAAAACCGGTGCCAGAATTGTGGGACCGGTTCCCCTACCCACTCGTATCAACAAGTTTACTGTGTTGCGTTCTCCTCACGTGAATAAAAAATCCCGTGAGCAGTTCGAGATTAGAACGCACAAGAGAATGATGGATATTCTTGAGCCGACACAACAGACAGTGGACGCGTTAATGAAACTTGACCTGTCCCCCGGCGTAGATGTCGAAATTAAATTATAGTGCATTAACAGGGACATATTTGTTATGATGAGTGGATTGCTTGGAAAAAAAATCGGGATGACCAATGTGTTTGCCTCCGATGGACAGCTCGTTCCTGTTACAGTGTTGCAGGTTGGACCCTGCGTTGTGACCCAGATAAAGACTGAGGACACCGACGGGTACACAGCCTTGCAGCTCGGGTTTGATGAAAAGCCGGTTGAGCGGCTAAACAAACCGATTGCAGGACATCTAAAGAAGGCAACAGATAGAGGCTTTCGCGTATTAAAAGAGTTTAGAGAAGATTCAGTTGAAGATATTGAAGCTGGTACGACCATCGGCGTTGACATGTTTTCAATTGGCGACAAAGTGACTGTGACCGGTACATCAAAGGGGCGAGGCTTCCAGGGAACTATTAAAAGACATGGTTTTTCCAGAGGGCCGGAGAGCCACGGTAACCGTAATCATAGAAAACCAGGTTCAATCGGTAACTCTGCCTGGCCTGCTAAGGTAATCAAAGGAAAAAGATTGCCGGGTCACAAAGGGGTAGATCGGGTTACGGTTAAGAACTTAACGATTGTAGATATTAAACACGACGACAATCTTATCCTTGTAAAAGGAGCTGTGCCGGGTTTTAAAACAGGTGTTGTCGAAGTGCGCAAAGCTGATGTAAAAAAATAAAACAGTTTTTGAAGCCGTTTTTTGATTACAATTAAAAAACGGTAGAACATCAGTCTAAATAAATAGACGAATAGCGGCTATGGGTATTGCAATTATTTCGCAGTGATGCATAGTCGATCAAAATTGAAGAGGAAGAATAATGGCTGCTGTAGAAGTATTAAACAGTACAGGTGCTAAAGTGTCTGAAGTTGAGCTACCTGACGAAATTTTCAGCATACCGGTTAAAACAAGTGTTCTTCACGAAGTCGTTCGGTCCCAGCTCGTGTCAAAACGGGTAGGGACTGCTGCGTCTAAAACCAGGGGTATGATTTCAGGCTCTACAAAGAAATTATTCAGGCAGAAAGGAACCGGTAATGCCCGGGCCGGTAGCATTAAGTCTCCATTGCGTAAAGGTGGCGGTGTTATCTTTGGTCCCAGCCCAAGGTCCTATGAAATAAAAGTGCCTAAAAAAGTAAGAAAACTTGCCCTGAAAATGGCGTTAAGCGCCAAAGTTTCCGACAGTCAACTTTTTGTTATTGACGCTCTGGAGCTTGAAGAAATTAAGACAAAAGCATTGGCAAATGTGCTTTCCGCACTTAAGCTCAATGATCTTCTCATTGTCTCAGACGCTGATGATACGAAACTTGCTATGTCTTCCAGGAATATTCCGGATGTTAAAGTAATTAAGACTGAAGGTCTAAACGTGTACGACATTTTAAAGTTTAAAAATCTTCTGCTGGTTGAATCCAGTATCGAGAATATCAAAGGGAGGCTGAGCTAAGATGATTGAATATGACATCCTCCGTGGACCTGTGGTTACCGAAAAATCCACCCTTCAAAGAGAGCTGTATAACCAGGTAACTTTAAAAGTTGCTAAAAATGCTAACAGAGTTGAAATTAAAACTGCTGTTGAAAAAGCATTCAATACCCAGGTTAAACAGGTTAGAACCATTCAGGTCAAAGGTAAAATAAAGCAGCGTGGCAGAATTATCGGCAAAAAAGTGGACTGGAAAAAAGCCGTTGTAACGCTGATGCCTGGACAACGAATTGATTTTTTTGAAGGTGTGTAAAGAGGTATTAATATGTCAACAATAGTTAAGACCAAGCCGACATCTCCGGGAAGACGCGCTCAGGAGTATCTTTCTTTTGAAGAAATTACAAAAGAAAGCCCTGAACGCAGGCTGACTAAAAATCTCAATAAACGGTCTGGCCGAAATTCATACGGAAGAATCACCGCCAAACACAGAGGTGGTGGGGCTAAGAAAAAATATCGTATTATCGATTTCAAACGGGATAAAGACGGAATTCCAGCCAAGGTTTCTGCGATTGAATATGATCCGAACAGATCTGCTAGAATTGCCTTGTTAACCTACGCTGACGGTGAGAAAAGATACATCCTGGCTCCCCTTGACATTAAGGTTGGTGATATCCTTGAAACCGGCCCTGATGCTGATATTAAACCTGGCAACTGTTTGCCGCTGGAAAATATTCCCACCGGTACCAGAATTCATAATATTGAATTGAAACAGAACAAGGGCGGTCAGATCGTCAGAAGTGCCGGCGGTTATGCCCGTCTAATGGCTAAAGAGGGTGCGTATGCCCAGATCCTGCTGCCATCAGGTGAAGTCCGCATGATCCATGTTAAGTGCAAAGCCACTGTTGGTCGCGTTGGAAATGAGAAGCACAGCGATGTCAGTATCGGTAAAGCTGGACGTACCAGATGGATGGGAAAACGTCCTTCTGTTCGCGGTGTTGCAATGAACCCCGTGGATCATCCCATGGGTGGTGGTGAAGGCCGTTCATCCGGTGGTCGCCAACCATGTTCTCCATGGGGTCTGCCTGCCAAGGGTAAGAGAACCCGTAATAATGCCAGAACGGATCAGTATATTGTTAAAAGAAGGGCTAAAAGGAAATAGGTGATAAACTATGCCAAGATCGTTAAAAAAAGGACCCTATATCGCGCCTGAGCTTCTTAAAAAAGTTCTTGAAGCCCAGAAGTCCAGCAGCAATAAAGTAATCAAAACCTGGTCGCGTCGTTCCACAATTTTACCTGAAATGGTTGGGACTACCTTTGCTGTTCACAATGGGAAAAAGTTTATTCCTGTGTTTGTAACAGAGAATATGGTGGGACATAAACTTGGTGAATTTTCACCCACAAGAACTTATTGGGGTCATGCCGCAGATAAAAAAGCCAAACGGTAATCTGCCATGATTTAGAGGAAATTTAAGATATGGAAGTTAAAGCGACTACAAGATATGCAAGAATTTCACCGTTAAAGCTTCGGCTGCCCATCAGCGAGATCAAAGGTAAAAATGCAGAACAGGCACTGACCTTGTTAAAGTTCATGCCTTTAAAGGCTGCGGGTATTATGTATAAAACCTTGGCGTCTGCCATTGCCAATGCTGAGCATAATAACGAGATGGATGTTGATAAGCTGGTAGTGAAAAATGTGATTGTTGATCATGGACCATCCATGAAGCGGTTCAGGCCGCGGGCAAGGGGTAGAGCTGCCCGTATTCTAAAAAGAACCAGTCATTTAACAGTGGTTGTAGAAGAAACCGTCTAAACAAGGAGGAAAAGGCTTGGGCCAGAAAGTAAATCCTACCGGATTAAGATTAGGCATCATCAGGACTTGGGATTCCCGGTGGTATGCCGACAAAGAGTATGCAAGCTTTGTCGAAGAAGATTTCAAAGTAAGAAAATATTTGAAAAAGAAATTATACCACGCCGGTATCTCCAAAATTGAGATTGAGCGGTTTTCAAAACAGATCAGGCTTCGCGTGTTTGCAGCTAGGCCCGGCATCATCATCGGCAAAAAAGGTGCTGAGATTGCATTGCTGAAAAGTGAGCTTGAAAAAATGCTTAATCCTGAAGTTCTGATTGATATCAAAGAAGTCAGAAGACCTGAAACCGATGCGCAGCTGGTGGCTGAAAATATTGCAAGCCAGCTTGAAAAACGTATCGCCTTCAGAAGGGCAATGAAAAGAAGCGTTTCCTCAGCCATGAGATTTGGGGCCAAAGGTATTAAAATTATTTGCTCCGGTCGTTTGGGTGGTGCTGAAATGGCCAGAACCGAATGGTACAAGGAAGGTAGAATTCCTTTGCATACGCTTAGAGCTGATGTGGATTACGGTTTCATTGAAGCCAATACCACCTATGGACTCATCGGTATTAAGGTGTTCATATTCAAAGGGGAAGTTATCAACCCCGGTGAACAGACTCTGGCAACTAATTAAGGGCATAAGGAGAAATTAGCAAATGCTGAGTCCCAGAAATATCAAATTCCGCAAACAGTTCCGTGGTAGAACTAAAGGAACGCCAACCCGGGGAAATACACTGAGTTTTGGAGATTATGGACTTCAGGCTGTGGAATGCGGGTATGTAAATGCAAGACAGATTGAGGCTGCCCGTGTCGCAATGACCAGAAAGGCAAAAAGACAGGGCAAAAGTTGGATTCGTTTTTTTCCTGATCATCCAATTACCAAAAAGCCTGCTGAAGTTAGAATGGGTAAGGGTAAAGGTGCAACAGATGCTTGGGTTGCACGTGTAAAACCGGGCAAAATTCTTTATGAGATGGAAGGCGTCGACAGAGAATTGGCTAAAGAAGCCCTAAAACTGGCAGCCAGAAAACTTTCCGTGAAAACCCGTTTTGTGGAAAGGAGCAAATAATGTTAAAAGCTAGTGAAATCAGGGATATGGATGCAGGTCAGATTAAAGAGAAGATCGTTGAGCTTAAAAAAGAACTGTTTAACCTTCGTTTCCAGAATAATGTGGGTCAGCTCGCGAATACTGCCAATCTGTCCAGTGTAAGAAAAGACATCGCCAGGCTTTACACGATTTCCAAAGAAATGAACGTCAAAAATTAGCTAACTAATGAGTATCGATATGGAAACTACAAAAAAAAATAAAAAAGAGCTGATTGGTCTGATCGTGTCTGACAAAATGGATAAGTCCGTGGTGGTCAGGGTTGAAAGATTTGTACAGCATAAGGTGTATAAAAAATACATCAAACGTTACAAAAAATATCATGCCCATGATGAGCAGAATGAATGCAGAATTGGTGACGAAGTCAAAATTATCGAAACCAGGCCGCTGAGTAAATTAAAACGGTTTCGCATTGCTGAAATTGTTAAAAAAGCGGTCTAGTGTCTAAGGAGTTGAATAATGATTCAAAGTGAAACCAGACTGACAGTCGCTGACAATTCAGGCGCCAAGGAACTGTACTGCATTAAAGTTCTTGGCGGATCTAAAAGAAGATACGCCACCATCGGAGATGTTATCATTGTTTCCGTAAAGGAGGCGATTCCCAATTCAAAGGTCAGCAAGGGAGATGTCGTCCGCGCAGTTATTGTCAGAACAAAAAAAGAGATCTCCCGGCCCGACGGATCATCCATCCGTTTTGATGATAATTCCGCAGTTGTGATTAACAAGAACAACGAGCCGGTAGGAACACGTATTTTCGGACCGGTTGCAAGGGAACTTCGTGCAAGGCGTTTTATGAAGATTATTTCTCTTGCGCCCGACGTACTTTGATCCAGGGCCTTAGGAGAACAAAATAAGTCATGAAAATAAGAATTAAAAAAGACGATAAAGTAAAGGTGTTGACCGGCAAGGACAAAGGCAAGATCGGCAAAGTTCTCAAGGTTGTCAAAAAGACGAACCGGATTGTTGTTGAAAATATCAACATGGTCAAAGTTCATCAGCGTCCTTCCCAGGAAAACCCCCAGGGAGGCATTGTCGAAAAAGCGATGCCCATGGATGTATCCAATCTTATGCTGATGTGTAATTCTTGTGTCAAACCGACCCGTATCGGAATCAAACAGCTTGAAGATGGAAAACGGGTGAGAGTCTGTAAAAAATGCAATCAGCATATAGACTCATAACACCGAAAGCCGGAGAAAATAAATGACTACGCTTAAGGAAAAGTATACCAACGAAGTGGTTCCCGCACTGACGGAAGAGTTTAAATACACCAATCAGTGCCAGGTTCCCAAGTTGGATAAAATTGTACTGAATATGGGGCTTGGCGAGGCGGTCAGAAACCCTAAAATTGTTGAAACAGCCGCCCAGGAGCTCGGATTGATTGCGGGACAGAAAGCCGTAATTACCCGTGCAAAAAAACCCATTGCAAACTTTAAATTGCGCGCGGATCTTCCCATCGGCTGCAAGGTAACGCTTAGACGGGAAAAAATGTATGACTTTCTTGAACGACTGATCAACATTGCACTTCCCCGTGTAAGGGATTTCAGAGGCATTTCTGGAAAGGCGTTTGATGGCCGTGGCAACTACAGCCTTGGTATCACAGAGCACATCATCTTTCCTGAAATCGATTATGATAAGGTTGACGCGATCAAGGGGCTTAATGTCACTGTTGTCACCACAGCCCAAACCGATGAAGAGGGAAAATCATTTCTTAAATTAATGGGAATGCCCTTTAAAAACTAAGGACCGAAGGAGGAAGATCGTTTGGCTAAAAAAGCTTTAATCGCAAAGGCACAAAGAAGACCCAAATTTGGTGTACGGGCTTACAACCGGTGTCCTTTATGCGGTAGACCACGTGCATTTATTAGAAAAGCTGGTATATGCAGAATTTGTTTTAGAACGCTTGCTTCCCAGGGTAAACTGCCCGGCGTAACCAAGTCTTCTTGGTAATATTCAGATTCTAACGACTATTAAAATATCAGCTTATTTAAGGAGATTTTCAAATGGCAACTAGTGATCCCATTGCAGACATGCTGACCATAATCAGAAATGGTGGCAAGGCAGGTCTGTCCAAGGTGGATATCCCCGGATCAAAGGTTAAACTCGAGATGGTGCGGGTGCTGAAGGAACAAGGGTATATCAAAGATTATAAATTTCTTGAGAACGAGACCCAGGGGGTTATCCGGGTGGTCTTGAAATATGTTTCAGAAGGCGCACCCACTATTTTTGGTATACAACGTGTAAGCAAACCCTCTTGCAGGGTTTATGCGAAATCAAAAAATATCAAGCCGGTACTGAATGGCTTAGGTATTTCCATCATTTCCACTTCTAAGGGGTTGATGACCGACAAGCAGGCTAAAGAAGCAAAGGTCGGCGGTGAAATTCTTTGTAACGTTTGGTAAGACAGGAGCGATAAGATGTCCAGAATAGGAAAAAAGCCGGTTCAGCTTCCAGATAAGGTTCAGATCACCCTTGATGGCGATACCATCAATGTCAAAGGGCCTAAAGGCAGTCTTGACCGCAAGCTGCACCCGGCAGTAAATATTGAAATTGATAACCAGGTGTTGAGTGTGTCTACCGACACCTCCGATAAAAAGAAAGTGGCACTTCAGGGGCTTTTCAGGTCTCTGATTTTTAACATGGTACATGGTGTCACCGAAGGTTATGAAAAAAAACTGGTACTTTCCGGCATTGGCTACCGGGCTGAGACCAAAGGAAAGAATTTGGTTCTGTCTGTCGGGTACTCAAACCCTGTGGATTTTGCCCTTCCTGATGGTGTAACTGCTGCTGTGGACAAAAACGTCGAAGTTACCCTTAGCTGCATCGATAAAGAGCTTTTGGGTCAGGCAGCAGCAAATATCAGAGCTATTAGACCTCCCGAGCCTTATAAAGGCAAAGGCATTATGTATGCTGACGAAAGAATTATCAGAAAAGCAGGTAAAACTGCTGGTAAAGATTAATAGGTGGGGAATATAGATTATGGCAAATACATCACCAAGGCTGGTTGCACGGCTTAAAAGAAAAAAACGGATTAGAAAAAATATATTTGGTAATCAGGAACGTCCCCGACTGAGCGTTTTCAGAACAGCCAAACATATTTACGCCCAGATTATAGATGACACAAAAGGCACTACGCTGGTTGCTGCATCTACCCTCGACAAAGAGTACAAAGAAACGCCTGTTGAGGGCAAAAAACAGGATGTTGCAAAGGCTGTGGGTAACCTTATCGGCAAAAGGGCAATGGACAAAGGAATTAGAAAGGTTGTTTTTGACCGGAATGGGTTCCTTTTTCACGGACGCGTAAAAGCACTTTCAGACGGGGCTCGCGAAGCCGGTCTTGAATTCTAATTAAGGAGGAAACCCTTGGCAAGACAACAACAGCAAATGGAAGATACCGGGCTGATCGATAAGGTCGTCAGAATTAACCGTGTTGCGAAGGTCGTTAAAGGTGGTCGAAACTTTACTTTTACTGCCCTGGTTGTGGTAGGTGACGGTGAAGGCAGCGTAGGATATGGACTGGGAAGGGCCAAAGAAGTTCCTGAAGCGATTAGAAAAGGAATGGAAAAAGCCAAACGAAACATGAAAAAAGTAGCTATCCTGAATGGCACGGTTCCCTTTGAAGTTTTGGGACACGCCGGATCCGGACGGGTTCTTCTTAAACCTGCTTCTCCCGGTACGGGATTGATTGCAGGCGGCGGTATTCGTGCGGTCCTTGAAGCAGCCGGTGTAACCGATATTTTGACAAAATGTATTGGTTCCCATAACACCCAAAATATTGTAAGAGCCACCATGGCCGGACTCCAATCCTTGTGTACCAAGGAAGAAGTTGCCAAAAGACGCGGGCTTAACCCAGAAGAAATATAAAGAGGCGGACAATGGCTGATAAAATAAAGATTACGCAGATAAGAAGCGCCATCGGTCGTCCTGCAAAGCATGGACGGATTATACGCTCCCTGGGCATTAAACGGATGCACCACACTGTGGAGCACGATAATACCCCTGTGATCATGGGGCAGGTGAGAAAGGTATCACACCTGGTGAAAGTAGAGGAGGTTTAGGATGCAGTTACATGATCTGGCTCCTGCTCCCGGCAGCAGAAAAAATAGAAAACGAGTAGGGCGTGGTCCCGGTTCCGGTATGGGAAAAACCTCTACTCGGGGACATAAGGGCCTCAAGGCACGTTCCGGCGGGTCTGTTCGTCCCGGTTTTGAAGGTGGACAGATGCCGATTTACAGGCGCCTGCCCAAACGCGGTTTTAAAAATTATATGTTTAAAACCCATAACGCAGTTCTTAATGTTAAAGACCTTGATCGTTTTGACGATGGTACTCAAATTACCGAGGCTGTCCTCAGAGAAGCCGGTCTTGTTAAAGGGCCTGTGGACGGGGTTAAACTTCTTGGCGAAGGTGACGTAACCAAAAAGTTTAATCTGAAAGACATTTTGGTTTCCCAAAGTGCCAAAGAAAAAATTGAAACTGCCGGTGGCAGCGTAGAATAGCCGTAAAGGTATAAGGAAAAGTTCCAATGATCCAGAACAGCTACCAGAATATGCTCAAGTTGCCGGAGCTGAAACGCAAGATATTGATTACGCTCGCCTTGCTTTTTGTCTATAGGATTGGGGTGCATGTCCCGACACCAGGTATTGACGGGGCGGCATTGGAATCATTTTTTGCATCGGCTTCGGGTACTTTATTTTCCATGTTCAACATGTTCTCTGGCGGAGCGCTGCAGCGGCTTTCTATTTTTGCCCTGGGTATTATGCCTTATATCAGTGCCTCCATTATTCTGGAACTGATGACCGTGGTCGTTCCTTATCTTGAACAGCTTAAAAAAGAAGGGGATGCCGGTCGTAAAAAGAAAACCCAGTTAACCCGGTATGGTACGGTTGTTTTAAGCGCCATACAGGGTTTTGGGATTGCTGTGGGCCTTGAATCCATGACATCGCCAGCCGGGATTCCCATTGTTCCGTATCCCGGGTGGGGATTTCGACTGATCACCATTATTACCCTGACAGCGGGAACTGCATTTATCATGTGGCTTGGTGAACAGATTACTGAACGGGGCATCGGCAATGGCATCTCTTTGATCATTTTTGCCGGTATTGTCGCCAATATGCCGTCAGCGGGTGTTAAAATGGGAAGGCTGTTGAGCACTGGTGAAATGGGGCTGTTTTCAACCATCATTTTGGTTGTGCTGATGGTTGGTGTGGTCGCCGCCATTATTTTTATGGAATTGGCCCAACGCAGAATTCCCGTTCATTATGCCAAACGTGTTGTCGGTAGAAAAATGTATGGCGGACAGACGTCGCATCTTCCGCTCAAAATAAATACATCCGGCGTTATTCCGCCTATATTTGCATCTTCTATCATCATGTTTCCCACCACTGTGGCTCAGTTCATCAACCTGCCTGTTATGCAGACTGTGGCTGGCTTATTTAGTCCGGGAACAATTTGGTATTATCTGTTATATGTTGGTTTTATCGTTTTCTTCTGCTTTTTTTATACTGCAGTTCAGTTTAATCCTGAAGATGTGGCCGAAAATATGAAAAAGAACGGCGGATACATTCCAGGCATTCGACCGGGAAAACGGACAGCTGAATATATAGATAAAGTGCTCACAAGGATTACTGTGGGCGGAGCCGCTTATGTCTCAGTGGTCTGTGTGCTACCCACCGTATTGATGAATAAGTTTAACGTACCATTTTATTTCGGCGGGACAGCGCTGTTGATTGTTGTTGGTGTTGCTATTGATACCATTTCCCAGATAGAGTCTCATTTGATTACCAGCAATTATGATGGTTTTTTGGGACGCTCGGGTAATAAACGGATTAAAAGCAGGTCCTGATATGGCACCACAAAGGAGAAGAATTTAGTTATGGCCAAAGAAGAGCCCATTAAAGTAGACGGTAAGGTCCTTGAAACACTTCCCAATGCCATGTTCAAGGTTGAACTTGAGAATAAGCACGTTCTCCTGGCACACATCTCCGGGAAAATGAGAATGCATTTTATAAAAATACTTCCCGGCGACAGGGTGACCGTGGAAATTTCTCCCTATGACCTCAGCCGCGGCAGAATCACCTATCGGTATAAATAATGCCGAATTGTAGTAAACAAAAAAGAAGTATACATTGGAATAATGAGATGAGGAGCAGTTAGATGAAAGTCAGAGCATCCGTAAAAAAAATCTGTAGAGACTGCAAAGTTATTAAAAGACGCGGTGTCATCAGAGTCATTTGTGTCAACAAGCGCCATAAACAGCGTCAGGGATAGGAGGATAGATAAATTTGGCACGTATAGCTGGAGTTGACTTACCAAGAGATAAGCATGCGTGGATCGCTTTAACCTATATCTATGGTATCGGTGGTAGCAGATCTAAGCAGATACTTGAACAAACGGGCATTGAGCCCACAATTAAGGCAGATGACCTGACCGAAGAACAGGTTAACGAAATCAGGAAGGTCATTGATGCCGAATTTAAGGTTGAAGGTGAACTACGTTCCGAAGTGTCCATGAACATTAAACGGTTAATGGATCTTGGATGTTACAGGGGACTGCGTCATCGTAAAGGCCTGCCTTGCCACGGGCAACGGACTAGTACCAACGCCAGAACCAGAAAAGGTCCCAAACGCGCGGCAGTGAAGAAGAAAAAGTAGGACTTAATTAAAAGGGATAACAATTATGGCGAAAAAGTCTAAAAAGGTCGTTGCCAAAAAGCGGGTTAAAAAAAATATATCAACCGGCATAGTGCATATTCAGTCTACCTTTAACAATACCATTGTCACCATTGCCGATGAAAACGGTAATACCATTTCCTGGTCATCTGCCGGAATGCAGGGCTTCAAGGGATCCAGAAAATCGACTCCCTTTGCAGCCAAGCTGGTTGCTGAAGATGCCGGTGCCAAGGCCATGGAGCATGGTATGAAAAACGTTGGGGTTTTTGTTAAAGGCCCTGGCCCCGGAAGAGAATCCGCGCTACGGGCGCTTCATGCACTTGGGTTTAATATTTCCATGATCAAGGATGTTACCCCGGTACCGCATAATGGTTGCCGTCCACCAAAAAGAAGACGTGTGTAATTTTTTGAACGAATATTTACCTATCTGCGGTGTTGCATTGAAATTTGCCGAATTATAAAATCGGATATAGTAACCTTATTCGGTTACTTTGGTTTATAATTTTAATGCACGTTGCATCTGTGAAAATTTTCGTCAAATTATAAATTGAGATACATTTTATTTCGGACATATCAAGTGAATATTTCGAAAAAATTTAAATGTGTAAACTTTATCTAAAGTGATAAAGGAGGAAACTTGGCTAGATATAGAGGTTCTGTCTGCAGACAGTGCAGACGTGAAAATATGAAGCTTTTTTTGAAAGGCGATCGTTGTTTTTCTGATAAATGCAGTTTTGACAGAAGAGGGTTTCCCCCCGGTCAACATGGTCAGAAAAGAGTAAAACAATCAGATTACGGCATGCAGCTTCGTGAAAAACAAAAAGTTAAACGCATTTACGGTGTTTCTGAAAAGCAGTTCAGAAATACTTTTAAAAGAGCTGACCGTCAAAAAGGCATTACCGGTATTAATTTGTTGACATTACTTGAGACTCGGTTAGATAATGCCGTATTTAGACTTGGATTCGTAAATTCCAGAAATCAAGGTCGCCACTTTGTTCGTCACAATCACTTTACTGTAAACGGGAAAAAGGTTAATATCCCATCTTATCAGGTTAAAAAAGGGGATGTGATCGAACTTTGCGAAAAAAGCAGAACCATCCAGGCCATTATCGATTCCCTGGACGCCATTGTACGGCGTGGTATACCTCAGTGGCTTGAAATCAATAAAGATAGTTTTAAAGGTGAAATAAAAGGCCTTCCTGCAAGGGAAGATATTTCACTGCCGATCCAGGAACAGTTGATCGTCGAGCTCTATTCAAAATAGGTTTATCATATACATGATCTACCAAATTATCTATTCAGGAGATTTAAATGTCATCTGAAAATCTTGCATATGTTAACTGGCGAGAGATGATCAAGCCGGAAAAGCTTGATGTTACCACAACTTCCACCTATGGTAAGTTTGTGTGTGAACCCCTTGAAAGGGGATACGGCATCACCATTGGTAACTCGCTTCGGCGAATTATATTGTCATCCATTTATGGCGCCGCCATAGTCTCCGTGAAATTCGATGATGCGCTTCACGAATACAGCGTTATATCAGATATCAGAGAGGATGTTTCTGAGATCATCCTCAACCTGAAAGAATTGAAGCTCAAAGTGGACGATCCAGACGATAAAATATTGACCCTTAATGTGACCGGCGAGGCGGAGGTTACAGGTGCGGATATTGTTAGTCCGGACGGCAAGGTTAAAGTTCTTAACCCGGAACAGCATATTGCCACGGTAAACAAAAATGGAAAACTCAATATTGTCATGGTTGTGAAAACAGGTAAAGGGTATGCGCTGTCATCAGCTAATAAAGACGACGATGCCCCTATCGGTACCATCCCCATTGATTCCGCGTTTTCCCCCATTAAACGAGTAAAATATGTGGTGGGCACATCTCGTATCGGTCAGAAAACCGACTATGACAAATTGACTTTCGAAGTCTGGACAGACGGTAGTGTTACACCTGACGATGCTGTTGCTTACGGTGCAAAAATCCTTAAGGAACAGATGAATCCATTTATCAATTTTGATGAAGAACTTGAACCGGATGAATCGGACTATAAAACCGATGAAGGTGAAAAGGGATTCAATGAGAATATTTACCGTTCCGTGGATGAGCTTGAGCTCTCCGTGCGCAGTTCAAACTGTCTGAAAAATGCGAGAATCCATACCATTTACCAGCTGGTTCAGAAAACCGACAGCGAAATGCTCAAGACAAAAAATTTCGGCCGAAAATCACTCAATGAAATCAAAGAAGTGCTCACTTCAATGGATTTGTCTTTGGGGATGGACCTTGAAGGGATTGAGCCGCCGGAAGATGTGAATACTCAGGAAGGAGAATAAATACCATGAAGCATAGAAAATCCGTATTAAAGCTGAACAGAACCTCTGCCCATAGAAAGGCGATGTTTAGGAACATGGTAACTTCTCTGTTCAAACACAGCAGCATCAAGACCACCGAAGCCAAAGCCAAAGGTCTTCGTAAAATTGCCGATAAGATGATTACGTTGGCCAAACGTGGAGATCTTCATGCCAGACGTCAGGCGTTGGCGGTAATACGTGAAAAAGATGTTGTGCATGCCCTTTTTGAAGAGGTAGCAGAGAAGTTTAACTCAAGGCAGGGTGGATATACTCGAATTACCAAATTAGGACCACGTAAGGGCGATGTCGCCCCGATGGTTCAGATCGAGTTGATCACCGACTAAGTTGTTTTAAATGGTTTGACAAAGGGGTTTATTCTCCCCTGTCACCCACATATGGCATTGCTATAAGAAGCTGAAATTCTGGAAGTGCTACATAATATAACGGTTTCGGGGTTTCAGCTTTGCTTGCCTTTTTCCGTGTTGGCAAATTTTTGAGCAAACATGGAGAGCCTTTCAGGCACAATAGAAGATGTAAAAATGGGTATGGTTTTACAGCCATACCCATTTTGATTTTTGTTGGAATTGTTAAACGTGTCGGCAGCTGTCATCTTCTATTTTTCTTGCCAACGCTTTTTATTTATCAAACAACTTTCGCATGGTCTTCAGCAGTTGATAGGTATCCAAAGGCTTTTCAAAAAAAGCCTGAGCGCCGATGGCACTGACCTCGGATTGGGTGATGGTTTCATTATAGCCCGAGCATAAAATGATGGGCATATTTTTGTTTTCAGATAAAATGGCCTTGGCCAGGGCAACGCCGGTCATACGGGGCATGGTCATATCCGTAATAACCATATCATAGTTGGTTTGGCCTTTTTGGTAGGCATTCAGTGCGCTTTCCCCATTATTAAATGAATAAACCGAATAACCGTATTTGGTAAGCAGTTCTTCCATTAAAGCCAGGAGAGCCGGTTCGTCATCCACGATCATGATGGTTTCTGTGCCTGATTGGGGCCTTGCTGCAATCTCCTGAGAGGCTGTACCATCGCTTTGGGTCACAACCGGGAAATACGCGAAAAATGTAGTACTGTGTTCTTGATTGCGTTTTATGAAAGAAAGACCTTGGTGATCTTCGACGATGGTCCTGACCAGCGTAAACCCCAACCATGAACTTTCCTCCTTTTTGGGGGTGGCATCATTGGAACAAATTGTTTTCCCATCCTCTTCGGTTTCCTGATTTGTTTCATAAGCTGTATTTTCAACCATCAGCTGTAAAAAAGGGCCTTTGTGGCAATAGTCTATGGTGTTATGTTCGGGCGGGATCTGATCAACGGTTTCCAGGCTGACAGTCAACGTGCCACCGGACGTTAGCATGGCATGATAGGCATTGGTGCACAAATTTACGATCAGTTGATGCATCTGGGTGGGATCTGCGTTAACCATGTCTATGGTTTCCACCCGGTTTACGACTTCAATGGTTGAGGGTATTGACGATCTGAGAAGCTTAAGCGCTTCTTTAACCACTATATGTAGTTTTAACGGTTTTTTCCCATTTTCCGCCTGGCGACTGAAAGTCAAAATTTGTTTAACAAGATCAGATGCGCGCTGGGCGCTTATAAGAATCTGGTTCATGTGCGTGTGTAGTTTGTCCTGACTCTCACCGCTCATTTGGGCCAGTTGGGCATAACCGAAAATGCTGGATAAGATATTATTGAAATCATGGGCAATCCCCCCGGCCAGGATGCCAACGGCTTCCATTTTTTGTGCCTTGCGTAATTGGGTCAAAAGTTTGCGGCGTTCTTCGTCTGCAGTTTCGAGGTTATTTTCACTTTTCTCGTCTGTCCAGTAGTCATGATCTTCCATGCGGGCCATGAAATCATTAAAATGCCGTGCAAAGTTTCCAATTTCATCTTCGGCATCATGGTGCAAACGAATGGTCGTATCGCCATGTTTACTGGTCTCCAGAATCCCTTTGAATGTATTCAGCGGCTGGGTGACGAATCGCGACAGCAGCCAGGACAAGCCGGCGAATACCAGAAAAAGACAAAAAATATCCAGCGTGAGTAAAATGTACATTATATTCGACGTAACAGCTGTTTCGCCCTGCGTGGGAATTAGAATAAATATAAGTAATTGGGATATAAGAATTATGGGCGCAAATATAATAAGAAAGGGGAGCAGCAGTTTGTTCCTGAGCTTAAAATTTCGGATTTTGGGTAATGTGATCAATGGCCGTGAAAACCCCTTAGACTGAATTATCGCATTATGCAAAAAAGTCTAATATAAACTGGGGTAAAAAGCCATAAAAAAGGGAAAAGAAGTGCGCTTTGCATCAAGGCAGATATAAAGGCCGGTTAATTGTGCTATTCGTTCAAATTCATCACCATTTGCCATGAAATGGAGTCCTCTGTCCAGGAATTCAATGACGTTTAGCGGGTGACTCCCTGTATATTTATGAGCATAACACCGTTTTGAATTTTGGGGCCGCCAATGGTAATGCTGGTATTATTATTAATGCCTACATTGGTTTCAAATATCGGCGAGTTTCCGGTATCCACCCGCAGGTGATATAGAATTCGGGTGTTCTGCATGCCTGGGGCATGATGAACAGACGTCTTGCGCCGGATAGAGGCATTTCTTTTTTTTGGCCCTGGGGCAATAACATGGTTTTGTCGCTAAGCAATCTGAAACAGGTGTATTTGAAAACAGGACCGATCTCTTTGATCATGTCCTGGAGGCCGGGATTTGTTTGTGCAGGCCTTTGTTCCGGCGAACTGTCGGCGGCAGGTTCGTTTTTAGGTCGCTTAGAATCCCGGGGCAACGTAATTCCTTTTTATCAGAGGCAACACATATTCAGAAGCGTGCTCAATGTTTATACCGGTTCATCATTCATTGGATCAGGGCGCCTGCACAAAGAACTACGCCTTCAAGGACATTGTTTGTGTCATGGTGATGGGTCTGGGTCCGGCGGTGGGGATAGCTGCTGCGATCCCTGCCTGGGCAAATCCGGTAAACAGGGTGGTTATGAATATAGCTGCCGCTGCAAGGGCGATCTGTTTTTTCATGGTGTCCTCCTTGGTTGAGGTCGTTTTAGGCCCAAATGAACCCGTTTAACAGTATAGACACCGAAAATCTAAAAAACTCACGGAAAAAAAATAACCTAAATGTGCAAACGCTCTTGGGGGCGGATACAAGGAAGTCTTCCGAAACTCACCGCCCAGGCATTGCAGCATTTAGGTTTAGGCTTTTGACGGCGGGTTATCCGCCGATGGAGGTCATATGATTTAACGGTACATCCCGGGCGGTTCTCGTCTCTAAATTATGGTGCAACGGCTTGTCTTTCAGGGCTGTTACCATAATTTGTTTTAATTGTTCATCCCCGGCCCCGTTTCGCATTGAGGTGAGAATGTCGGTTTCCCTGTTACTCAGCAGGCAGGGGCGAAGGGTTCCCCGGGACGTCAGGCGCAGTCTGTTGCATTCACTACAGAAATGAGAACTTACCGGGGTGATAAATCCCAGAATTCCCGATGCACCATCCAGTTTATATAGTCTTGCCGGACCGTCGTTTATCCCCTTCTGGACAACCGTCAACGGCCCATGGGCCTCTTCGATAATCCTTTTAAGGTCACTTGTTAAAATTTGCCCATCTGTACCGACATCTGTGTTTCCCATGGGCATGTACTCAATGAAGCGGACATGGAAAGGATACTTTTGGGTCAGGCCGGCAATGGTCTGGATTTCATCGTCGTTAAATCCTTTAAGCGCCACTGTATTGATTTTGATGGGTGACATGCCCAAATCGTGGGCTGCCATGATACTGTCCCAAACCCTTTGGAAGCGGTCCCGCCGGGTAATCTGGACAAATTTTTCCGGGTCCAGGGTATCCAGACTGAAATTAAGCCTTTTGATACCCATATCCATTAGTTCTTGTATCTTATCCCGGCACAGGCGTGACCCGTTGGTGGTGATGGAGATATCTTTTAATTGGGACATTGCACACAACCTACGGAGAAAGGAGAAAATACCCTTTCTTACAAAGGGCTCTCCACCGGTGATTCTGACTTTGGTGATCCCCATCTCACAGCCGATGCGGACAATCTTTAATATTTCCTCATACCGGGCAATGCGTTCATGTTCAATTACCTTGAACGGTGCTGCAGGTACACAATACCTGCATCTAAAATTACACCGGTCCGTGACGGAGATTCTCATATAATTGATGTTTCTGGTACCTGCGATCATGGTTGTACTTTAACTTTCTATAACACCGAACCAGGCGTTTTCATAATGTTTGAGCAAGGCCTCAATCAGGCCGTCAATGGTAAAAGCCCCCGCCTCAATATCCGGTTCAAGCCCTTGGGCCCGGATGGTATCCGAGGTGATCGGTCCGATGCTGGCAAGGACCACCTTTTCAAGCAGGGCAGAGGTATCCTGACCTTCAAGCAGCGTCAAAAAATTCGTTACTGTGGAAGAGGAGGTAAAAGTCACGGCATCAATATCCCCAGCATTGAGCATATCAATAAGCATCTCTTTTCCCTCGTCGGCCAGCCGGGTTTCGTATGCGGTTACCTCGTCCACCATGGCGCCCATAAGGGTCAGCTGTTCCGGCAGGATGGTGCGTGCCTTTTTCGCCCGGGGCAGCAAGACCTTTTTGCCCTTCATATCAAGGTCTGCAAAGGCTTCCACAACCGATTCCGCCTGATATGTGTCGGGCAGAATATCGGAAATAATGCCATAGTCCGCCAGGCGTTCTTTGGTCACAGGGCCGATGCAGGCAAATTTCAGGTGCCCCAACGCACGGACGTCTTTGCCTTTTGCAAACAGGGTGTCAAAGAAGTATTTCACACCGTTCACCGAGGTCAGGACCAGCCAGTCATATTGGCCCAGGTTATCAATGGCCGTTTCCAAGGGTCTAATATCCTCAGGCGGCGCGATTTTAATGGTGGGGACCTCAATGCACTGGGCACCCAGCCGGTTAAGCTCGGCCACAAGGCCGGATGCCTGGGCCCGGGCCCGGGTGATCACGATCTTTTTACCAAACAACGGCTTTTTGTCAAACCAGGCCAGTTCATCCCGTAAAGAGACCACATGCCCCACCACAATGATGGCCGGGGATTTGAGCCCTGCTTTTTTTACCTCATCAACAATGGTCTCAAGGGTGCCGGTAACGGTTTGCTGGCGGGTGGTGGTGCCCCAGCGCACCAGGGCGACAGGCGTGTCCGACGGCTTGCCGTTCTCCATCAGTTTGGTAACGATATTGGGCAGATTTTTGACCCCCATCAAAAAGACAAGGGTGGCATCGGACTTCGCAAATATGTCCCACTGCATCCGAGACTCTTTTTTATCGGGCCGCTCGTGACCGGTAATAAAAGATACAAAGGAAGTATGGTCCCTGTGGGTCACCGGGATTCCGGCATAGGCCGGGGCAGATATGGCAGATGTAACCCCGGGAATTACCTCATATTGGATGCCGTAGGACAACAACTCCTGGGCCTCTTCCCCGCCGCGGCCGAAAACAAAAGGATCTCCGCCTTTAAGACGAGCCACGTTTTTGCCTTCCTTGGCCTTGTCCACCAGGAGCAGATTGATTTTGTCCTGGGTCAGGGTGTGGTCCCCGCCTTTTTTGCCCACATATATAATTTCCGCGTCTTTGCCTGCATAATCAAGCAGAAAGGGGGAGGCCAGGTAATCATAGACCACCACATCCGCTGTCTGGATGCACTCTTTTGCCTTTACGGTGATAAGCCCCGGGTCCCCCGGGCCTGCACCAATCAGATAAACTTTGCCCCTGGATTGTGTCATGGGATATCAAGTGCCTCCAATATGCGTTGTCCGCCTTTTTCAAGAACAAGCTTTGCCAGTTCACGGCCCTTTTCGACCACTTGTTCCGGTGTAGATTCAATGGTTTCTTTGATGAAGGATTTGCCGTCTTCGGATGCGACCACCGCAGTGAGCAGAATTTTGCCGTCCTGGTGTTTGCCGAAACAGGCCACAGGAATATGGCAGCTGCCTTCGATCTCTTTGAGAAATGCCCGTTCTCCGGTGACACAGGTGCGTGTTGATTCATGATCCAATACCGATAGAATCTCTGCCATGTCCGGATCATTTTCCCGGGTTTCAATGCAGAGTGCACCCTGTCCGACGGCCGGAACCATGTCGGTTTCAGTCAGGTATTCGGTGATTTCATTGCCCTGGCCCAGGCGCTCAAGTCCGGCTGCTGCAAGCACAATGGCATCATATTCACCGGATTTAAGTTTTTTCAGCCGGGTATCCAGATTGCCCCGGATGGATTTGATTTCAAGATCCGGACGCAGATGTTTCAGCTGTGAACCCCGGCGAAGGCTGGACGTTCCGATGACCGCACCTTTGGGATACTCTTTTAAAAGTGTGCCCTGGGCGCAGATGAGCACATCAAAGGGGTTGGCCCGTTCCGGTATGGCCCCGATTACCAATCCGTAGGGCAGTTCCCCCGGCATATCCTTCATGGAGTGAACGGCGAGGTCAATGCTGCCGTCTAAAAGTGCCGCTTCAATTTCTTTAACAAAAAGACCTTTGCCCCCCACCATGGCAAGGGGTCGGTCCGTTATCCTGTCTCCGGTGGTTTTGATGATGTTGATATCAACATGGACATCCGGAAATGCGGTTTCAATGATGTGTTTTACATGGTTGGCCTGCCACAAGGCTAATGCGCTGCCCCGGGTGCCGATACAGATACTTGTTTTCATATTTACCCGATCGTAAGACTGCTGCTGTTACTGCTGCAGGTACCGCAACTTGTTGATGTGCAGCCGGCACAGGCAGAACTGCCGGCTGATGTGGTTGTCTGAACTTGCCCCCCCGGGCCTGTGGATTTGGATACAAATCCGCATTTTGACATCATACGGGCAAGGTCCTCGCTGCTGCATGCCGGGCATGACGGCGTATCACTTCCCATCACCAGGGTTTCAAAACTTTTACCGCAGGCTTTGCAGGTATATTCATAAATCGGCATTCTTCCGCCCCTTTTTATTAATTTATAATTAAAATAACATACCAATATAAGGATATAGGGCTTGTTTTTCAAGGCCTTTAACGGTCAGTATGAAAGAATGCTTTTTATCTGTGAAAGGGGAATGCCTGCCGGACTTTGTCTCTGAAGTTTTGGTCCATCATGAATTGCCAGGCAATTTGGGCGAGAATCCGGGCGGTTTTTTTCATCTGGGAAAAGGCAAAGTCCGTGGCTGCTGCCTGGGCAAACGCTCTGGTGTGAATGGTTATGTCGGAATTGTCCTGGATGATGTTAAAATAGGCGTGCATTGCCGGTACTTCATAGGTGACATCTCCAAAATCCGAGGAGCTGCGGGCGGGTTCGGGCCATTGGGGCTGCATGCCGGCATCCCGGGCAAGTGAAAAAAAGAGATGGTTGAGCGGTTCGTTGGCAATGCCCGGTTTGTAAGGGTTGGGGATTTGAGATAATTGATGTGTAGTCCCGGTCATCAGCGCAGCGCCTTTGGCAATATTTTCAAACCGGGCCTGCATCTGATCCAGATAGTTAAGGTCAAAATCGCGTAAATAGAACTCTGCCCGGGCAAATTCCGGGATAATGTTGGGCGCCTGGCCGCCGTCCCGGATCACCCCATGGACCCGGCTGGTTTCAGTGAGCTGCTGGCGCCAGGCATCCACACCGTTGAACACAAGGCGCAGGGCATCCAGGGCGTTGATGCCTTTTTCCGGTGAATCTGCCGCATGGGCGGTTTTTCCCGTGAAGGAGACCATGAACTGCCTGATACCGGACTCTCCGACATAGGGGGCTGTGGCATTGTGAGACGGGTGGGCCATGAGCACCAGGTCTATATCCTTCAGGGCACCGGCTTTGATCAGATCAATCTTGGCGCCCCGCTGCTCTTCGGCGGGGGTACCCATCACCGTAACCCTGCCGGGTAAATTGTGGTGGGATAACAGATTTTTCAGCACCACCCCCGCCCCCAGCGCCACGCCGGCGATGAGGTTGTGGCCGCATCCGTGGCCTATGCCGGGCAGGGCATCATATTCAGCCATGAAACAGATGTGGGGCCCGTTTTGGCCTGCTGTTGCTTTAAAGGCTGTGGCAAGCCCCTTATATGCGGTTTCCACGGAAAATCCCCAGCTGTCGAGCAACTCTGCCTGCCAGGCACATGCCTGGGTTTCGTTTCCGGAGAGCTCCGGTGTCTCATGGATTTTTTTTACCACGGAGAGCAGATCTTTTTCGTGGGCCGTTAGCACGGATTGGGTCAGTTGTTCTAAAGTGTTCATTTTACGTCGCTTTTGATCGATATTGATTTGCATTTAAACTATGATTTTTCAGGTTTTGGTCAAAATGTCAAGTTGAAGCTATCCATGTTTTTTAAATACGATGGCCCCCTTTACAACAAAAGGCTATACTGCATTTTTAACATTAAGAGGTCGATTAGATGAAGTATATGTTTTTGCTGGTGCTTGCCTTTGCTGCGGGTATGCTGGGACCGGTTCAGGCCGGAATGAATGCAAAGATCGGAAAAGCGTTGAATGATCCTTTTTATGCTGCCCTTATTTCATTTGCCGTGGGCACGGCAGGTCTTTTATTCTATGCCCTGGCAGGCAGGGTGGACTTTTCAGCAATTCGCACTGTTTCCGGTGTCCACTGGAGTCTGTGGCTGGCCGGACTTCTTGGTGCTTTTTATGTCACCGCCACCATTGTGCTTGCTCCAAGGTTGGGTACGGCCCTGACCTTTGGCCTGGTGGTGGCGGGACAACTGACCATGGCTGTGATCATGGATCATTTTGGGCTGTTCGGCATGCCGGTTCAGCCGGTGAACTGGTTTCGCTTTGCCGGTATTCTCTTGATCGTTGGCGGAACCATGCTGATCCGCTGGTTCTAAAGACGCTCAATCACGCCTGCTGCAATCAGGGGAATTAATATTTCATGATGGCCGACAAGGGCGTACCCTTTGCCACTGCCCTGGGTCGGTCGGTTGACCACATTGGTCATGGGTCGGTAATGCCGGATAAAGTCAAGATTTACCGTGGTGAAATTATCCACCTTATGGCCCAGGTTCCTGACCAGGGTTAGGGCTTTTAAAAAGACTTCGGGAAGAATGACAGCCGAGCCCGCATTGATAAATACACCATTTTCAAGATCTGCCAGGGTGGAGGCCAGGGTTTTGAAATCATGAAGGCTTGCCGCTCCGCAGGCTGCGCCGTCAAAGCCCGGGTGCATATGGATGATATCCGTACCAATCGCCACATGGACCGTTACGGGCAGGTCCAGGCGGGCACCGGCAGCGATCAGGCTTGAATCTTTAAACGGCAGGTTCAGGTCTTCGATAAGCCGGCCTACGGCCCGCCCCAGACCGATGTTCTGCTCATTTGCCCTGGCAATGGCCTGATTGAGTATTTCCGAGGTTTCCTGGGCCATACCGAAGCTGCCCGAGCCCAGGCTTTCTGCCACATCTTCACTGGTTCTACCGGTGAAGGCCACCTCAAAATCATGGATGATGCAGGACCCGTTCATGGCCAGGTGGGTAATCACCCCTTTTTCCATCAGGTCAATCAGGATGGGTGCCATGCCGGTTTTGACCACATGTCCGCCCATGCCAAAGCAGACCTGTCGCTTGTTTTGGGCGGCACATGCAATAGCCTCAACCACATTCCGGATATCTTTGCCCGCAAGAATGGCGGGCAGCCGATCGAAAAAGGCGCCAAGACCTGCGCCCTTTGTCCAGGGTTTGGCAAAATCATCCCGGGACACAAGGCTTTTTCTGTCCTTAATAGAATAGGTGGACAGTTTTGAGTAATCCAGTTTAGGGTGAGCCTGTTCACCCGTTTTCTTCTCAATCATTGAACAGCATCCTTTCGGAAAGATCGCAAAGGATATGACCTAACGTGATATGAACCTCCTGGATACGGGCGGTTACAGGACTGTCCACACAAAAGGCGATGTCGCTCATCTCTTTAAGCTTCCCGCCGGCCCCGGAAAAGCAGACCATGGTCAGCCCCTGGTCCTTTGCCACGGCAGCTGCCCGGACCACATTGGGGGAATTGCCGGATGTTGAGATCCCAATGGCCATATCTTTTTTGTGGCCCAGGGCCTGGACCTGTTTTGAAAAGATTTCGTCAAAGGAGTAGTCGTTGCCGATACTGGTGATGACTGAGGTGTCGCAGGTCAGGGCAATGGCAGGTAACGGCCTGCGCTCCATTTGAAACCGGTTGATAAATTCTGCGGCAATGTGCTGGCAGTCTGCCGCTGATCCGCCGTTGCCGAAAAGCAGCAGTTTTCCGCCGGATTCAAGGGTGTTGGCCATTTGCCGGGCGCAGGTTTCAATGAGATCTTCATGGGCTGCAAAAAATTTTTGCTTGGCTTCAATGGCATCCTGGACAGTTTGCCGGATCAGTTCTTTTGTTTGTTTCATGGTAAAATACTCACTGCTTTGGTTGGTGAAGTTGGGTGTCAGGCGGATCTGGTAACATCATCCTTACTTGGTTTAAGCTGGTTCTGTATGTTTTGAATCTCCTCAACATGTTGTCTGTATCGTTCATTTTCAGGATCCAGTTCCCGGCTTTTTTGGGCAAAGCTTAACGCAATGGACAGGTTCTTTTTCTGGGCCGCCATGGCCCGGGCATAACCGGACAACGCTTCGGGGTCATTGGGGTTGCGTTTCACAGCCTGGTTGAACTGGACCGCAGCCTTGGGGGCATCTTTGTTTTCCAGGAGAATTTGGCCTTTGATCCTGAACGCTGTTCCGGATTCTGGTTTGAGCCGGATGGCGGCATCCAGATGGGGCATGGCCAGGTCAAATTTATGTTCCTTGAACAGAAGATGACCCAGCAGCAGCTCAATTTCAAAGATATCGGGATTGATGCCATGGGCTTTTTTAAGGTAAGCCAGAGCGGAATCATTTTTATCATTGATCCGGTGGATCAGACCGATGTTGTGTATGACCATCACCTCTTCGGGGCTGATATCCCGGGCCCTTTCAAAGAATTCCATGGCCTTGTCCAGGTACCCGTCCACCCCGAAGGCCACGCCCAGGCTGTTGAGCAGGTTGATATCGGCCGGGGCAATGGAAAGTCCTTTTTCGTATTCCGTGATGGCTGCGTCAATGTAGTTGAGCTGGAAGAGCCTGTCCCCACTGATATTCAGGGACAGCCCGTCAAACTTCACTGCATGTCCGGGGCCGAAAAATGCGGCATGGTCCAGGGCTTTGAGCGAGCACCCGGCCATCTCTTCAACCGGAAAATCACGAAAGGGAAACGCAATGTATCCCATGATGATTTTGGCATTCAGGGCCTGGGAAATTTTGTTATTGAGCAGAGCGAGCAGTTTTTTCCCCTGGTCCTCAGTTTCATAATCCCAGAACACAAAAATGGCTGTGAACGGGTCCAGGCATTCCCAGATGCCTCTGTCTTCGTCCAGCATCGAATGAAAACAGCTGTGGAAAACCTCATTGGTTTTGTCCACCATATCTTCCGGTGCAGTCGGATCAATTTGTATGGCCGCCGTGGTGAAATTCTTTTTAGATGCGCAGGTGTCGGCGATGCGTCGGGAAAAGATTTCAAATTCCTTGGACGGCCGTGTGAGCAGGTCAGAATAGTAATTCTCCGGGGGGCTGAGGTCCGGGGCATCATCGGTTGTTTTTAGAAACTGGATCTCTTTGGCAGTGAATTTTAGCATCATAAATTAATCTATCAGCTTTTTTAAGATATTGGCAAGGATCTTGTCCTGCCCGGGTTGAAGGGTTCTGGGGTCAATGATGAAGCAATCGTCTTCAATGCGTCCCATCACCGCCGGGTCAAAGGCCCGAAGTTTTTTGTCCAGGGCTGTTACGGACATGGATTTGGGGCGGATGGTCAGGCATCGGGTGGGCAGGGTCAGGCCGGGATAGGAGCCGCCGCCCGGCCGGGACTTCATATCCGCCAGGGCAAGTTCAGCCCGGGTCCCCACAGCCTGGAAGACCAATGCGAGCAGGGCCTCGGCGTTTTGGCTGAGCTGCTCATAGGATAACGTCAGCATTCGAAGGGTGGGGATTTTTTCAACCGCCACCAGGGTGTCCCGATACAGCTTAAGTGTTGCTTCCAGGGCTGCCAGGGTCATTTTATCAATGCGCAGGGCCCGGGTCAGCGGGTTGGCTTTGATTTGGTCCATATATTTTTTCGTGCCCACAATAATACCGGCCTGGGGGCCGCCCAACAGTTTGTCTCCGCTGAAGGTGACCACATCGGCACCTGCGGCCACCTGTTTAAAAACCGGGGGCTCTGAAGGCAGCCCGAATGCGCTGAAATCAATGAGCGTGCCCGATCCTAAATCTTCCATCACCGGAATGCCGTTGGGTTTTCCAATGTCCACCAGTTCCTGGAGTGAAACCGATTTGGTGAAGCCCTCTATTTTATAGTTGGAGGTGTGGACCTTGAGCAAAAGTCCTGTCTCTTCGGTGACGGCATTGCTGTAATCATGGGGGTGTGTGCGGTTGGTGGTCCCCACTTCTTTTAGTATGCACCCGCTTTTTATCATGACGTCCGGAATCCTGAAAGAGCCGCCGATCTCCACAAGCTCGCCTCTGGAGACAATCACCTGGCGACCCTGGGCAAGGGTGTTTAATGCCAGAAGTACGGCACCGGCATTGTTGTTTACGGCCATGGCCGCTTCGGCGCCGGTCAATTCGCAGATCAGATTTTCAATTGCCGCGTAGCGGATGCCGCGCTTGCCGGTTTCAAGATTGAGTTCAAGATTGGAATAGGATGCCGCGACGGCCATGATATTGTCCAGGGCATCCTGGCAAAGCAGGGCTCTGCCAAGATTGGTGTGCAACACCACGCCTGTGGCATTGATTAAGGGATTCAGCCTGTTTTTCATTTTTTGAGCGGCAAATTGGGCCGTCTGCTTTAGTATGGCTTCATCGGTGATGACCGCAGGGCTGCCGTCAAGTATTTGTTTGCGGGTAGTGTCAATGGCCCTTCGTACAGATTCTAGTACAAGGCTGCGCGGCATTTGCTTAAATTGATCATTGGTTTCGGCAATGGCCAGAATATGATCCACACCGGGCAGGGATTTTAATTGTAAATGCTTATCAGGCATTGGTTGTTTCATGTGTTGGTTCCTATATTAGCGGATACTACGAAAGATCGCCGATGCACCGGGCCGGGGATGCACCGTCCAGATCATTTTTTGTGGGAATGTATTCGTTTGGGTTCATTAAATAAAAATAAAGATACTGATTTTCCTTTTAAATAGCTTTAATTATCATTAAATCCTGAATGGATTCAACCCTAATCTCTTTTGCTCCGGCTAAGCAGCTGTTATGGCGGACATTTAGGACGGGGTAAAGTTTTCAGTTTCTGATGCCGATTTCTTCTGTAAACCTGATTTTTTTGATGAAAGCATTCTGTGTAAACTATACAGGCCTTTCAATGTTCATTGTGGGGGATGCGCGATGAACATCAGGTCAGCCCATGGCTGTTTAAGAAAATTTTTTGCAGGGGTTAAAGGAGGGACCATGAAGATATCACAAAGCGCTGTAGCGCTGTCGTCTTCTTATCTGTTTGAACAAGAGGATGCTCTTCGGGAGAAAACATCATCTAAAAGATCCTCCATGGGGATCTTCTCACCAACGCGTAACCGTTCAGCATTTAATAAAAATACCGGTCTGCCCCTGATGGTGGTTGACCGGGTAACGCTTTCCGGAGAAGCCACCCGGGAAACCCGCACGGCATACAGCCATTCGTTGTTGTCACAATCCACTGTTTTGGTAGCTGATAAAAAAGAAGCGGTTAATTTTTCCCAACAGGAGATGGTTGAACGCCTGGTTTCTACGGTGACCCAGGAACAGGTCTCATCCTTGAGCCTTACAGCCCTTGGCGCCGACGGCTTTTCTTCAGGCCAGACCCGCTCAGCCAAGACCACAATCCGCCTGGATCGCAGCACAAGTCACTTTGAACAGGAGCAGATGACGTTTGCTTCCCGGGGACAGGTCTTGACCGAGGACGGCAAGGCTATTGATTTTTCCCTGGAACTGATCATGGATCGAAACCAGATGACCGAAACCAGTGAAAAGGCCTTAATGAGTACCTGGCAGGAGCAGGTAGCCCTGGTGGATCCTTTGATCATCAACCTTGAGGGTGGTGTGCCTGCATTGAGCGATGTTCGGTTTGAATTTGATCTGGATAATGACGGCGCCGCCGAAGAGATCAGCTTTGCCGCATCCGGATCAGGATTTTTAAGTTTTGACAAAAACAATGACGGCACCATTAACAATGGCTCCGAACTGTTCGGCCCGGGTACGGGTAACGGGTTTGATGAACTGGCTGCCTATGATGAGGACGGCAACGGGTGGATTGATGAAAACGATGACGTGTTTTCCAAGTTTTCGGTCTGGACCCGGGATGACGCCGGCAACGATCTGCTAGTTTCCCTGGCCGAAGCCGGTGTTGGTGCTGTTTACCTCGACAATGCAGCCACCGGATTTGAACTGACGGATTCGGAGAATGCCCTTACCGGAGAGGTGGCGCGTTCGGGTATGTTTCTATTTGAAAACGGTAATGTGGGTGTGATCCAGCAGATTGATCTTGCCGCACGATCCACGGAAACGCAAAATTTGGCCGAACCGGACAGTCAGTCGGATTCACCCCAAAGTATAGACACGCCTGCAGCACTTTCCGGGCCCCTGGAAAATGGAACGTCAATATCCAGGGAGCAGACATGGCAAAACGAAGCTAAAAATTTTCTGGAAGAGATGATGCAGCAGATTCGTGATATGGAAAAACAGATTCGCCGGATTTTCAATATAGAGTCAAAACCGGGGAACAGGCGGGGGAACGCAAACCGTCTTTTAAATCGAATCAGGCTTCACGGTAAAGGGCTAACACACCGGAACGGGCGAGTTTTTTGATGCCGAAAGGGGATAGCTTTTCAAGAAGAATGTCAATGGCGTCCTCGTCACCGGTGACTTCAAAAATAAAGTGAAGGCTGCTTTCGTCCATCATGGTGCCGTTGAATTCCTGAATCAGGGATCGAATGGCATCTCGGTTTTCAGGCAGGGCTTTGACACAGATCAGGGCCATTTCCCTTTTTACAGCCTTTCCAACGGTCATGTCCCGAAGCTTGATCACGTTTACCAGACGTTTGATCTGCTTCATGCACTGCTCTAATGCTTCCGGGTGTGTGTACGTGGTGATGGTGATTCTGGACATGTTGGGATTTGCCGTGGGCGCGCCGCAAATGGTTTCAATATTATAGCCCCTGCCGGCAAACAGCCCTGCGATTCTGGCCGTTACCCCGGGTTCATTTTCAACCAGCATGGTCAGGGTGTACCTGTTTTTTTTCAAGGAAAAATAACCTCTTGGCCGTTGTGGGTGCCGGTTTTGTTCCGACCGTTTTCTTTGGCGGCATAAAGGGCTTTGTCCGCCCGGGCAATCAGGGCGTCTAAGTCTTCGCCGGGCATGAACTGGGCCACGCCCAGGGAGATGGTAATGGTGCCGATATCCTTGCCTGAGCTTTTGGACTGCCATCTCATTTTTTCTAAACTGGCCCGGATTTGTTCGGCCAAAGCAAAGCCGCCGTCCAGTTTGGTCTCGGGCAGAACCATGATAAATTCCTCACCGCCGAACCTGCCGGCAATATCCTTACCTTTAATGTGTTTTTGTAAAAGCTTGGATATCAGTTTGAGTACATTATCACCAGTAAGATGGCCATAATCGTCGTTTATGCGTTTAAACCGGTCGATATCCGCGATGATGAGTGTTAAAGGGGCGATCTCTTCCCGGGCCTCTTCCATGGGTTTCTCAATGGCATCTTCAAATCCCCGGCGGTTAAGAAGCCCTGTGAGCATATCTGTTTTTGCCTCTTCCCTTAGATTCTTCAATTCCAGTTTTAGTGCATCAAGTTCGCAGATGGTGGTGTGGATATTGTTTTTCAGGTCGGTATTGCCGTTGATGATTTCTTGGGTTTGCAACACAATATCCCGGCAGATGGTTTTGATGTCCTGGGCGTTTGGCGCATTGTTCAAGTCTTCGATATGGGTTTTAAGCTGCTCGCCCTGCCTGCCCATATGGTCCCCGGCTTCAACAAGACGGGAGGTCATGCCGTCAAGAAGGCTTCCTGCTTTTTCTGTTTGCACTTCGGTGTTGAGCAGTTGCCTGTCTGCTACATGGTTTCTGAACCACTCAAGGACCGTTTGATAGTCTATGACTTCCTTTTTTTTTCGAGCCGCCTGGATTTCCTTGTTTAATTCGTGATTCTGGCCCGACGCATATTCATACCACACCGAATAGGCGATTGGGGTATAGGGGAGTTTGAGCTCTGAAATCTCTTTGAGGATCATTCGCAGATATCTTCCTGAGGCTTCTAAGGAATCGGGATATAGGTTTTTTAGCATTGAACTCCCTTCCGTTAATTTTAATGGGCCGGGATTAATGTTCTGTAAATATTACTTTGTGCCTGCATTTAAAAAATGGCCGCTTTGGAAGATGATAAGGATACGAATGTTGTTATCATAAAAACAGTTAACGAATCAATAAAAATTCTTCTTTCAGAGCGGCCACGAAATATGGACACTCGTATTCATTGGGTGATTTTTTAAAGGCAAAAAAAAGCCGTTTGTGGTAAGCTCCCTACAAATTTTATATTTTAGTAAATCATAGATCGCGAAAGGCACCCATGCAGAAAACAGCTAAAGATTATATTATTTTTCCTTTGGATTTCCCCTCCATGGAGGCGGCACAGTCACATATCCGTCAGCTTGACGGCCGGGTGGGCATGTTTAAAATCGGCCTTGAACTATTTATCCGCCAGGGCCCGGCTGTGGTGGAGATGGTCAAAAAGATGTCTAATGCGGGTATTTTTCTGGATTTGAAGCTGCATGATATTTCAGCCACGGTGGGCCGGGCCATGGCCCGGGTGGCGGATCTTGGGGTGGATCTGGTCACCGTGCACGGCGCCTCCTCCCCAAAAATGCTTAGGGCCGCCGTTGAAAACGCCGGACAAACCAAGGTGCTTGCCGTGACCCTGCTTACGGACAATGATGCCGATACGGTCCGTGCCCAGGGGTTTAAGGATGAATATGTCAATGCCCCGGAAAAACTGGTGCTGCTGCGGGCCAAGATGGCCATGGATGCCGGATGTGCCGGGGTGGTGTGCTCCGGGCAGGAAGCTGACATGATGAAAACTCAGTTGGGCAAAGGGTGTCTGACGGTTACGCCGGGAATTCGGCCCCAATGGAGCCTGACACCCGGGGATGACCAGAAACGGGTGGTCACGCCAGCTAAAGCGGTGCAGGCAGGGTCTGACTATATTGTCATTGGCCGGCCCATCCGGGATGCAGATGATCCGGCCCGGGCCGCTGAAAAGGTAGCGCTTGAAATTGAAACCGGCCTGTCAGGGACGCTTATTGATTAGGGTCCCCGTTTGACAGACCGGCTTTGTAAGTGTTCGGATAATATCCGGTTAGGCGTATAATTCTTTTGATCTATTCGATTTTATCCAGGCCAAAAGCTGCGTGCAGGGTTCTGACTGCAAGTTCTGCATATTTTGCCAGAATCACGCATGAAATGCGAATTTCAGATGTGGAAATCATCCGGATGTTGATATTCTCGTCAGCCAGGGCCTTGAACATTACTGCCGCCACACCGGAATGGCTTTTCATCCCTAAACCGATAACTGATATCTTGGCAATTTCAGTGGCAGTTCTTATTTCTCCGGCATTGATCTGATCAGCCACTTTTTCGGAAATTTCCATTGCCCGGTTAAAATCGTCCATGGTTACGGTAAAGGTCAGGTCGGTTTCTCCCCCGGTGCGGGAGTTCTGGATGATCATGTCCACGGAAATACCGGCCTCTGCAAGGGCGCCGAAGACCTTGGCTGAGATGCCGGGCTGGTCAGGGACGCGTTTGAAGGTAATTCTTGCTTCATTCATATCACAGGTGACGCCTGAGACCACCGGACTTTCCATATCTTCACTTTCATTGACAACCATGGTTCCTTCCTCCTCATTAAATGATGACCGGACATGTACGGGCACATTATATTTTTTTGCAAATTCCACAGACCTGATCTGGAGAACCTTGGCTCCTAGAATGGCCATTTCAAGCATTTCATCATAGGAAATTCTGCTGATTTTCCTGGCTTTGGGGCAGATCCTTGGATCTGTTGTGTAGACACCGTCCACGTCGGTGAAGATTTCACAGACATCGGCTTTGAGCGATGCGGCAATGGCTACGGCGGATGTATCGGAGCCCCCCCGGCCTAAGGTAGTGATGTCCCCGTGGTCGTCCGCACCCTGGAATCCTGCGACTACAACAATGTTGCCTTCATCCAGTGCCTGCCGCAGGTTCTGGCTGTCGATCTCCCGGATTCTGGCCTTGCCCGACATATGGTCGGTATGGATGCCGGCCTGGAAACCCAGGAATGATTTGGCTTTAAAGCCTCTTGCTTTGAGCATCATGGCCATCAAGGCCGCAGTGGTCTGTTCCCCGGTTGCCAGGAGCACGTCTAATTCCCGTTTGTCCGGGGTTTTGGATGCCTGCCCGGCAAGCTTAATCAGATTGTTTGTCACGCCTGCCATGGCCGAAAGTACCACAACCATCTGGTCACCGTTTTCATGGGCTTTTTGTACCCGGTCGGCCACGTTGGATATCCTTTCGATATCTGCCACAGATGTGCCGCCAAATTTTTGCACCCGTAACGCCATTATGTCTCCCAAAATTTTAGCTTTTGTTAATAAATTATTTATAGGGATAGATTGCTTAGCAGATTTGTACCGGCTTGTCCAGATGGGGAAAGGGTTATTTTTCTATTAAAATCGGCATCAAACTCAAAATGGATGTGAAGATCGAAGGCAAATCCGGTTTCAATGAGGAGGTCCGGCCATTCCACCACTGTAACGCTGTTGTGTCCCAGCTGGTCCTCAATGCCGATATAATCCAGTTCGTCCGGGTCTGAAAGGCGGTAAAGATCCAGATGAAAAAGCCGCATTGCGCCTGCCGGATATTCATTCATGATGGTGAAGGTGGGGCTGGTGATGTAGTATTCGTCCGCTACGTTCAACCCCCTGGCAAGGCCCTGGACAAAGCAGGTCTTGCCGCAGCCAAGATCCCCTGTCAGGGCCAGGGCGAAGGTTATGTGGTGTTCCTGGATATATGCCCCTAACCGTCTGCCCGTTTCCTGGGTCTGTTCCGGGCTTTGGGAGATGATCATTTTCATGACAACAGGGTGTTGATGGTTTGGGGAATGTTTGCCACCATATCCGATGCAGAAAATCCAAAGATCTGATCTTCGGCCAGAAGGTCTCCGCACAGCCCATGAACATAAACGCCTGCAAGTGCGGCCGATTCAGGAGATAGATTCTGGGCCAGAAATGCCGTAATCATGCCGGTGAGCACATCCCCCATGCCGGCGCAGGCCATGCCGGGATTGCCCGTGGGGCAGATGAATACGGCGCCGTCAGGGCAAGCCACAAGGGTTTGTGCCCCTTTGAGTACCAGAATAACATTGTGTTTTTCTGCAAAGTTTCGGGCGGTTGCCATTCGGTTCTGCTGGATCTCTTCGATGGTTTTTCCGGTAAGGCGGGCCATTTCACCGGGGTGAGGGGTCAGGATCACCGGGGCTTTGACCGTATCCAGGATGTTAGGATTTTTTGCGATGCAGTTCAGGCCGTCGGCGTCAATGACCGTGGGGACGGATGCAATGGCCAGAATGCTTTTGACAAGTTCTTGGGTGCCGGGATCCGTGCCTATGCCCGGGCCTAAAGCCAATGCGTTTTTGTCTGATAAAAGCGTTATAATATCATCTATGGATGCGGCATCCAACCCGCCGGAAGGGGTTTGGGCAAGCGCCGTTGTCATGGGTTCGATGACCATGGGTTCCAGGACGGGCATGAGCTTTTCAGGAACCCCTAAGGTTACAAGGCCCGCACCCGTCCGCATGGCCGCGTTGGCCGACAAGGCGGCAGCCCCGGTTTTACCCGGTGAGCCTGCCAATATCAGCAGGTGGCCGAAACTGCCCTTGTGGGCATTGAAATCCCTTGCCGGAATCAGGCCTGCAATGTCGTGGGGTTCGGGCAGGAAAATATCGGGGGATTGTGCTTTGGCAATGTGGCCGGGAATTCCGATGTCAATTACTTCCAGGTCGCCGGTGTGAAAGTTGCCCGGATAGAGAATGTGCCCGGACTTGGCAAAGGCAAAGGTGGCCGTGGCGTCTGCCTGGATGGCCACACCGCAGACGGCGCCTGTATCCGCATTGATTCCCGAAGGGATGTCCACGCTGAACACCGATTTGCCGGAATCATTGATCAACTCAATGACATCACGGTAAATGCCCCGGACATCGGAATTAAGTCCGGTGCCGAAAATGGCATCCACAAACAGATCGTGGTCCTGGAGAATTTCGGCTGCGGCATCGAACGCTTCCTTGTCCGGGATTTCAATGAACTGTGACAGGGAGTGTTCGGCCAGAAGGTCCAGCACCAGATCCATATTTGACCGGGCATCTCCCTGGACCCGTTCCCGGGTGGATAAAAGAAAGAAACTGACGCTGACTCCCATCTCCATGAGGTAGCGGCCGATCACAAATCCGTCTCCGCCATTATTTCCCCGGCCGGACACCACGGCCACCCGGGTCCCTTCAAGGTCAAAGTGGTCGGCGAGCATCTCTATTGCTCCCCGGCCCGCATTCTCCATGAGTACCCGGCCTGGAATGCCAAAGGTCTCAATGGTATTTTTATCCATCTGCTGCATTTGTTGGGTGGTGACAATGATCATGATTTGTTTCCTTTTTTCAGGCCATTACCTCTTTGTATCTGAAACAGGAGACCAGGTGGTCGTTCACCATGCCCGTGGCCTGCATATGGGCATAAATGATGGTGGACCCGGTAAATTTAAATCCACGTTGACATAAGTCTTTTGAAAATGCGTCGGACTGACTGGATGTTGCCGGAACCTGCTCCTGGCTGGTATAGTGATTGATGATGGAAACTCCATCCACAAATCGCCAGGCATAGGCGTCAAAGGAGCCGAACTCTTCCTGGATCTGCAAAAATGCCTGGGCATTGGTAACTGCAGACCTAACTTTTAGTTTGTTTCGAATGATACCTGGGTCTTTCAGTCGTTTTTGAACGTCGGCTTCGCTGAGTTGCGCCACTTTTTCAGGGTCAAACTCACAGAACGCATTGAAATAGCCTTGGCGACGCTTGAGAATTGTCAACCAGGACAACCCGGCCTGGGCTCCTTCCAGGATGAGGAATTCAAAAATTTTTCGGTCATCGTGAACCGGCACCCCCCATTCCGTATCATGGTAGCGGATGTATACGGGATCATCGGTCACCCAGCCGCAGCGTGTAATATCGTTCATGACGGATTTGTAAATAGAGATACCAATACGTTGTTAAATTATTTTTAATTTTATTCTAGGATGAATTTATAGTGTTGATGGCCCGGATCATCCTATGGCAGTTTATAAGAAAGTCTGTGTAACCTGCACAGATCTTTCAACTTTCGTTGTGGGCTGAACCACGGTGAAAACCCGGGTCAGCCCATGGCTGTTATACAATAACTTTGGCTAATGTGCTATCAGAATTATATATGGTGCATGGCTTGGATTGTGCATTGTTTTTTTATAGTGACTGGCGGCTTATCCATTGTCATGGCATTTGTTAAAATCGGGATGCTTGACGTAAGCTGTCCTGGGGTATGACTGACATTGGAAATATCCAACCATTCATCTCCACGGCCTAAATTTTTTTGTTGTTAGGTTTCGAATGCTGCAAATTTCGTAACTTTCTCTGCAAATTTCGTAACTCTTTTGAATGGTTAAAGTACTTTTATGTTTTTTAGCTAATTCAGTGCCGAAAATACGTCAAATTATAACAATTGACTGTATTTACATAAATTTAACTGGAAACTTGGTGGGTTTTTCAAAGTGCAATGCATTGAATTAAAAGGATTTCAATAAGGTGGTGATAATTTTTAGGTAATAAGGTGGTATTGAAATTGCTATTAGCGTAGCGGGATTATTAATTTATCTGAACCCATTATCAAAAAAAGAAAAAAAGTATGAATTTATCAAATACATTGTTTAACTCGTTTGTGCCTTGTCCGATGGCGGAACTCAGAAAAAAGATGAATCGGATTGGGCTTCCTGATTTTCAAACTAACCCGGACCGTGTCACTTTTCGTAGAGCATCCAGTGTCGACGATTATCTATCCTGTTTCAGCTTGTTGCATGATGTTTATGTAGACGCCGGGTTTATTAAGCCTTCCATTCCCCCATTGAGAATTATTCCACAGCATTCGAACTCTGACGTTGTCATCTTGATGGGATGTGTGCCGGATGAGCAGGCTGTCAGTGTGCCGATATATACGGCCAGCATATTTCCGGACAATCAAGAAGACGGCCATGGCCTACCCATGGATACTGAATTTAGACGGCAACTGGGAGCGTTAAGAGACCAGGGGCGCCGCCTTGTCGAAATAGGGTGCCTGGCTTCACATCCGCTGTATCGAAAAGGAGACAAAAAAATCCCCATGCTGGGGAACCGCATGCTTGTGTCATATGCGATTAATGCCTTCCATGCAGATGACTTAGTAATTACCGTCCATCCCAAATATTTAAAAATTTACGAAGATATACTTTTGTTTGAGAGAATCGGAGAAATTCAATCTTATTCCTATGTGAACAATAATCCGGCTGTGGCCCTTCGACAGGATTTGCATACATGGCCACAAAAACTTAAAAGAATTTATGGCAAAAAGCCAATAGAAAAAAATCTATATCATTTTCTTTTTGAATCAGGCCCGATTTCAGATGCTATGGCCCTCGACATTGGTGAAGGAAGAACTGATAAATATCAGGAGATTGATAAGAAAGATCTTGTTATTCACGAATACTATAGTGCCTTGCAAACAATCAATCCCAAGGCTGTAATGTCTTTATAAGATACTGCGTTTACGCCCTACATATTTACCATCGGCACAAATTCTGATTACGGTTCTAACAATCGGGTACTATATGCTTGTGTCAATTCCAAGGGCCTAAGGTGTTACTAATTCAAGATCAAAGCATACCTTCATGAATCAGAAATTCGATGATCTCATCAACGCCTTTGCCGGTTTTCATATTGGCAAAGACAAAGGGCTTATCTCCTCTCATGCGGAGCGAGTCCTGTTCCATGATCTCAAGGGATGCGCCGACCAGGGGGGCTAAATCCACCTTGTTGATCACCAGGAGATCGGACCGGGTAATGCCAGGGCCCCCTTTACGGGGAATTTTATCTCCTGCCGAAACATCAATGACATAAATGGCAAGATCGGCGAGTTCCGGGCTGAAGGTGGCGCTCAGGTTGTCTCCGCCGCTTTCCACCAGCACCAGATCTAGGTTGGGAAATTTTTGGCAAAGGTCTTCCACTGCTGCCAGGTTCATAGATGCATCTTCGCGGATGGCCGTGTGGGGACACCCCCCGGTTTCAACCCCCATGATTCTGTCCGCAGACAATGCCTGCCTTCGGATCAAAAAATCCTGGTCTTCCCGGGTATAAATATCGTTGGTGACCACGGCAAGTTCGTAACGGTCTCTCATATTCAGGCACAGTGCCTCAAGCAGTGCTGTTTTGCCCGATCCCACCGGTCCTCCAACGCCAACGCGAAGGGGTGCTTTTTTACTCATCTGTTTTCCTCTTGTTCTAAAAATTACGACCTGAAAAGTCTGGTATATTGTGTCTCGTGGTTGCTGCCGGCCAACCCCAGGGCCGGCAGGGAACTTCCCATCCCTTCGATATCTTTAATCTGCAAGCCTGTGGCAACCGCAGTGTCAATGGCAGGAGTCAGCCGTGCCAGCACCCTCTGGCCGGAACTCTGGCCCAGGGGAATAATTTTCACGGCGGCCAGCACCTGGTTTTCAAGCCAGGACCATAGATACCCTTGGGCTGCCCCCTGAATGGGTATTTCCCATAGCGCTGCGGCAAATGCAAACCCGGCCAGCTGGGATGAGGATATGATTTGGTGCCATGGAGCATGGTTTAACGTTTTTGCAGATTTTACCGTGGTGTCGAGGCGAAGCCCCTGCTCTTTGATAATGGTCGCCATGGCCCGTCCCCGTTGTTCTTCTTCGTTTCGAAGCTCTTTGGTTTCCCGGCAGGCCCTTACCCACTGGGCCGCCCGGGTAAAGGCGGCAATATCTTGATGCGCAACCGCCTGGTAAAGGCGTTGGAGCAGCGGAATGTCCACATGGGCCATGCCGGTTTCCAAAACATTTAAAAGCCATTGTTTCAGGGTCGTTTCGTCATTGACCCAGCCATTTTCAATGGCCCATTCCAACCCTTGTGAATAGGCAAATCCCCCGGTGGGTAGTGACGGGCTTACCAGGTGCATGAGCCGGATCAGCCATGGTGCCGCCATGGCCGGTTCCGGTGGGCTGGGTTCATTCGTGGTGATGGTGGTGGTGCCCATTGCCGTATGCCCCTGTTTCAGGCTCAAAAGGAGCCTGCTCCACAGTGATGGTTAAACCAAGTCCTTTGACCATTTCGTCTAAAACGTGATCATGGGGATAACGCACATAGGCGTCCCGGATTTCAAGGTCCACGTGACGGTTGCCCAGATGGTAGCATGCAAGGTTCAGCTGCCGTGGGGTTTTGGCCCGGGCTGTGGACACCTGTTCATGGGCGGCAATAATCTTTACACGGAACCCGTCATCACTGCTCAGCGTATCTCCGTGTCGCAAAATTTCTCCCCGTTCAAGAAACAGGCCGGCCTCAGCGTTGTTGTCAAGTACCACCCGCTGTCGGCTTTTGATTCTTTTTTCCCAGGGCAGGGTCAGGGTAGTTGCTTCGGGCGTTTGGTCCTGGGTTTTATGGGTTAATTCAATCATAATTAAAACAAAAAGTAGCGTTGCGCCATGGGGAGCACCGACGCGGGTTCGCAGGTTAACAGTTCTCCATCGGCCCGAACCTCGTAGGTCTGGGGATCAACTTCCATATGGGGCTGATAGGTGTTGTGGATCATATTCTTTTTGCCTATGGCCCGGCAATTCTTAACCGAAACAAGAATCGATTGCAGGCCGGCGTTGTCCAGCATGCCCTTTTCCAAAGCCATCCCCGATACAAAGGAGATGGACGTTTCATGTCGGGCCCGGCCAAAGGCGCCGAACATGGGCCGGTAATGAACGGGCTGGGGTGACGGAATGGAGGCGTTGGGGTCTCCCATGGGGGCCAGCGCGATCATGCCGCCCTTAATGATCAGGGAAGGTTTGACCCCGAACAGAGCGGGTTTCCACAGCACCAGGTCGGCAAATTTTCCTTTTTCAACCGATCCGACCTCATGGGAAACCCCGTGGCAGATGGCCGGGTTGATCGTATATTTTGAAATATACCGTTTCACCCTGTTATTGTCGTGGGTGGATGGGTCCTGCTTCAGGCTGCCCCGCTGCACTTTCATTTTGTGAGCGGTCTGCCAGGTTCTGATGATCACCTCTCCCACCCGGCCCATGGCCTGGGAGTCCGATGCGATCATGGAAAATGCGCCCAGGTCATGGAGAATATCTTCGGCCGCAATGGTCTCCCTTCTGATACGGGACTCGGCAAAGGCGATGTCCTCGGCAATTTTAGGACTCAGGTGGTGGCAGACCATGAGCATGTCCAGGTGCTCGTCGATGGTGTTGACTGTGTAAGGCCGGGTGGGGTTGGTTGACGAGGGCAGTACATTGGGCAGCTCACAGGCACGGATAATGTCCGGCGCATGGCCGCCGCCGGCCCCTTCGGTGTGGAAGGTGTGAATGGTACGGCCCTTAAAGGCGTCCATGGTCTGTTCCACAAATCCGGATTCGTTAAGGGTGTCCGTGTGGATGGCCACCTGAAAGTCCAGCTTGTCTGCAACGGCAAGACAGTTGTCAATCACCGCCGGTGTAGTTCCCCAGTCTTCGTGGAGCTTTAAGCCCATGGCCCCTGCCGCCACCTGTTCTTCAAGGGCAATGGGCAAACTGGCATTGCCCTTTCCCATAAACCCCAGATTCATGGGAAAGGCATCGGCGGCCTGGAGCATTTTGACGATATTCCAGGGGCCCGGGGTGCAGGTGGTGGCATTGGTCCCTGTGGCAGGGCCGGTGCCGCCGCCAAGCATGGTGGTGATACCCGAGGCAAGGGCCTCTTCAATCTGCTGGGGGGCAATAAAATGAATGTGGGCGTCAATGCCGCCGGCCGTAAGGATATGGCCTTCTCCGGCGACCGCTTCCGTACCGGGGCCCACAATAATGTTAATCCCGGGCTGGACATCGGGGTTGCCGGCCTTTCCGATACCGTGAATCCGGCCGTTCTTAATACCCACATCGGCTTTGACAATGCCCCAGTGGTCGACGATCAGGGCATTGGTAATCACCATATCTACGGCATCCTTGCACGAGGCCTGACTTTGTCCCATGCCGTCCCGGATGGTTTTTCCCCCGCCGAATTTGACCTCTTCGCCGTAAATGGTTTTGTCCTCTTCAACTTCAATAAATAACTCGGTATCCGCCAGTCTTACCCTGTCTCCGGTGGTGGGGCCGAACATCTCTGCGTAAGCTTTTCTGCTAATGGTTGTCATATCCCCTCCTTAGTTGGACCCGCCGTCAAGGTTTCCCATGATCTTTTGATTAAATCCGAACACCCTGCGTGCTCCCGCATAGGCCACCAACTCCACTGTCCGCTCAAGCCCCGGTTCAAACCGGATGGCGGTTCCCGACGGAATGTTGAGGCGAAATCCTCGGGCGGATTCCCGGTCAAAGGAGAGCGCCTTGTTGGTTTCATAAAAATGGTAATGGGACCCCACCTGAATCGGTCTGTCGCCGCTGTTGACCACCTTAACGCTCAAGGTCTGGCGTCCGTCATTGATGGTAATGTCTCCGGGTTGTGTAATTATTTCTCCTGGAATCATGGCAACCTCTCGTTCAGTGTATGGGGTTATGGACGGTGACCAGCTTGGTGCCGTCGGGGAATGTGGCTTCAACCTGCACATCATGGATCATTTCGGCGACACCGTCCATGACCTCTTCTTTGCTCAGAAGGGTGCGACCGTAGTCCATAAGTTCTGCAACGGTTTTGCCTTCCCGTGCGCCTTCCATGACCGCTGCACTGATAAATGCGACAGCCTCGGGATAGTTGAGCAGCAGCCCTTTGGCCTTGCGCCGTTCGGCAAGCAGCGCTGCCGTAAAGATCAACAGTTTGTCTTTTTCTCTGGGGGTAAGATCCATTGGTTATCCTCGTCGTTTAAGTGTTCCATATCCTTGGAACGGCAGCCTGCCTGCCCGTCAGTTCAGGGGCAAGGGCCTGCCGCAGGGTTTCAAATTGTTCTTTGGCTCTTCCGGGGTGGTCGCCCAGGTATCGGGCCACAAGCAGGTCGTCCATTAATGTCATGCCAAAATTTTCCTTAAGCGGGGGCGCGTTGTCCTGAACCTGCCTGAAGAGTTGTTCCTGGACCGGATATGCCCAGAAGGTTGCCGAAACCGGCTGATTCCTTAATCCCGCCGGTCCCGCAAGATCCTTTTTACCTTTAATCTTGAGCTTTTCAAACAGCAGCGGGATTGCGTCGTTGAACAGGGTAACAGTCGCATTCAGCTGCCCTCGGTCAAAGGTCTTTTTGAGTGCGGGCAGTCCCAAACATAAAATTTCCCATCCCATAAAGACCGCCCTCGGAGCAAGATGAATCGTTGTTGCAAGACCGCTGTTGGCTCCTTCAAATAAAATGGTCTCCTGGGGAAACCACTCCAGAACCGATCCGCCGGCCACAGTCAAGGTCTGGTTCTGCACCGCCTCCGGGCCGCTGGACCGGTAAAACTTAGTCGCCCCCGGCGTGGTCAAAAGGGTGTGGGTGTTTTTCCCTGCATAAACGGCCAGGTCAAGGCGATCACCACCCACAAGACCGCCCGGTGGATGCAGCAGATAAATGTGGCAGGTCCCGTCTTCGGCATATAAAGGCTGCTGAATGGTCAGCGGACCTTGGCGGTTTGTCTTTGCCAGTACGGTTTTATCCTCTTTTTTTTCAAGGTAAAGATCTAAAGACGCATACCAGCCAGCTTTTTGGGGAAGTGAACACATATTAAAATTATACGGTCAGATATTTGCTGATCAATTCTTCGTTCAGCTGTGAAATATTGCCGTCGGCCATGAGCCGTCCTCGGTCCATGATAAAAAAGTGATCTGCCGTCTGTTTGACAAAGTGAAGTTTTTGTTCCACCAAAAGTACGGTCATATCCACCTCCTGAACCAATCTTCTAATAATATCACCAATCTCCTGGACAATGTTGGGCTGGATGCCTTCACAGGGTTCATCCAGGATCAGCAGGGTGGGGTCCAGCACCAATGCCCTTCCAATGGCGAGCTGCTGCTGCTGCCCACCCGAAAGATCCCCGCCCCGGCGTTTCAACATCTCTTTTAACACAGGAAAAAGCTCAAAAACCAGGTCTGGAATTTTTTTCCCCTTTCCGGCGGTGGTCAGGCCGATGGTCAGGTTCTCTTCAACGGTCATGAGCGGAAAAATCTGGCGGCCCTGGGGAACATAGCCAATGCCCAGGCCTGCCCGGTGTTCGGCTCTTTTTTTTATGATATTGTCGCCCTTAAAGGATATACTGCCGCTTTTAACGGGAATAAGGCCCATGATGCAGTTGAGTAATGTTGTTTTGCCCACCCCGTTTCTGCCCATCAGGCAGGTGCAGCATTTCTCCTTGATCGAAAGCGAAAGGTCCCACAGGGTATGGCTTTCACCGTAATACTGGTTCAGGTTTTCTATTGTAAGCATGCGTTATTCTCCCAGGTAGACTTCCCGGACCTTTTGATTGTTTTGGATCTCGTCCATGTTGCCTTCGGCCAGGATGGATCCCTGGTGAAGCACCGTTACTTTTTTTGCAATGGACCTGACAAAATCCATGTCATGTTCAACAACGATGATTGAACGTGTGCCGGCAAGGGAGGTCAGAAGTTCGGCGGTTTTTTCCATCTCCTGGCGGGTCATGCCCGCCACCGGTTCGTCCACCAGCATCAGGACGGGTTTCTGCATTAAGAGCATCCCGATTTCAAGCCATTGCTTCTGGCCGTGGGAAAGGGCGCCTGCCCGTGTTTTAAAGGCTTCTGACAGACCAACGATTTTAAGGGTCTGGTCGATCATGTCCCGCTGCTCGCCCGACAGTGTTGAAAACAGTGTGGGAAGTACCCGTTTGTCCGCTGCCATGGCAAGTTCAAGATTCTCGTAAACGGTATGCTCCTCAAATACGGTGGGCTTTTGAAATTTTCTGCCGATGCCGGCCTCTGCTATTTCAGGCTCCGTATGCTTTAACAGGTTGATGGTCTGGCCGAACCAGGCAACACCGGAATCGGGTCGGGTTTTCCCGGTGATGATGTCCATCATGGTGGTCTTTCCGGCGCCGTTGGGACCGATAATACAGCGCAGCTCCCCTTCATCCACATAGAGATTCAGGTCATTGATGGCTTTAAATCCGTCAAAGCTGACGCTGATCCCTTCAAGGTACAGAATGACCTTGTGACTGGTGTCCAGAACGGGCGGGACATCAGGGATTAAAAAATCAAACACACGATCCCGTGGCCAGAATTCCCGGAAGGCTTTTATCGGTTGAATCATGCGGCCTCCTTTTTAAGCCGGATCAGGCCTGCAATCCCCTTGGGAAGAAAAATCGTTACCACAATAAAAAGTGCGCCCAGGGCAAACAACCAGGCATCGGGCAGGGCACCGGTCAAATAACTTTTGGCCCAGTTGACCGCCAGGGCCCCTGCAACCGCACCGTACAGGGTTCCCCTGCCGCCCACGGCCACCCAGACCACAATTTCAATGGAGTTGATCGGGGAAAATTCCGACGGGTTGATGATGCCCACCTGGGGGACATACAAGGCGCCGGCTATACCGGCAATGGCGGCGGAAAAGACAAAGATCCACAGTTTTACATTTTCAACATTGTACCCGCAAAACCTTACCCGGTCTTCGGCGTCCCGTATGGCCGCCAGGACCCGTCCAAGTTTTGAGGAGACCAGATACCGGCAGGCAATGTAGGCAAGGATCAAAACCCCGGCCGTGACGGCAAAAAGCGCGGCTTTGGCTTGGTCATTGAGCAGCGAGAATCCTAAGAGATCCTTAAAGTCGGTCAGGCCGTTGTTGCCGCCGAATCCCATTTCGTTTCTGAAAAAGGCCAGCATGAACGAAAAGGTTAATGCCTGGGTGATGATCGAGAGATAAACCCCGGTAACCCTTGATTTAAAGGCAAACCAACCGAAGACAAAGGCCAGCAGGCAGGGGATCAGTATAATCATGACCGCGGCAAAGGGGAACATGTCAAACCCGTGCCAGAACCAGGGCAGCTTGTCCCAGTTCAAAAATACCATGAAATCCGGGAGAATGGGGTGGCCGTATTCGCCCCTTGTGCCGATCTGGCGCATGAGATACATGCCCATGGCATAGCCGCCCAGTCCAAAGAAAACCCCATGGCCCAGACTTAAAATACCCAGATACCCCCACACAATGTCCACCGCAAGGGCCAGCATGGCATAGGTCAGGTATTTTCCCCACAGGGACATGGTAAATGTGGAGACATGGAAAAAACTAGTTTCCGGCACCATCAGGTTCAGCGTCGGCACCAGCACCATGGCGGCACCCAGTGCCAGGAGAAGCGGGAGACCCAGCCGGTCATCAAAAATAAAGGATAAACGTTTCATAACTTAGCCTGCAGCCCTCCCTTTCTGGGGGAAAAGCCCCTGGGGGCGTTTTTGAATAAAGAGAATAATGAACACCAGAACAATAATTTTGGCCAGCACGGCCCCGGCAAAGGGTTCAATGAATTTATTGGCCGTGCCAAGGGTTAAGCCGGCGAGCATGGTTCCCCAAAGATTGCCCACACCGCCGAACACCACGACCATGAACGAGTCAATGATATAGGCCTGGCCAAGGTTGGGACCGACATTGGTCAGCTGGCTCAGGGCCACCCCGGCCACGCCGGCAATGCCCGATCCAAGCCCGAAGGTCAGGGCATCCACCCGGGAGGCAGGCACCCCCATGGCCCTGGCCATGTTCCGATTCTGGGAGACCGCCCGGACCTGAAGGCCCAGGGAGGTTTTTTTCATGATCAAAAACAGGGCACCAAACACCAAGAGGCAAAAAAAGAAGATGACAATGCGGTTCATGGTCAGGGAAAGGACCGGATTTAACACCAGGGATCCGCTCATCCACTCCGGCGTACTTACGGCCCGGTTCAGCGGTGAAAATATGGACCGAACCGCCTGCTGCAGCACCAGGCTGACGCCGAAGGTGGCTAACAACGTCTCAAGGGGGCGGCCGTAGAGAAACCGGATGATGGACCGTTCAATGGCAATGCCGGACAGGGCCGATACCAGGAATGCACCCGGCACGGCCAGGCAGATGGCCAGCCCCAGGTGGTTGGGCATCATCTGCTGGATCACCCAGGTGGTATAGGCCCCGATCATGATCAATTCCCCGTGGGCCATGTTGATCACGCCGATCACCCCGAAGGTGATGGCCAGACCGATGGCCGCAAGGACCAGGATGGAACCTGCGCTCAGTCCAAAAAAGAGGGTTTCTAAAAATCCGTAAAACGCAATCTTTGACTCAATGCTCTGGAGGGTTTTCCGGGCTTTCTTTTGAATGTCCCCGTCCTTTTCTTTGTCCAGAACTTTGATCACTCTATTCTTGACGGCCGGTTGAAGGCTGCCTTCCAGTTGGGAGAGGGCTGACAGTTGCGCGGTTTTGTCTCCGGTCTCCAGGGTATCCAGGGCGATGGCCGTTGCAAGTGCTTCTTTTAAAGGTCCATCGGATTCTTCATTGTAAAGACCGTTTAGTGTCTCTACCATCTCCGGGTTCAACATCCCAAGGATTCGGTAGACTGCATCGGCCCGTTCCCGGGGGGTGCCATGGTAAAGTTGAAGCAGTGAAAGCCAGCCTTTCAGCTTTTTTCTGATTTTATTGTTGATGCCGATTTTTTGGATGCTTCTGCTGCCGATCTGCTGTGTTAACTCGTTTGACAGCACGCCGGTGGCGGTATATTCGCCGTCTTTTTTTGAGGCGTACACCACCTCGTTACCGACTTTGGTGTAGTAAAGATCGCCGTCAAGCAGGGCCGAGAAAAGTTTTCCCACCTGGGGATCTTTACTTTGAAAGATCTGCTCAAGTCCCTGGATCTTGTGGTTAAAATTATTCTGGGTAAGCTTTTCAAGGCCCTCTTCAAAGGCGCTGGCTGCCGCATTTGGAGAATAAACCGAAAAGCATGCCGTGAGCATTGCAAAAGCCAGGGTAAAAAGCAGGGTGGAAAAACGCTTATTTGGAGAAGTAAACATATCAGTACTCAACCCTTAGGGAAAAATATTTTGCCAAATCTGTCAGGTGCCTGCCAAAAGAGCTACAGGTGCTGCGTTTATGGTGTGTTGAGGTATCGGCAGAAGGAATAAAGCATTCCTTCTGCCGGAGCTGTATGCCGGGTTATTTGGTTACCTTGAAGTTGCCGTTTCTCAAAGGTGCCCGCCAGTCGGAGATCAGGTCTTTGGAACCGGGCAGAAAGTCTGACCATGCATCGCCAACCACTAACCCCGGGGTCTGCCAAACCACTTCAAACTGGCCGTCTTCCTGGATTTCTCCGATGAGGACGGGTTTGGTGATATGATGGTTGGGCATCATGGCAGAGTAACCACCGGTTAGGTTGGGTACGGTTACGCCGATGATCGCGTCCTGGACCGCATCAGGATCTGTGGTGCCAGCTTTTTCAACGGCTTTCACCCACATGTTGAAACCGATGTAGTGCGCTTCCATGGGGTCATTGGTCACCCGTTTGTCGTTTTTGATAAATTGATGCCAGTTTTCGATAAATTCATCATTGGCAGGGTCGTCAACGCTCATGAAATAGTTCCAGGCGGCAAGGTGGCCCACCAGCGGTTTGGTGTCGATACCGGAAAGCTCTTCTTCACCCACGGAAAAGGCAATAACCGGGATGTTGTCGGCGGTGATGCCCTGGTTTCCAAGTTCTTTGTAAAAGGGGACATTGGCGTCACCGTTGATGGTGGATACCACAGCGGTTTTCTTGCCGGCGGTGCCGAATTTTTTAATGTCGGCAACAATGGACTGCCAGTCAGAGTGACCAAATGGGGTGTAATTGATCATGATATCGGCATCGGCTACCCCTTTGTTTTTCAGATATGCCTGGAGAATTTTGTTGGTGGTTCTGGGGTAAACATAATCGGTTCCGGCAAGGACCCAGCGTTTAACGCCGATTTCATTCATCAGGTAGTCAACGGCGGGGATGGCCTGCTGGTTCGGTGCGGCACCGGTATAGAACACATTTTTGGAGGACTCTTCACCCTCATATTGAACCGGGTAGAACAGCAGATTGTTCAGCTCTTCAAACACGGGAAGGACTGATTTTCTGGATACGGAGGTCCAGCATCCGAATACGGCGGCCACTTTGTCTTTTTCGATCAGCTCCCTTGCCTTTTCGGCAAACAGCGGCCAGTTGGAGGCGGGGTCAACCACGACGGCTTCAATTTGTTTGCCCAGAAGGCCGCCTTTTTTGTTTTGTTCGTCCACCAGCATCAAAATCGTGTCTTTTAATGTGGTCTCGCTGATGGCCATGGTGCCGGACAAGGAGTGAAGCACCCCAATTTTAATGGTGTCTTTAGCCAAAGCTGAGGAGACCATGGTGATGCAGCAAAAAAATGCAAAAGCGGTAAACAATAATCTGTGGGAAAAACGTTTACTCGACATTGAGCAGTTGAATTTTAAAAAATTTGAATATACCCTCTTTGCACCATCATAATCAACACAAGCAGAGGGCCAAACACCAAACATTGGAAACTGTTAAAGTAGAACGTATTGACCACTTGGGTATTGTTGCTGGCGTTATCAAGGATTTGAAAATCATCGAAATGATTGACTCTCGCATACCAAAAGATGAGAAGGAAAATATCAGTGCCGGAGAAGCTATTGCCGGCATGGTTCTCAATGGGCTGGGTTTTTCCAATCGGCCGCTGTCGCTGACGCCTCAATTTTTCGAAAACAAGCCGCTGGATGTTTTGTTCCGTCCCGGGGTGCAAGCCTCGGACTTCAATCACTACAAGCTCGGGCGCAGTCTTGATGATGCGGTCGACTACAGCTCTGAACTGCTTTTCACCGAAATCGCCTCATCTACCTGTCGGTCGGAAAGTATCCATTTACTTTTCAACCATCTGGATACTTCATCTTTTTCATTGACCGGGGAGTATCTTCCTGATTCGGATGAACATGCCATCAAAATAACTCATGGTTACTCCAAAGACCACCGTCCTGATTTGAAACAGGCTGTGCTGGAGCTGATGGTATCCCAGGATGGTGGTATTCCCATTTTGTGTAAGTGCTGGGACGGGAATGCTTCGGATAATACCGTTTTCAAAGAACGCAGCAGTGAACTCGTTCGTCAGTTCAAAGCAAGCGATACCCCTCGTTACCTGATTATGGATTCGAAAGGATATACCGAATCCAATGCTTCCAACTTGAAAGATATCCCGTTTATCACCCGCATCCTGGGAACCCTTTTCATTGTGAAGACCGTCATCGAACAGGCCCTAAAATGGGACCTGTGGGCGGAGATTAACGATGATTATCAGTACCAGACGTTGGAGTTAGGGCATTATGGAATTGATCAACGTTGGTTGATCATTCGATCCAAAGGGGCTCTGGAGCGCGCGGTCAAGAGCGTTGAAAGAACTATTTCAAAAGAGAAGGAACGTGCGGAAAAGCAACTCTTCCATCTTCAGGCCCAACGATTTGACTCGGAAGCCGAAGCAATGACGGTCCTCCAAGAACTCAGTGATAAATGGAAGTATCATCTGGTTGACACTATTGAGTTTAAACAGCACATCAAATATGCCGTCAAAGGTAGACCAACGCCGGATACCCCGATCAAATCAATTAAATTGCAAATCAATGTGGACTTAAAGGTCAATCAAGAAAAAGTCGATCAAGACCGCGATCAGAAATCCTGTTTTGTTCTTGGGACCTCAATTCCAAGATTCCAGTTGAGCGACGAAGATGTATTTTGGGGATATAAAGGCCAGTCTAAGGTCGAGAATGGCTTCCGATTTATCAAAGACCCTTTATTTTTTGCATCGTCGCTGTTTGTCAAAAAGCCATCTCGTGTCGAAGGAATGTTGATGGTGATGACCTTATCATTACTAATTTACTCCATTGCCCAGCGTCGCATGCGGAATGAATTGAAGCGCCTTGAAACAACACTGCCCAATCAGATTGGGAAACCCGTTCAAAACCCCACTCTTCGCTGGATTTTTCAACAAATGGAAGGTATAGACTGTGTGAATATTTTTCATAAAGAGGGCGAAGTACACCGTCTTATCAGTGGGTTAAATGACATACGGAGAAAAATATTAACTCTTTTTGGACAGACCGTATCAGAAATATATCAAATTTCTTTTGAATAGGTCTGCCCAATGTCGAGTTTACGATTCATTTTAAATCCAATCTTTTTTAAGTCTTAATTAATTATGGCGGATTGCCTGCAAGGGCACTCCTGTCACTTACAAGTGCAACCCTCTTACGCAACAAACAAGCCAATATTTAAAAAAAATAATTTTTTTATTCTTGGTTTGTCTTAGCTATTGAATTCATGGGGTATTATTTCTTATCTCAATGATATGATGTGAATTTTCAGGAGATTATCGTGTGGGTACGATTGGTCGTTATGAAATTTTGTTACACATATGTCTTTTTAAATGGGTTTTGTATGTTCATTTTTGTATTATTAGCATGGGATCGAATATGATCCGATTTTTATGTGGATATGTCCTGTTTATAATCGGCCTTGATGTTAAAAAGTAGATTGATCTCCGAAAACGTGCCTGTATATGGAGGATGGGATAGTCGGAGGCGTATCAGATAATCAATTTTTTTAGAAATATAGAAGGGTAAAGACAATTTCGTTGGAAAATGAAAATTTATTTCTTTTTTGTGATTTCATGCCGACTGAAACATCGGCTTGCCGGCAGTGGTGGGGCGAATTTAAATTCATAGGCACAGACTGGCCTGGTGTTGTCCCAGGTCAGCCTATGCAGGTTGGTCGAAATTAGAATTAATGTGATGGTTCCCGGATTTCCCATCCGCCGTCACCCTGTATGAACAGGATTTTGCCGTGATAGGCCGTTAAGGTTGGGCGGTGGCCCACGCTGATGTAGGTGATGTTAAGTTGTGACAAGGTGTTGTACAAGGCCTTTTCGTTGTCCACGTCCAAAGCGGATGTGGCTTCGTCCAGAATGGCGAACTTTGGTCGTGTAATCAAAAGTCTGGCAAAGGCCAGCCGCTGCTGCTCGCCCTGGGAAAGCATCTCTTCCCAGTTGTTTTCCACGTCCAGAAAAGAGTTGTCTCCGGCGGCTCCCTGCAGTTTCTGGTACAGATCCGTGAGATTCACCTTCTCCATGACCGCTTTGATCTGATTGTCGTCCAGGTGTGTCCCGCTGGGGTACTCTATCTGTTCGCGCAGGCTGCCCAGTACCATATAGGGTTTCTGGGGCAGAAACATAACCTTATCCGCCGGCGGGTGTTCAATGGTGCCTGCGCCAGAGGCCCAGAGGCCTGCAATGCCCCGGAGCAGAGAACTTTTGCCGGCACCGGAATGGCCCATGATCAGGATGTTTCTACCCGAATCAAGGTCAATGTTCAGATTTTGGATCAGGGTTCGTTTATAATCCGGGGTCTGCAGAGTCAGATTCTGCACCCGGATGGTCTCTTTGGCAATTCGCTGAATCCGGGTCTGGTCGGTATCATTTTCCGAAATTTTTGATCCGGAGGCCCTGAAAAGCCGATCCTTGAATGTGGAGACACGGTTGATACCGGCGGCAAAGGCGCTGATGCTGTCAAAATACTGGACGATAATGGAAAAGGCGCTCAATACCTGACCAAAGGCGAAGGATGCCTGGGAGATCTCACCAAATTCCACCTTGCCCGCAAAATACATGGGGGCCACAATCATGGCCGGCAGGATGATAACCAGGTAATTGTATCCGGTGGTGAAAAAATCAAGATTCCGCTGCCATCCGATGAGAAAATTAAAGTTTTTCAGCACTGCTTTGAACCGTTTGGCAATCTGTTCCTTTTCTCCTTTTTCCCCCTGGTAAAAGGCGATGGATTCGGCATTGTCCCGGATGTGGATCAGGCCGTACCTGAAATCGGCTTCCTTGCGCAGCTGGTTGTAGTTGAGACCCACCAGTCGCTTGCCTATAAATATGGTGATCAATGTGCCGAAAATGGCATAGACAAAAAGAATGCCGGACAACAGCCTGGAAATGGACCACAAAATGCCGGTAAAGGCCACAAGGTCAATGATGGCGCCCAGGATGATCAGCAGAAAACTTAAACTGGTCACCGTAAATTCCCTTAAATCCTCGGCCAGCCGCTGGTCCGGGTTGTCGATCTCCTTGCTGGTGGTCAGGTCGTAGTATGCCCGGTTCTTCAGATAATTGTCGATGAAGCTGGTGGTGATCCACTCCCGCCAGAACAGCCCCAGTTTTTTTCTGATGTATGAGTAGATCACCACAATGGGGGTGCCGATCACAAACACGGAGGCATAGACGTAAAGGAACCGCCAGAACGTGGGTTCGTTCTTCTGGGCCAGGGCGGTCTGGAAGAAACGGCCCACATAGCTTAGCACCACATTGAGCCCCGACACCGTGAATGATAACAGAAGCAGCACCCCGAGGATGCCCCAGGGCAAAAAGAAGCCTTTCAGCTTTTTTGAGTAGGCACTGAAAACCAGCGTCGGAATTAAGAATCCGGCAGCAAACATCCAGACCAGCCGGGAGTGGATAATCCCCTGTATCCAGTTTACCAGGCCCGGTGCCGTTTTGGTGACAAATTCAGGAACAAATGCATGGGTGGCGATTGTGATCGCGGCAACGAACAAAAAAAGCAGCGATGCCACAAAGGCCATCAAAAGACACAGCATCGCAATAAACCGGGTCCTGCTTTTAAGGCTTTGGGGCAGCCAGAATTCCTGGGCAATGTCCAGGTATTCCTTCCATAAATTAAGATCCAGTCTCGAGAAACCGGAGATATCACTGGAATTCATTCAATTATCCTGTCTAAGATGTTGGGGTTGTATTCTTTTTGATCCACATGGATTGGTAGGGGGTGAGCGTCAGTCCCGTGTCAAGCTGTACGGGGGTTGCTGAAATTAGATCCACACCCGGCCGCCGCCATGGTTCCGGCAGATCTTTTGGGGGGATGATGACGGCCTGGTCCGTGATGTTGTGAATGCAGAACAGGGCAGGGGCGTTTCGATCGTCATTGGGTCTGCGCTGGAATGCCACAATTTTGCGGTTGATGTTGAAGGTCCTCTGTCCGGCATCCGGGTGAAAGGACGCCTGCTGTTTTCGTTTGTCCACAAGTCGGCAAAGGGCAGAAAATACCCGGTGGTGGTAATCGTCAGAATCATCGAGTCTTTTACGCAGCTCCGGATAGTCCCAGATATGGCGGTTGACGGCCCGGTTGGACTGCAGGTTTTCCCTGCGTTCGTAGTCATTTGATGTGCCCAGCAGACTGTGGATATAAATGGCCGGGATGCCTTTGAGACCCAGCATGATGGTGTGGGCACAGACGAATCGTTCGAATTGGAGATAGCCTTCCCGGCGGTGAATCGTTCCTCGCATGGCATCCCAGAGGCTGATATTGATCTCGTAGGGGTTGTCCTTGTGGTCATTGAGTGCCCGGGTGGAGATTTTGCCGCCGAAGGCCTTCATCAGCTCAATGAGCTGGGTCATCTCCTGTCGGGAAAAATAATCTTCCACCGGCCGCAGGCCAATGCCGTCGTGGGAGGCGATGAAGTTCAGGCAGGTGGTGGCTTCCATGGTGTCGGGCATGGCTTTCAGCCAATCCGTAATCCCTTTGCTGTTGCCCGTGACCATGGTGTTGAGTAAAAACGGGGGCAAGGGAAAGTTGTAAATCACCTGGGCTTCGTCCCCGATGCCGAAATAGGAGAGGTTTTCCCGGGCCGGCACGTTGGTCTCCGTGATAATGATGGCCCTTGGGTTGTGGGCCTGGATCAGGATGCGCATGAGTTTGACGATTTTGTGGGTCTGGCCCAGGTGAAGGCAGGTGGTGCAGACCTCCTTCCATAAAAACGCCACGGCATCCAGCCGGAATACCTCTACCCCGTTATCCAGGTAATGGCGGATAATGGCCAGAAATTCCATGAGGACGTCGGGGTTTTTAAAATTCAGGTCCACCTGGTCATGGCCGAAGGTGCACCAGACGTGCCGGGGGCCGTCCGGTGTTGTGATCTCTCTCAGCAGGGGAGAGGTTCTGGGCCGGATCACTTTGGAAAGATCACTTCCCGGTTCCACGGTGACATAATAATCTTTTCCCGGGTGGAGGCCTTTTTTAAAATTTTCAAACCACCTGCACCGGGATGACGTATGATTGACCACAAGATCGGCCATGAGCCGGCACCGCGCTGCAATTTTTCGAATATCCCCCCAGTCTCCCAGGCTGGGATTTACCGTGTAATAATCCATCACCGCAAATCCGTCATCCGAGGAATAGGGAAAAAAGGGCAAAATATGGACAATGGAGAACCGGTCCCGGGTCACTTCCCCAAGAAAGTGGTCAAGTGTTCTTAAGGGGCGTTCTTCTTCTTCCACCAGGGAATTGCCGTAGGTGAGCAGGGCAATGTCCTTTTCAGACCACAGGGGGGGCGTGGATTCACAGCCGTCATCCAGGGATTCGTGAATCGGTTCGAAAAAGGCAATGGCCTTTCGGGTCAGGGCGTCCGGGGCCTGCCCGGGATAAATGATTTCAAGAAGCTTCCTGACCTTGTCGTACAGGCAGGCCGGTGCGTTAAGGCTGGTATTGTTCATAGTCTTTTTTAACTGCGTCTTTTAGCTCATCCATGATTTCGGGTAGGGCGGATTTGACTCGGTTCCAGGCCGGGATAAACGGCGTGGTATGCGGACCGTCAAGGAAACTGTTACCGGCAGCCAGGATGTTTTCGGCGAACAGTTCCACGGCCTGCTCTTCCTTGTGGCGGTCCAGGGTCAATCCGTTCATTAATGCGTCATTGTGGTAGATTTCCACAAAATCCAAGGCCTGCCGATAATAGGTGGCCTTAATGGTCCTAAATGTTTCAGCGTTGAAAATCTCACCTTCTGTTGCCAGTTTTTTAAAGATGGCTTTGGCAATATCAATGCTCATTTTGGAGAGCCCTGCATCGGCATCGTCAAAGCTGAACGGTTGATGTTTGTGGTCATAGGTATCGGCAATGTCCACCTGGCAGATGCGGTTCAGGCTGTAATTGCGTTTCATTTCGTACAAAATACCCACCTCAATACCCCAATCCGTAGGCATCCGTAAATCTTCAAGCACACTGGTCCGCATGGAGAATTCCCCGGCCAGGGGGTATCTGAAACTCTCCAGGTAATCCAGGGAGTCGGATGATGAACATATTTTTTTCAATGCGGACAACAGCGGCGATACCAGTAGCCGGCTCACCCGGCCATTGACTTTGGATTCTGTAAATCGGGCATAATACCCCTTGCAGAATTTGTAGGCAAACTCGGGATGGGCCACAGGATAGATCAGCCGGGCCAGAAGGGACCGCTCATAGGTCAAGATGTCGCAGTCATGCAATGCCACGGCATCCACCAGACCCGCGGCCAGCACATACCCGAAACAATACCAGACATTTCTGCCCTTGCCGGCTTCTGTGGGGGCCAGATCCAGCTGTGCCAGTTTTTTGTCGATGGCCCGTAACCGCGGCCCGTCGTTCCAGAGAATCCGATGGTGCTGGGGCAGGCGGGAGAAAAATTTTAATGCATGCCGGTATTGCTCTTCGTCGGCCCGGTCCAGGCCGATGACAATTTGGTCCAGATAGGTGACCTTGGCAAGTTCTTCCACAATATGTTCCAGGGCAGGGCCCTCAAGTTCGGAGAAAAGAGAGGGCAGCACCAGGCCCAAAGGCCGTTGTTTTGAAAAATCATTGAGCTGGGATTCCAGTTCCTCTGCGGACTTGCGGGAGAGGTTGTGCAATATGGTGATAATGCCGTTTTGATGAAAATCGCCCATGTGTTAGTGCCTCCTTGGTGTATTGAAAATCGTGTCCATGGCCTCCTGCCACCCTTCGGGGCCTTTTGCGGTGGTTCGGATAACGGTTTGCGCCCGGTTTAATGTAATTTGATCACAGCGGGCAGACCGGATCACCACCGCAATGTCCATCATATCCAGCATGGCCTGGTCATTGGGGCTGTCCCCGAGACCGATGGTGAAGGGAACTCTGCCGGTCTCTGCGGTATAAAGATCCATCAGGCAGGCCACCCCGTCCTTTTTATCAAAGGGCCGGGATATGGAGATAAATCGCCCCCCCTGGACCCAGCCAAGGCCGGCGTCGGCAAGATGACCGGCAAAGGCCTCCCACTGTTCAGGGGTATCCTGCCAGAGAATGGGTTCGGTGCTCAGGCGTTGCCCTGCTTGTATGGCTTGATCTTCGGTCAATCCTGTGACCTGGGAAAGCCGGGCAGGATTCATATCGGCAAAGCCTTCAAAGGAATAATCATGTGTCTGCCGCAAACGGCGCAATGTTTCTAACACCGCTTTTCTGTCGCCGCCAAGCCGTTTAACCATAAGCCCATACTGGTCTTGAAATAGAGGGCCTTTTCGGGCAAGGCCGGGAAATATCTGTTCCGGCACTGCCACCACAGAGCCGTTTTCCGCAATAAACGGATGGCAATTGCCAAGTACGCTGCGAATTTTGAGTATTTCAACCAGGGTTTTACTGGAATTAAGGATGACGGGAATTTTTTTCTGGGCAAGCATGGCCAGGGCCGGCAGTGCCGGGTCGAACCCATAGGTATCATGGTCCAGAAGGGTGCCGTCAAGATCTGTGAATACAAGAGTTTGGCTGCTATGTGGCATGTCAGTCATTTGGGCATTATAGAGGGCAAATAAAAAAAACGGAAGTTACGGATAAATTAATTTGGCAAAATATGACATTCACCGGTCAGGCCGTTTGTTCAGTTCATTGCCCATTGCAGAGATGGTTTGTCGCAATTGTGCGACCCTTTGTTTTTGTTTTACGGCTGATGGTAGGATTAATAAAATATAAGATGTTGAAAATATAAGATATTAAAAATGGTATGGGTTTTGCTAATATTTGCTGGTGCAGCAATCTTTTAACCCTTTGCACGTAAGGAGAATTTATGAAAGTCGCAATCAGCGCGTATGGCCGGGACCTGGATGCGGAGGTCAATCCCAGGTTCGGCAGGTGTGATTTTCTTTTGATCGTTGATACCGATACCATGGCTTATGAGAGCTTTGATAATGAAAGCATGAATCTGACAGGAGGCGCCGGCATTCAGACGGCCTCCTTTGTGATCTCCAAAGGTGTCCAGGCTGTCTTGACCGGCAGCTGCGGTCCCAATGCCATGGAGGTGTTTAATGCCGCAGGCGTGGCTGTCTATCCGGGTCAGGCCGGTACCGTGGCCCAGGCCGTGGCCCGGTTGAAAAACAATGAACTGACAAGCGTGACCCAGGCTACAGCCCAAGAAAAGTCCGGCATGAATTCGGGGCCTGCGTCCCAAAGACCCGCGGCAGACCCCAATTCCCAGGCCCCCGGCATGGGGGGAGGTAGAGGTATGGGCGGTGGCCGCGGCATGGGCGGCGGTGGTCGAGGTATGGGCGGCTGCGGCCGTGGCATGGGTGGCGGCGGCGGTCGCGGAATGGGCGGCGGAGGCGGCATGGGCCGACGGCAGTAGGAATAATTTTATTTAAGTATTTGAATTAACAGTGTATGAACGATGTCTTTAACGCGCCGTTCATACACTATTTAAGGCTTATAGGAGGCATGTATGACAAAAGTCGGACTGATCCGGTGCGAAAAAAATGAAACCAGATGTCCTTTGACCAATTGTTTTAAGACAATGATTGAAACCACCCAAGGGTTTGCGGGGTATGATGCCTGTACCCCGGCAGGGGTCTTTACCTGCCGGTGCCCCGGGGACAATGTGGCGGATATGGCAAAAATTCTTAAATCAAAAGGGGCCCAGGCCATTCACCTGTGCACCTGTGCATTTGCATCCAAAACCGAAGACGGGTGGGACAAAACCAAGGGCGGATTCTGCCCGGACATTGAAAAGATCGCGGCAAATGTCTCCAAGGCTTCGGGCCTGCCCTGTACCCTGGGAACAGCCCACCTGCCCAAGGATTATTCTCCGGTCACCTTTGAGTAAAAAAGCAGTATAAAAAAATGTCCGAAATTTAAATTGCTGGTTTCGGACATTTTTATGTAATAGAGTGTAAATATGCTGCGCCTTTTCATACAAAATAAATATACCATCCTATTATGCAGTGTACTTCTCAATGTCATTGCGGCCCCGTTTTTTTCTCAGTCGCATCACCCTGAACTGTTTTTTAACATGACCTTTTCATTGATTATGCTCACGGCAGTGCTTTCTGTGGCAAGGGACAAAAAAATGTCATAGGCCGCTTCCATTGTATTGATGCTGCCTTGCCTGTTTTTTGTTTGGCAGGCATATTTTTATACCCTTGAAGAACATATGCTCATGGCGTCCGCCGTGCTCCAGGCCATGTTTCTATCCTACATATCTCTATTGATCGTCCTGTTTATTTTTCGAGCACCCGTCGTGACCCGGGACGTGGTTGCGGCTGCCCTGGTGGTGTATCTGTTTTCTGCCATGCTCTTTGCCAAGTTGTATTTGATACTGGAATTGGCATATCCGGGATCGTTTTCCGTTGCACACGACACCATCCGCGACAACCCGGGAATTTTGAAATATTTTTCCATGGTAACCCTGTCCACACTGGGATACGGTGATTTGTCTCCCATTAATGATAAATCCCAGACTCTGGCCGGCATGGAGGCCATATTCGGCCAGATTTATCTGGCTGTTCTCATTGCGCGGCTGGTGGGGATGCAGGCGCTTCCCAATTCAAAAAAATAGATTGTCGAAGATACACCACATTTTAAATACGATTGTCCCGAATAATTTTTAAAACTGGATTTTTAAGCTCAGGATGCATATATTAATGGGCCAATTTGGTGCAAAGGAGATTTAATTTCAAATGCAGATACGGGTGGGTACAGGAACCGATGTCCATGAACTGGTGGCAGGGACTAAACTTGTCATCGGCGGGGTTGAGATTGATCATCCCATGGGGTTGAAAGGGCATTCGGATGCGGATGTTTTGCTCCATGCAGTATGTGATGCCCTTTTGGGTGCCGCAGGTTTAGGCGACATCGGAGAACATTTCCCGGATACGGACCCGGCATATAAAGGGATGGACTCCACCCGGTTTCTGGATATATGCAACGGTGAAATTCAGGATAAAGGGTTTATGGTCGGCAATCTGGACTGCACCATATTTGCCCAGGCCCCGAAGATGAGTCCCCATAAAAATGCCATGGCCCATTGTATCGCCCGGGTACTTGGCATATCCCCGGACTGTGTGAACATCAAGGCCACCACCACCGAGCATTTGGGATTTATCGGCAGAAAAGAGGGCATTGCAGCCCAGGCCACGGTACTGCTGTATACAAATGAAAGTTAAGATACGGGATAAAAAACAATGAGTTTACGGATTTATAATACCCTGAGTGGGAAAAAAGAAGAATTTGTGCCAATCAGACCCAATAAGGCCGGTATGTACGTGTGCGGGCCCACCGTATACGACACCAGCCACATCGGGCATGCCAGGTCTGTGGTGGTCTTTGACATGGTGTACCGGTGGCTCATGCAGCTCGGGTATGAGGTGACCTATGTGCGCAATTTTACGGATGTGGATGATAAGATTATCAAAAAATCCAATGAGACCGGAAACTCCTGTACGGCTATCACCACAAAATATATCGACGAATTTCACAATGAGATGGACGCACTCAATGTGCTTCGGCCCACCATCGCGCCTAAAGCCACCGAACACATTGATCATATTATTCGTTTTGTCCAGCGTTTGATTGATCTGGGCAAGGCCTACCATGTGGAAGGCGGGGATGTCTATTTTTCCATCTCATCTTTCAAAGAATATGGGAAATTGTCCCACCGCAATCCCGATGATATGCAGGCCGGTGCCCGGATTGCCGTGGACGAGAAAAAGAAAAACCCCATGGATTTTACCCTCTGGAAACCGGCCAAACCCGGTGAACCCTCCTGGGACAGCCCCTGGGGAAAAGGACGGCCCGGCTGGCACATTGAATGCTCGGCCATGAGTTACGAATACCTTGGTGAAAGCTTTGATATCCATGGCGGCGGCAAAGATCTGATTTTTCCCCACCATGAAAATGAGATTGCCCAGAGCGAAGCCAACTTTGGTGTGCCTTATGTTAAATACTGGGTACACAACGGATTTGTGGACATAAATAATGAAAAGATGTCCAAGTCTCTGGGTAATTTTACCATGATCAAAGAGGTGCTGGCCGACTATAGTCCCGAAGTGATCCGCATGTTCCTGCTGTCTAAGCATTACCGCTCTCCCATTGATTACAGTGAAAACAGTATGCGCGAGGTGTCCGTCGGCCTTGACCGCATTTATGGTTTCCTGGAGCGACTGGACAAGGCTGGTATTACCCCGGAAGCTGCCGTAGAAGAACACGGTTCGCTGTGGGCTGATATTGTTGACGCATTGAACGATGATTTCAACTCCGCAAAAGCCATGGCCGAAGTATTTGATGCGGTCAAGAAGGGTAATAAACTGCTGGATGATAACAATGACGCGCCTGGGGAAAATGATAAAAAGCTGCTGGCCGGTATCTATGCGGATATCAGGTCCGCCTCAAAAATTCTGGGCATTTTTATGTTGTCCGCTGATGACTATTTTGCCGACAAAAAAGATAAAGCCATGGCAGACCAGGATGTGGACCCTGGCATGATTGACGGGCTTATTGCCGAGCGTGCCGCCGCCAGAAAATCTAAAAATTTTGCCCGGGCCGATGAAATCCGGGATCAGCTCCAGGCCATGAAAATTGTCCTGGAGGATGGTCCCCAGGGTACAACCTGGCGCATCGAATAAAATGCCATAAGCCGTTCGGCGTAACGTAAAAACAAAAAGCCCGGCATGGAAGGAGCTAACTTTATTCCATGTCGGGCTTTTATGATAGATGGGGAACTTGTCGGTTATTTCTTGGCCACTTTGGCCCAGGTATCTCTAAGCGTTACTGTCCGATTAAAAACCGGTTTTTCCGGTGTGCTCTCCTTTGAATCCAGGCAGAAGTAGCCCAGGCGTTCAAACTGGTATACCGATTCAGGCTGAGCCTTTTCAAGACTTCTTTCCAGTTTGGCGTGTTCCAGAATTTCAAGGGAATCCGGATTTAGGTTTTCCACAAAATCCTGACCGTCTTTTTCCGGGTTTTCATCTTTGAAAAGCCTGTCATAAAGCCGAACCTGCGCATCAATGCAGTCCTCGGCATTGACCCAGTGGATGGTGCCCTTGACCTTTCTGCCGTCCGGGGCATTGCCGCCGCGGGTTTCGGGATCATAGGTACAGATCAGTTCAACCACTTCCCCAGCCTCATTTTTAATCACCTCTTTGCAGGTGATCAGGTAGGCGGCCCGCAGACGCACTTCCCGGCCCGGTCCCATTCGGAAGAATTTTTTAGGGGGATCTTCCATAAAATCATCCTGCTCAATGTATAGATGCTTGGAAAAACTGACCTCGCGTTTGCCTGCTTCCGGTTTCTGGGGATGGTTCATGGCCTCCATGGTTTCGGTCTGGCCGTCGGGATAGTTTTCCAGAGTGATTTTCAAGGGCCGGATAACGCCCATGACCCTGGGGGCGTTTTCGTTTAGGTCGTCTCTTAGGCAGGACTCCAGCAGTCCCATGTCAATGCGGCTCTCTTTTTTGGATACGCCGATTACATCACAGAAATTGCGGATGGCTGCCGGGGTGTATCCCCTGCGGCGCATGCCCTCCAGGGTAGGCAGTCTCGGGTCGTCCCATCCGGATACCAGCCCTTCGGTGACCAGACGCTGCAGCTTTCGTTTGCTTAACACCGTATAATTGATGTTCATCCGGGCAAATTCAATCTGCTGGGGGTGGCAGGGGATGGTGATATTGTCCAGAATCCAGTCGTATAATGGCCGGTGATCCTCAAATTCCAGGCTGCACAGGCTGTGGGTGATCCCTTCCAGGGCATCGGAGATGCAGTGGGTGAAGTCATACATGGGGTAAATGCACCACTTGTCTCCGGTGCGGGGATGGGGTGCTTTTTTGACCCTGTAAATCACCGGATCTCTCAAGTTGATGTTGGGGGACGTCATGTCGATCTTGACCCGCAGGGTGTGTGCGCCTTCATCAAAATCCCCTGCCTTCATCCGGCTGAACAGATCCAGGTTCTCCTCAACACTTCTGTCCCTGTAGGGAGAGTTTTTCCCCGGCTCGGTGAGGGTGCCGCGGTATTCTTTCATTTCGTCTGCGGAGAGGCTGCACACATAAGCTTTGCCCGCTTTGATCAATTCAACGGCATAGTCATGGAGGGCGTCAAAGTAGTTTGATGCATAAAACGGGGTATTGTAGTCAAATCCCAGCCATGAGACCGTTGATTTGATGGAGTCGATGTAGATCTGTTTTTCTTTGGCCGGGTTGGAGTCATCAAACCGCAGGTTGCACTTCCCATTAAACTGCTGGGCCATTTTAAAATTCAGGCAGATGGATTTGGCATGGCCGATGTGCAGAAATCCGTTGGGTTCCGGCGGAAAACGCGTGGCCACGCGACCATTGTTTTTATTTTCGGCAAGATCTTCTTTGATAATGGTTTCAATAAAATGCCCTTTGGCGGCTTGTGTTTCCATTTATTATTCTTTCCAGATGGCTTGTATAAAATTTAAGTAGTGTTTCGACAAAAAAACTGTGCTTCGACTAAAAGTTACCCATATGCAAGGCGCAGAAAAATTTATAACCGGAGCATACTATAGTATGTGAGGATTGTAAATTTTTCTGCGACGCCACAGATGGCTGCCTGTTAGTTTAAACACAAAATATCATATTCATATTAAGGATTAAAGGGTTTCATATATTGGTTGGTTCTCAAAAGCACCAGGGTGCAGGCCTCCTGGACCGTGATCCCGGCGGATTTGAGCTTTTCGTAGGCCGGGGGATTTTCAGTCCCGGGATTGAAGATCACCCGCTTGGGTTTCATGGCCAGAATTTGCTCGATGACCGCGTCCTGCCGGGCCGGGCCAACATACATGGTCACCGTGTCAATGGCTTGGGGAATGTCAGAGAGCGCATGGTAAACGGTTTTGCCTTCAATGGTTTCGTGCTTGGGGGCTACGGGTATGGGACTGTGTCCGTACTCTTCCAGCATATTTTGGGCCTGGTTGGAATATCTCTCTTTCAAAGGACTTGCACCGACGACAGCAACGGTCTCTTTTTTTTCTTCCATGGGTTTTGTATACTCCTTATATTGTTTAATATGCGATTCTCTATGAGTATCTGTTTATAAAAGAGGAAAGTACAGGAAAAATATATGGGATTGTTTAATCTGGTGTCTCCCTACGGCCCGGCCGGAGATCAGCCAAAGGCCATTGACTATCTGGTTCAGGGGGTCCAGGCCGATGAAAAATACCAGGTGCTTTTGGGGGTGACGGGTTCGGGAAAAACCTTTTCCATGGCCAACATCATCAACCGGGTGGAAAAGCCAAGCCTGATCATTGCGCCCAACAAAACCCTGGCAGCCCAGCTTTACAATGAGTTCAAAATGCTGTTCCCGGATAATTGCGTGGAGTATTTTGTCTCCTATTATGATTATTACCAGCCCGAAGCCTATATTCCGTCTTCGGATACCTATATCCAGAAGGATTCGTCGATCAATGAACTGATCGATAAAATGCGGCACTCGGCCACCCGGAGCGTTCTGGCCCGCAAAGATGTGATCGTGGTGGCATCGGTCTCGTGCATTTACGGCCTGGGTGCGCCCGAGGAGTATCTGGATCTGCGGGTGACTCTGGAACGGGACATGGATATTTCCCGGGAAGATGTGATCCGAAAATTTGTGGACATCCAGTACACCCGTAATGACGTGGATTTTCACCGGGGCACTTTTCGGGTCCGGGGGGACCGGCTGGAGATCTTCCCTGCCTACGAGGAAAATAAGGCCGTGCGCATTGATTTTTTTGGTGACACCATCGAAGAGATCAGTGAAATTGATGCGTTGAAAGGTACGGTGATTAAACAATTTGATCAGATGGCCATCTATCCGGCGTCCCATTACGTGACCAACCAAAAGACCCGGAAGCAGGCCGTGGAGAGTATTGTGGCCGAGCTCAAAGAGCGGCTGGCCTTTTTAAATGAACAGAATTTACTGGTGGAGGCCCAGCGCCTGGAAGAACGCACCCGGTACGATCTTGAGATGCTTGAGGAGATCGGATATTGCAACGGCATTGAAAATTATTCCCGGCATCTTACAGGCCGGTCTCCGGGCCAACCGCCGCCTACACTGCTGGATTATATAGATAAGGATTTTCTGCTCTTCTTTGACGAAAGCCATATTTCAGTGGGACAGCTTGGGGCCATGTACAAGGCGGACCGGTCCAGGAAAGAGACTCTGGTTAAACACGGATTCCGCTTGCCCTCTGCCGTGGACAACCGCCCCCTGAAATTCGAAGAGTTCAAGGATCTGGTGCCCCGGACCATATTTGTGTCGGCCACCCCCGGGGACTATGAGATGGAAAAGGCCGGCGTCCGGGTGGCCGAGCAGATTGTCCGGCCCACGGGGTTGCTTGATCCCCCGGTGGAAATCCGGGATGCCAAGACCCAGGTGGATGACCTGTACCAGGAGATCCTTAAACGGGTGGAGGCCCAGGAGCGGGTGCTGGTAACCACATTGACCAAACGTATGGCCGAGGACCTTACCGATTACTATTCGGATCTGGGGCTCAAGGTAAAATACCTGCATTCGGACATCGGCACGGTGGAGCGCATTGATATCATCCAGGACCTTCGACGGGGCCTGTTTGATGTGCTCATCGGAATAAATCTGCTGCGCGAAGGCCTGGATATTCCGGAAGTCTCCCTTGTGGCCATTCTTGATGCGGACAAGGAAGGATTTTTACGCTCCTTCCGCTCCTTTATTCAGATTTTCGGCCGGGCCGCCCGTAATGCCTATGGCCGGGTGATCATGTATGCGGAAAAAGAGACCGGCTCCATGAAAAAGGCCCTGGGGGAAACCGAGCGCCGCCGCAAGATCCAGCAAGCCTATAACCAGGCCCACGGCATTACACCCGCCACCATCAATAAAAAGATCAACGCCTTTGATTACACCATGGCCGACATGAATGCCAATACAATTGAGGCCGCCGTAAACGAGGAGCTCAAGGCTTATGATGCCGAGGAGCTGAATTTGGATGATGTGATCAGAGACCTTGAGACAAAAATGAATGAAGCCGCTGAAAATTTGGAATTTGAGCAGGCCGCACAATATCGGGACAAAATCCTAGAGTTGAAAAAGATCAAAACAGCCCAACCATGATTCGTCTCAAAATAGTCAGATTGTTTTTTTGAATAAGAATTTTATCCTTAAAAGGACGTTTTTTTTATGAAGAAGTCATCTGAAAAAAAGAAAGAGAGAATACTATTGGTCGAAGATGACCTGGCTTTTGGGAAAGGGCTTGTTAATGCGCTTGAATCGGAAATTAAAGAACCTGTTGTCTGGACAAAGACTTTGGAAGAAACGCTTTCCTGTTTAGATGGGAAGCAATACTATTCTTCAGCAGTTCTTGATTTTGTGCTTCCAGATGCCGCAAATGGTGAAATTATTGATATTGTGACTCAGAAAGGTATTCCGTCAATTGTTTTTACAGGTTGTGTAAGTTCAGAATTAAGAAAATTTGTCTGGTCTAAAAAAATCGTGGATTACATTGTGAAAAAGGACCAAAATAGTTTGGGTTACCTTTTATCATCACTTAAAAAATTGAGGGAAAATAAGAATCATATCATTCTAATTGTAGATGATTCTTCTTTCTTTCGTAGCGTTATTTCTGATCTTTTATATATGCATCAATACAAGCTTATCTCTGTTACAAACGGCAAGGAAGCGCTTGAAGCTTTAACACATTACCCTGGAATCAAGTTGGTAATTACGGATTTTAATATGCCTGAAATGGATGGGTGCACTTTGTGTAAAACTATCCGCGAAACTTTTAAAAAAGCTGATTATAACGGATTTGGGGGATAGAGCCGGAGAGCGATGAAATAGACTGAAAAAAATCATTTCCTGAGTTATGGTTGAAGCGCCAACAGCAACGATAACAAATAAGGAAAATGATGAGTTCCTCCTCTACCACCGCTCCCCGACTGAATCGAACTATTTGTATGAATGTTTGTCAAGCACAATATTACATCATTATCCAGCAGGCAGCCCAATTCCGGATGGTATTAGACATGGTAATCATGAAATATCCCGAGCTTTTCCCCGTTGAAATCACTAACGGATACAAAATGAAGGAGATCCGATTCTCCAAAAAACTGAAATTGAAAATCAGGAGAATTGTAATAGCAGGTGTCAGTTATACCATACGACCTTCGTTTGCCATGCCCTATATGAGTGGTCTTGTAAAAGATGTTGAGAAACCGTTATTTTTGCGGAAGTTTGCAGTCCCGTTTTGGGCTTTGAGTTACTGCTTCGGTAAAAATTCCATGTATTGGTATCGCCTTGAAGCATCCCTTGGCCGACATAGTCTTGTGGGAACCACGATTAAATCCCCAGATACATTACCCCAACATGTTTCTGCTGATGAAAAGCATACTCGTCTTTTGGGAGAAAAGACCTATATTGCAACGACGGCTGGGAAAAACTGTATTTTAGGAGCCAGTGTTTCCGAAACGGCCTCCGGCAAAGACCTCCAAAAAGCTTACGGGGTATTTAAAGAGGAGGCTGAATGTATTAATCCGGGATATCAGCCAGAAACTGTCAATACCGACGGATGGCGGTCAACGCAGAAAGCCTGGAGAAAATTGTTCCCCAAGATAACTGTGTTATCCTGCTTCTTACACATATATATTGGCATACGTGATCGCTCACGCAAAAAATATAAGGAGCATTTCCTGGATATGGCGACCAGGTTATGGGACTGCTTTCGGGCAGAGTCTAAGGGGGCATTCTCACAGAGAGTTCGGAGGCTTTCCGAACATTGTCAAAATACGCAGAACGAAATCCCAGACGTAATTTCAGCCAAGATCAAGAAGCTCAAGGATAATCTTCCACAGTTTTCCGAAGCTTATGATTTTCCTGGTGCACATAGAACAAGCAACATGGTTGACCGGCTGATGCAACGGATGGACCGTCATTTATTCAGCACCAAGTATTTTCATGGCACTATGAAATCGGCCAATCTCAGTATACGTGCCTGGGCTCTTATCCAAAATTTTGCTCCACTCAATCCGTGGACGGTAAAGCAAAAGGGCCATGTGAGTTCTTTTGAAAGAGTGAACGGATTCCAATACCACGAGAATTGGCTTCAGAACCTTTTGATTTCAGCTTCATTGGGAGGCTTACGGACGGGTCCCCCAAATCCGTTATAACCAGTAAAAAAGAAGAACTTGCCATTATTGGAATGTCCTCGGAAAGAGACGAAACCATGGCTGCTCAGTTTATTAAAAGTGGTGCCAATGATTTTATTATTAAACAATCCTTTATTAGAGAAGAATTTTATTGTCGTGTCGCCCAGTGTATTGAAAATGTTTGTTTAATTGAACAAACTAAATTGGTTGCAATGACAGATTATCTCACAGGCCTTTATAATCGCAGGTTTTTTTTTGAAAAGGGGAAAAAACTCTTCGTGTCATCTCGGGAGGCTGATCGGTGTTTGTGCTGTGCAATGATTGACATTGACCATTTTAAAAAGATCAATGATGCCTATGGCCATGATGCAGGTGATCTGGTTCTCCAAAAATTGGCGGAAATATTTAAAAATTTTGTGAAAGAAAATGAGTTGTTAGCTCGACTGGGCGGAGAAGAGTTTGGTATTTTGATATCCGGCCGGGATGGGGAAGATGAAAATCTTTTTCGAACTCAAATTGGGGAGCGATTTAATGCTTTAAGATCCCTTATTCAAACCCAAAAAATAACTTATGGTGACACAAATCAAAAATTGGCGGTGACAGTTAGTATCGGTATCTCCTTTAATACAGATAAAGATTTGTCATACATGCTGAAATTAGCGGACGATAAGCTTTATTGTTCAAAACGAAGTGGGCGGAATTTAATAACCATAACTGGATGATAACTTAATTTGTTGAACGTATTTAAGACAGCCCGATGATTGTTCCTGAGAAAATAAAAGAAAAATACGACCAGGCCCCCCATGCTCCCGGGGTTTATCTCATGCGGGATAAAAAAGGAAAAATCCTTTATGTGGGCAAGGCCAAGGATTTAAAAAAGCGGCTGGCTTCATATTTTGTGAGAAAAGATCAGCCCGAGCCCAAAACGGCAGCGCTTCTGGCTCTGGTTGCTGATTTTGAATTGGTGGTCACCCAGTCGGACCAGGAAGCATTCATCCTAGAATCCAACCTGATCAAGAAAAATTCTCCCAAGTATAATGTTCTTCTTAAAGACGGCAAGAATTATCCACTGCTGCGTATTGATATGAATGAACCCTATCCTGCCATCCAGCGGGTGCGGCGCATCGAAAAAGATAAAGCGCTTTATTTGGGTCCATACTCTTCCTCCAAGAGCGTGAATCAAACTTTAAAGCAGATTCAGCGGATTTTTAAACTTCGAAAGTGCCGGGACGCCCAGTTTAAAAACCGGTCCCGGCCGTGTTTGAACTACCAGATCAAGGCATGTCTGGGGCTGTGCTGCAATGAGGTGGACCCAGAGGAGTACCAGGCCAGGGTGAAGGATGCTGTCTTGTTTCTGCGGGGACGGACCCGGGAGGTAATTAAGAAACTGCGCCTTGAGATGGCGGAATATGCTGCTGACCAGGCCTTTGAAAAAGCGGCTCAGATCCGGGACACCATTTTTGCCGTGGAGCGGATCATGGAGCGCCAGGTGGTGGTGTGTGCGGACGGGCAGGACAGGGACGTTCTTGGGCTTGCCTGGGACCGGGACCGGGCGGTGGTTACCGTGATGCAGGTGAGATCCGGGTACTTGATAAACACAGCCTATTACCCACTGGATCTTGGATTCAAGGAACCGGATGAGGTATTGGCGGCCTTTGTGATTCAGTATTACGAGAAAGCCGCCCAGATTCCCGGCTCGGTTTTGTTCAGTCAGCCATCCGACGACATGATTCGTGCCGAAGCCCGGCTTAATGATATGGCGGATCACCGGGTGCATTTCCACTATCCGCTCCGGGGGGAGAAAAAACGGCTTGCCGATATGGCCCGATTTAACGCCAAGGCGGAACTTGAAAAAATATTGGCCCGTGAAGAAGAGGCAACGGCAGCCCTGACCATGCTCCAGCACCTTCTGGGCATGGCCCGGTTGCCCGAGCGCATGGAGTGCTTTGATAATTCCAATCTCCAGGGCAAAGATCCCGTGGCGGCCATGGTGGTGTTCACCGGCGGCAGGCCTGATAAAAGCGCCTATCGTAAGTTTATTATCAAGGATATTGAGCAGCAGGATGACTATGCCTATATGACCCATGTCCTCACCCGCCGATTTCAACATGACCGGGAAAATATGCCCCTGCCGGACCTGCTGGTGGTGGACGGCGGTAAAGGGCAATTGTCCATGGCCGTCAGCGTGGTCAAGGAACTGGGGCTGGAAGGGCAGTTTACCCTGGCAGGCCTGGCCAAAAAGGATTCAGATAAGGGGGAGAAGGCTGACAAGGTCTATCTGCCGGGGCGCTCCAATCCCTTGAACACAGCCCAGTCGGCCAAGGCACTTTTTCTGTTGGAACAGATCCGGGATGAGGCCCACAGGTCGGCCATTACCTTCCAGCGCTCCCGCCGGGAAAAGCGGGGAAAACTCTCCGTCCTTGACGGAATCCCCGGCATCGGCCCCAAAAAAAAGAAGCTGCTGCTCACCACGTTTAAGGGGATTGACAATATCCGAAACCAGTCACCGGAATCTCTTGCCGCACTTCCCGGCATTACGCCGGCAATGGCAAAAAATTTGCTTCAGGTGCTGGCTGATTTGTGAAGCAGACTCTTGCCTTTTAAGCAGAACGGGTTCATCTTCCCACAATACTTCTGCTATTGAATGCTGTTCTGAAATGGGGGCGGGCGAGGGCTCATAGCATTATTGTGAACTTGGTATTACTTGCTTTTGTCATGGATATTACATGTTGTTTTGATTTGGCAGTTGGTCGAATTTGGCAACCTTTTCCAAATTATTGTCCCAATTTGCTTTGTTCCTCCAATAAATATGGCCTTGAGGTTCCATTTGCACATCACTGTCAAGACTTCCGGCTGGAACAACCAACAGATCTCCATCCATCTGTATATTGGGAAGAGCTGATCCACAATTCGAGCAAAAGCTTTTTATATGCCCCTCTGATTTGAAATCAAAGGTTTTAGCTTTATCTTTGCCCGATAGCCATATTAACTTAGCTGAAGAAGAAAATAAATTAGCAGCATGTGCTGAGCCAGTATCTTTTCTACAACGTTCGCAATGGCAAAGAAAAAAGCTTTCAAATTCTCCGATTATTTCAAAAGTAATTTCACCACAAAGGCAAGATCCTTTATACTTCATAACATCCCCTAAATTCTGTTTAATTTTAGTGTTTCGATATAGAATCAATTTTTAAGAGGCTTTCTTTTTAACCTTCAGTCAATTGGAGAATATCCTGATTATCGCCTGGGTCGCAACGGGGAATTTGAATCCACGAAGCATATTTTATAGGACGTTACTTTGATCTATTATTGGTGATGGCATCAGAATTTCAAATAGCCCGGTTTAATACCATCATTGAACTCCCCAGGAAAAATCGAATCGTTAGGAATTGAAAATCGGGCGATACACATAATAGTATTCTCTTTATAGAGATTGGTTTGATACCATTGGTGGCTGGTCAAATATTTCTACCAAATATGAAAGCACCCATCTATCTTTGAAGATCAAGCTGTTTTTTAAATTCCGACGGCGTCACACCATATAGCGCTTTAAATTTTTGATAGAAGTTCCCGATACTTGAGAACCCGCTTTCCAAGGCGGCTTCCGTAATGCTTTTTCCTGTTTTCGCAAGTAGGGCACCCGCCGTCTGCAGCCTTCGCATGTTCATGTATTCAACAATACTGATGCTTGTGAATTTTCTAAATTCCCTGGTAAGCAAGCTTCTGGACATGCCGAACTCGGATGCGATCATATCAAGGGTGAGTTGTTCTGCCAAATTGTCGTCTATCCAGTTGCAGATACGATCCACCGTGTCTCCATGACGCCCCTGGCTGTCCATGTCGCCTGCTCCCTGGTTTTTGAAATGAATGGCCAGGATAAGACCGATTCTGCCCCAGATAATATCAAGGTCCTTTTTTTCTGTCTCCCCGAGAGCGTCCGGGATCTTGTCAAAAAGAGCTGAAAACTCACTGTCTTCTTCATGGTCGGAAAAAACCGCCGGGGTCTTTTTAATATTTTGGAGCCAGTTTGATAATGAGGAGGAAAGATGAATGGCCGCATCCGCAGCCGTAAGGCACAGAATTTTTAAATCCGCCGACTCATCCTGTCCGAAAAGAAATCGATGCCTGCTTTCCGGCAGGATGAGAATGAAGCGGCCGCCTTGAAATGAAATATCCTGATTGTCAAAAATGATATGTCCCCGCCCTTTTCGGCAGTACAGCAACTCATATACTTCATGGGAATGCCACCCTAAAGATTCCTTAAGATCCAGCGTCATGCTCCAGTACATAATAATTTACCCGATTCGATAATAATTGTAGCCAATAATGAAAGACCGTAGAGAACCATTCTGCTATCATGCTTTCATCATAGGGAATGATATACCCGAAATGATAATTTATCAATTTTTAAATAATGGAGAATCAAAATGGCAGAACAGAACACACACGTTATCCACACGTTTAGGCAGATGTGGGGCAACTATCCGGAAGCGGCCCTGCTGCTGAACCAAAAACATGAGATCGTTGCGGTGAACAAAGTGGCCCAGGACCTTGGGATAGAACCCGGCATCAACTGCTTCTCCCTGAACGGGACAGGCCGGATGTGCAAGGGGTGCAAAGCCCCGGTGATGCGCAAGCAAGGCAAAGCCCAAAGAGATGTAGTCCACAATGACACCCTTGGCATTGTGGATTCATACTGGATCCCGGTGGATGACAGTGACGGCCTTTACGTTCATTTCGGCAACAATATTACGCAATGGGCAGATCCCCAAAAAGTTTCCGGGACAAAAGACGCGTAACCCGGATCAATAAGGGGTGCCCCTGGCAATATAAAGAAAACATCCGGGGGGGGGGATGCTTTATGCCTGCGTCCCCGGACCACTTCATAAAAACGTCTAACTGATGGAATTTAAAATAAATAAAGACCTCTATGATTTTTCGGCTGACAGCCTGTAGGGCAAAGCGGTCAGTATGGATGTTTACCGGGGCAAAGCGGGGCTTGTGGTTAATACAGCCGGTAAATGCGGCCTGACCGCTGGAATCGCTCTACCGGGAATATAAGGACAACGGCCTGATCATCCTGGGATTTCCGTGCAACCAGTTTGGCCACCAGGAGCCCGGGGATGAAAAGCCCGTTTCAGAAGGGAATCCGAGGTGCAGGCCTTGACCGTTTATGAAAGGAGTATATCGTGGAAAAATATAAAATGGATCCGGTATTATTGAAGGTTGCCACCTTGGCCTGTTTCATCCTGGCCGGGCTGACCCTGATGCCCTGGCCATATGCCCGGGATATATCCGTGCTGGATTACCGGGCATTATGCCCGTTTAGCCCCATCAGCACCGGCCTGATGTGTTATGCCGGCATCATGGTAAATGGGCACCGCCGCAGAGTCCAATAGCTGTTTTTCCGTATGGGATTCCCAGTTTTTTCATTTTTCCCCTCAGGATGCTCGGGGGGAAGACCAAGCAGGTGCACGGCAACATCCTGGCCCTCAATCTTTCCCCCAGCTTAAGTCAGCGCTTTTTTGAGGACTGATCCTTTATGTGTCTGGCGTTATTCTTTTTCTATCTGAATTCTATGGAACCTTTTTTTGCCTGCCCTTAAAATAATTTCTCCATCTTTAAGATGGTCGGAAGTAACTAATACATCAAAGGCTGTAATCGTCTCTCCATTAATATATGCGCCACCCTGATTAATCAGGCGTCTTGCCTCCCCACCAGATTGGGTAAGCCCGGTGCGGAAGAAAAGTTCGTAGGCTGGAATTCCCTTCGCAAACTTTTTGAAGGGCACACAGGTTGTCGGTAGTGCAACTGAGCTTTTATTGCTGTTTTCCCTGGGAATACTGGATGAAGGCAGAATCTTTTCAGAAATGATACGATTCCCAAAAACAGCAGAAGAAGAGGCTTGAGCTTTTAGGGCAGCTTCCCTGCCGTGGGCCAGACAAGTGCTCTCAAACGCCAGGATTTCTTTTGCCTGATTTAATTCGGCATCAATCAATTTGTTGACCTGCTTGATTTCCGGCATAGGGAGAAAAGTAAAAAGTGATAGAAAACGCTCCACATCCCTGTCATCTGTACTCATCCAAAATTGGTAGTATTCATAGGACGATGTTTTTTTAGGATCAAGCCAGACAGCATTACCAGCAGTTTTTCCCATTTTGCTCCCGTCACTTTTGGTAATCAATTTGTAGGTGATACCAAATGCCGTTTTTTGTCTGCTTTTGCGAATCAGTTCAACACCTGCAAGTATATTTCCCCATTGATCACTTCCCCCCATTTGAAGCATGCAGTTATGCCCGTCAAAAAGTGTTAAAAAATCGAATGCCTGCAACAGCATGTAATTAAACTCAATGAAACTTAATCCACATTCGGATTCAATTCTGTGGCGATAGCTTTCTGCTTTGATCATTTTATTTATACTGAAATGCCGACCAATATCCCTGAGAAAGGGAATATATTCAAGAGATGCAAGCCAATCGGCATTATTCGCCAGAATGGCCTTACCTTCGTCAAAATCAAGAAATCTCGACAGTTGTTTTTTGATACTTTGAACGTTTTTTTCAATGGTATCTAAAGTCATCATCTGACGCATCTCATTTTTTCCGCTCGGATCACCTATACGGCCTGTACCCCCTCCGACAAGGGCTATTGGGATGTGCCCATTCCGCTGCATATGCGCAAGGGACATGATTGGAACCAGATGCCCCACGTGAAGGCTGTCGGCAGTGGGGTCAAAGCCTATATAGCAATGCCTGTTTTTCTTTGTCAGGTAACCTTCCAATTCTTCCCCATGAGTTTGGTTGTCGATAAAACCACGTTCTTTTAAAATATCTAATACATTCATTTTCAATACTCCTATGCGAAAAAAATAAAAAAAGGGCTACAACCCGAAAATGTGTTGCAGCCCTTAAAATAAAAAATGCTGCAGGCATTTTCGGCTCGCAGCATTGAAATTTTGATTTTGTTTATGGTTTATGTTAGATCAGTAAATAAACACCACGGCACCCGGATATGTAATATCCGCAATAATAGGCCTGTTTGGCTGATTTGTGGTATTTCACTGTAATCTCCAATGTTAAAGATTTGCTGTATAGCACCGCCGTTTATTAAAGATCAAGCTTTTTAATAAATTAATCGAGTACAATTAACTTAATTTGAATAGTCATGAGAAATGAGAGTACAATGGATATGTCTATGAAAAAACTGTATTGTCTCTGAAAACCCCATGAGCACTGGCGTTTCTATTGTTGGGGATTGGGATCACTCCAATCCCCTCCGATTTTTACCGGTAAATATTCTCGATCCAATACATGGCCTCAGTATCGCTGACTTTGCCAAGATACCGTTGGGTAGTGGACAAGTTAGAGTGCCTGAGAATAATTTTTGAAACGATTTCAATCGGAACGCCTGATCGGCTGGCATAAGTGGCTGCATGCCGCCTGAGATCATGTGGCTTTACATCAATTCCGATTTTCTTGCCGGCGCTTTTAACGATCTCCCTGGCCCGGGTATATCCCAGAGGGGAAATACGCTTATCATCCAGGATATTTTCAGCGGCAATATAATCACGCAGCCTGTCTGCCACCTTTTGGGGAATAAAAACGACTTCGGATGTACGGCCACTCTTGGGATTGCGCAAATGAAGTTTCCGATCCTGAACATCCTGAGGCTTCAATTTCAAAACTTCACCGATCCTCATTCCACCCCTTGCCATCAATTCAAGCATCAGCCGGTTTCTGGGGCTCTCCGTTTTGAAAATGAATTCATCAACGGCATCTCGTTCCAAGATTGTCCAGGGCGGCAACTTGGAAACTCGAAATGTTTTTGATAGGATCGCAGAGTCACATGGATATTGCCTGTGACATTTTCATGATGATGCCCTCCTTTAAAAATGTTGGAATCATCCTGATGGATCAGGACAAAGACAGTATACAAAATTTTCGGGGTAAACATCTGGGCTTTTTTTAGAAATGCTCGGGAAATGCCTATACAGTGGACATGCGTACTTGATCTGTTATTGTTGAGGAGGCTGAAACTCAAAATTGAGTTTTTTCATACCATCAATGCTCGCCAATAGGACTACTCTTCAAGAGAACTCCAGCCGCCCCCCAGTGCCTTGTATAACCGAACGGTATTCTGGCTTACCATGCCTTCGCTGACGGCGAGCTCTTCCTGAAAGCTGAGCAGCGAACGCTGGGCATCAAGCACATTGTTGAAGTCGGAAAGGCCATTGCGGTATTGATCCTGGGCCAATTCTTCCGCAGCACGGGCAGCTTCAACAGCGTCCCTGAGCGAAGCGCTGCGTTCTTTTTCCTTACGGTAATTTATCAGCGCATCACGCACTTCCTGAACGGCATTCAGCACTTCAGTTTCGTACGCATACAGGTACTGTTCCTGTACCGCTTCCTGAATTTTAATATTATTACGGATAGAACCGGAGTAGAAAATCGGCCAGCGTATGCCGGGGATAATGCTGTATTTCCCACTGTCGGACTCGAAAAGGGTAGATGCCTGCAAAGACTCCAGCCCGATGGATCCGGTCAGTGTAAACCTGGGATAAAGATCGGCCACGGCAACACCTATTCGTGCGGTCTGGGCTGCCAGCTCTCGCTCGGCGCGCCGGATATCCGGGCGGCGGCGCAACAGGTCTGCGGGAATGCCTTCAAGCACCAGATCAGATTGCGGTATCCGGTCGATATTAGGGATCTGCAAAGCGCCCGGCATCTCGCCTGCCAATACCGATAAAGCATTCCGGGCGCTCTCCAGTCCGGCTTCCAGGGTGGGGATTGCGGCCCGTGTGCTTTCCAGATTATAACGCGCCTGCTGTACGGCCAGTCCGTTGCTTAAGCCGGCGTTAAAACGGTCGGAAAGGATTTCAAAGGTCTCCTGCTGGGCTTCCAGGTTGGCCCGGGATACGGTCAGTCGGTGTTGGTAGGTGCAGATGCTGAGATAGGCGATCGCTGTCTCTGCGGCCACGCTGACCCGGACATCATCCAGCCCGACCCGGATCGCGTCCCAGTCCGCAAGGGCCGCTTCAACGGCACGCTTGGTCCCGCCAAAAATGTCTATTTCCCAGACAGCATCGAATCCGGTGCTGTAAAGCGTGGTGGCACCGGTGTCCGACATACCGTTTGCCGAAGACTCGGAGCGGGTGATACTGCCGCTTAGATCGACGGTCGGCCCGTAGGCGGCCCTGGTCCGGGCCAGCTGGGCACGGGCCTGGCGGACCCGGGCCACTGCTGTCTTGAGGTCGTGGTTGTTGTTCAACGCCCGTTGGACCATATCGGTCAGCCCCGGATCATTGAATTGGTTCCACCATTGGGCCGCATCCACCTCCACTTCCCGTGTGTCGGGAATATCCGGAAGGGCCGGCCGCTGATAGTCCGGTCCCACTGTCATGCAACCGGTCATGATCACCGGCAATAATAATACCAGCAACACGGAGATATTCTTCGTCGTCCAGCGGTTACGCACGACGTACATCTTTTCCCGGAACCTCTGGAACATCACAAAAAGTGCCGGAATCAGCAAAATTCCAAACAAGGTGGCGGCTACCATCCCGGAGAACACCGTGGTACCGATGACCTGGCGGCTGGCAGAGCCGGCGCCGCTGGCAAACACCATGGGCAGCACGCCAAGGATGAAGGTGAAGGCGGTCATCAATACGGCACGGAACCGCTGCTTGGCCCCATCGGCGGCCGCATCAATGATGGACAGGCCTTCTTCCCGCCGGGCTTTGGAAAATTCAACGATAAGAATCGCGTTTTTGCTGGCCAGGCCCACCAGCAGAATCACACCGAGCTGGGCATAGATACTTAGTGGTAATTTGACCACTATCAGACCGGCCAGGGCGCCAAGCACGGCCACTGAGGTTGAAAGGATTACCGGCAGCGGCGTGGTCCAGCTTTCATATTGCGCTACAAGAAAAAGATAGGCAAAGATAATGGCCATAAGGAAAATCAGGTTGGCTGATCCTGCGGCGGTGGCTTCCTGGTAGCTCAATCCCGACCAGTCAAAGGTATAGCCTTCGGGCAATGTTGTTTCTGCAAGCTTGGAAACCTTCAACATCGAATCGCCGCTGCTGACCATCGGTGCTGTAAAAGCAGTGATGCCGGCGGCCGGGAACTTGTTGTAGCGTTCGACCATTCGCGGTGCCAGGGTGGTTTTTATCTTAACCAGGCTGCCCAGTGGTACTATGGCACCGGTGCGGCTCTTTATATGGATATTGTCCAGGGCCTCAATGTTCTTCCGGTGGGCCCAGTCAGCCTGGATAATGGCCTTGTTCACCTGTCCGTCAAAGTTGACATCATTCACATAAAATGAACCCATATAGTTCTGCAGTGCATTGAAAATAGTGCTGACATCGACCTGCATCAACGCGGCTTTGGTGCGGTTCACATCCAGATAGAGGTGGGGCGTTGCAGCGGAATAGGCACTGAAGCCGAACATAATTTCCGGGGCCATGTTAAGTTGCATCAAAAAGTTGTTCATAACAGACTGGAGCTGCTGGGGATCGTTGTCCCCTGTGGCCTGAAGACGAATGTCCAAGCCCCCGCTGTTGCCCAGACCCATGATGGCAGGGGGCACAAACAGGTTGAGCTGGGCGCCCGGCTCCGCAGCCAGGCGTCCCTGCAGTTTTTGCTGGATGGCCGTAATGCTCAATCCGGGAGATTCTCGCCTGCTCCAATGGTCAAGGCCGAACATGAAGAAGGCCACATTCTCGGCAGAACCGCCCATCATGCTGAATCCGGTGACCTGAATGGTGTACTCAATTCCCGGTTCATCCTGCAGCGGTGTCAACACATGCTCCAGCAGTGCCTCGGTGCGGGTTCGGGTGGCGCCTTCGGGCAGCTGTGCCATCCCGAAAATGACGCCCTGGTCTTCATCGGGCAGGAAGGATGACGAGCTGGTGTTGAACAGGAAATAGGTAACGCCGAATACACCAAGCAGGATCAGGGTGGTCAAGATCAGTTTGCGGGCAATAAAGATGCTGGCGGAGACATAGCTGCCCCGTACGTGGTTTAGTACGGTATTGAACCAGTGCTTCGGCCCCCGTTGTTCGGGTTTAGACACCTGAAGAAAGGTCGCACAGAGCGCAGGACTGAGTGTGAGGGCGTTGAGCGTGGAAAAGAAGACCGCTGCTGAAATCGACACTGCGAACTGCTGGTAAATTTTGCCGGTGATGCCTGCCATAAATCCGATGGGAACAAAAATGGACAGCAGTACCAACGTGGTGGCAATGACCGCTCCGCTGACTTGCTGCATCGCTTTTATGGCTGCACTTTTTTGGTCCAGCCCTTCGCTTTCCATCAGCTCCATAACCCTTTCAACCACCACGATGGCGTCATCCACCACCAGGCCGATGGCCAGTACCAGGCCAAAGAGTGTCAGTGTGTTGATGCTGTAGCCGAGGGCAGCCAGCACCATGAAGGTGGCGCATAGCGAGACCGGTATGGTGATGGATGGAATCAATGTGGCGCGCCAGTTCTGCAAAAAAACATAACAGACTATAACCACGAGCAGAAAGGTCAGCGCCAGGGTGGATACGATTTCACGGATGCTGGTGCGGACAAATTTCGAGGCGTCATAGGACAGCACGGCTTCAAGGCCTTCGGGATAATCCTTTTTGAGGCGTTTCATTACCGTCTGCAGCTCATCCATGGTGTCAAGGGCATTGGAACCCGGAGTCCGGCTTAAGCCCAGCGCCACACAGGGTGCGTTGTTGTATTTGGCGGAAAATAGATAGTTGTCAGAGCCTTTTTCGATGCGTGCCACATCCTTGAGGTAGACCACGGCACCGTCTGTGCCGGTGCGCACCACTATGTTGCCAAAGGATTCTGTGTCGTTGAGCCGTCCTTGGGCGGTCAGGGTAAAGGCAACCTGTCCTGAGCCGTCGTCCGGGGTGGAGCCGATGGCGCCGATGGAGGCCTGCACATTCTGGTTGCGTATGGCTGCCGTTATTTCATCGACGCCGATACCGAGTGCGGAGATGCGGTCGGAATCAAGCCAGACGCGCATGCTGTATTTGGGACCGTAAACCTGTGCCCGGCTGACGCCGGGGATACGTTCAAAGGCAGGCTGGATCATTTTATAGGTGTAGTCACTCATTACCTGTTCATCAAGACTTGCGTCTGGGGAGCGGACAATCACGAAGCCGAGCATGTCGGCTGATTCGGTTTCCACCGTTACTCCCTGCTGCACAACTTCGCTGGGCAGCATAGGTTCGGCCTGGGACACACGGTTCTGTACCTTTACCTGGGCCATATCCGGATCAGTGCCCACAGCAAACGTTACGGTGAGCGAGTAGCTTCCCGAATTGTCAGAGGTCGATGACATGTAAATCATGTTTTGTACGCCGTTCACGGCATCTTCAATGGGTCCGGCCACGATGTCGGCCATGACTTCGGCACTGGCACCGGGGTAGCTTGCACGCACCACGATTTGCGGGGGGGTGACCTGGGGATACTGGGTAATGGGCAGGGAAGTGATCGAAAGAATTCCTGCCAGCATCAGGACAATGGAAACCACACCCGCCAGGCGCGGGCGGTCAATGAATATGCGTGAAATCATTGTCCGGCCTCCTGCAAAGTTACCTGGGCGGTCATGCCGGGCCGCACTTTTTGCACACCGTCAACCACGATACGGTCACCGGCCTTCAGTCCGGAAAGCACCACAAAGTCTCCTTCAACCGAGTCTCCGGTCTCAACCCGGGCGGTGCCAACCTGTCCCTCTCCGTTGACTGTCAGCACATAGGAACCCTTTGGGTCAAGCAACAGTGCCCGTTGGGGGATTCGGATGCCCATGGGGCGTTTCCGTGATCCAAGCAGAATGTTGACATAGCCGCCGGGGACCAGTTGTCCGTCGGGATTATCGAACAGGTAGCGGACTGCCATGGTACCGGTTTCGGCATTCATAACGTTGTCGTCGAACTCTTTTTTGCCAATCAGCGGAAGCTGTGTACCGTTGGGCAGGCGAATGCGGGCAGCCTGATCGTCAGAGGCACCCGCCAGTTCCTGGGCACGAAAATCCAGGAACGCGCGGTCGGTCATGGAAAAAACTACACGGATGGGACTGATTTGCACAATGCGGGCAAGTTCGTTGGAGGCGGAAGTGACATAGTTACCCTTGGTTGCCTTGGCCAAGCCGATTCGGCCGCTGATCGGAGCCCGCACTTTGGCATACCCCAAGTCAATTTTGGCCAGGTTCAAATTGGCCTCCGCCTGTTTCAGGCTGGCCTCGGCCTGCAACTGGTCGCTTTCCGCAGTGTCGAGATTCGACTGAGAAACGCTGCGTTTATTTGCCTCACGCATACGCTTGAAGTATTTTTTTGCACGGTTCAGTTCGGCTTTTGCACTGGCCAGCTCTGCCTGGCGAACGTCAACTTTGGCCTGGTATTGTTTCTGGTCAATGGTGAAGAGCAGGTCGCCTTCTTTCACAAAAGATCCCTCCGTGAAATGGACATCATCAATGTACCCCGAAACTTCCGAGCGGACCATAACTTCCTGCACCGGCTCCACCGTTGCAATATGGTCGTCAAGCACATCCAGGGGCTGCTCTTTCAGCTCAACTGCGACCACCGCAGGCGGCGGCATTTGGCCCATTTCCATCATGCCCGGCCCCTGGTCGCCTGAAGGAATAACCAGATTGATAACATAACCCACGCCGATCAAAATGATCGCGATCACCGCGTTTCCTACTGCCTTTCCCATTAGATTTCTCCTTTATAAGAACGTCTGGGTAAGTTACTCAGATCTTTCAAGCTTTGTTGTGGGCTATGCCTTGCAATTGATATGTCAGGTCAGCCCGTGGCTGTTATATTGACGTGCGATGCCTCAGATGGAAAGCGGGCCGAACAGCAGGTCAAAACTTTCCAGGACCACTTCCACAAATTTATTCCGATCATATTCGCCGTACATGGCCAAATGCATTGCGCCTATCCAAGATGAAGCGAAACACAGCGCAAGGGCCCGGGCGTCCTTTTCTTTACTTAACGCGCTTTTTTCCTGCAACCGCACAAGTTTTTCTTCAAACTCCTTCATTGGATCAACGCGCAGTTCCGCTAATTTTTCATGCACTTCCGCCATGAGCTCGGTTGACCATTCAATCTGGAAACCACAGAAAAACTCAAACTTCCAGGCCTCCTCATCACTAACAAAGGTATTGGCAAATTCGGCGATTCCCCGGCGCAGGTCTGCTACGCTTTCCAGCATCATATTTTCAAAGAGATTGTACTGTTTTTCTTCACCATATGAGATCATAGCAGCCAAAAGTTCAGGTTTTGTTTTGAAGTGCCAATAAACCGCACCCTTTGTCAATCCTATCTCATTGGCAACATCCACGAACGTGGTTTTTGAATAGCCCTTTTCAGAACAGATCTTGAGCGCGGCATCCAGAATTTGCTGCCGTGTCTTCTGTGCCTCTTTTTTTGTTTTTCTCGCCATGGATTCCCCTTAATTTAGTGGCGCGCATTATACATACCTTCGGGTAGGTATGCAATAGGGGCTTTTAGAATGACGCCTATGATGCTGTGGGAAGGTTTATGACACCGCCTTGGATTGAGGGCAGCCAGAAAAGTGAGGGAAAAATAAAGGAATCCCCTCACGTTCTTTGGCCGGTTAGTCGATGGAAGCTCCTGCCACATTAACCCTTACCCCCGTTGAACTACCACTACACCCTTCGCCGCCATAAGGATTGGTCTAAGACTTGCCAAACGTTCTGAAATTGTTTACGTTTGACTCACTCTTAATGACACGTGCCGTGCCCGGCTCACACAAAGTGCTGATAGGGACAAACCTACGCTTCGGTTTGCCCCAGAGCACAGCGTTAAAATCGTAAAGAATCAGAACTTTTAAGGAATAGCAGGGCGACAAATATGTCTATTATGTGGTGTGTAACCTTTGCCGGTAATGGCCGTTGACTTCTTTCACTATTGGTAGCCATCGCCATAAAGTTAAGATGATTTTAATTTTACCACCCAAGAGCAGAAACGACATGAAAATTCATTTTTCGATATATATTCTTCATGCACTTCTTGATGAAATAAAATATTTAGTGCCTAACTTTATGGCATGGATTAAGGACCTTCATGAAAAAAATTCCTTACGCCGTTAGCAGCTTTGAGCAAATTATCAATGACGGCTATTATTATGTGGACAAGACCCGTTACATAGCCGAGCTTGAAAATTGGCAGGTGCCTGTGTTTCTGCGTCCCTGCCGTTTTGGTAAAAGCCTTTGGTGTTCCACCCTGGCGTGTTATTACGACATTAACTTCACGGATCAATTTGATTCCCTTTTGGGCAGACCTGGATCGGCCGGCACCCGACCCCGCTAAAAAACAGCTTTATGGTGCTGAGGATGAATTTTTCCGTGGTGAGTGTCAAGCCGGATATCAAGGTGATTGAAGAAAATTTTACGGTGACCCAGGGTGCGACACTCCAGACCTTTCTGTCCCGGTACGCCCATTTTCTGGGTGATCTGAATATCACCCGGGAAATGCCCATTGCAAACCAATTACAGATCATCATCGAAAAAATCAACAACAATGATCTACCGCCACTTTACATTATCATTGATGAGTATGATAACTTCACCAATCAACTGATCACCACCCGCAACGACGACCGTTATAAGGAACTCACCACCGGCGATTTTTTCCTGCGTTCGTTTTTCAAGGTCATTAAATCCGGGATTGAGCTGCAGAGTGTGGGCAAGGTATTTATTACCGGCGTATTGCCGATCACCATTGATGATCTGACTTCCGGGTTTAATATTGCAGAAATCGTTACACTCGAAGAAAAACTGGTGAACATGCTGGGATTTACCCATGCGGAGACCCGGGACTATCTTACCTGGATATTTGATGCTTTTGGCTTTGATCCCTCCCGGAAGCCTGAGATCCTTGCGATCATGAATACCCATTATAATGGCTACCGCTTTGTGCCGGAAGTTGAAGAAACCCTGTTCAACTCAACCATTGTTACCTATTTTCTAAAACGATTTGTTTTAAATGACGGCAAGATTCCCCGGGAACTCATTGACGACAACTTGAAAACCGATATCTCCTGGATTGAGCGGCTGACAACGGTCAAGGAAAACACCGACGCCATGATGGACGCCCTGGTGTTTGACAACCGGTTGCCATACGATACCAAACAACTGGTGTCCAAGTTCAACATGCGGCATTTTTTTGAACGGGATTATTATCCTGTATCCCTGTTTTATCTGGGCATGGTGACCTGCCTGGATGATTTTGCCATGTGTCTGCCCAACAATACCCTGCGTGAAATTTTTACCGACTAATACAATGAACTTAACAAGTACGAAGTCTCAAAAGGCTATACCGATATATTCCGGGAATACCTTGCAGATCTCGATATGAAAAAATTGTTTGCAGGGTTTTACAAGGTCTATCTTGGCCAGTTTCCGGCCCAGGCGTGGGACAAAATCAATGAAAATTTTGTCCGCTGTACTTTTTATGAACTTTACACCCGTTATCTGTCGCGCTGGTTCACCTTTTCCATGGAGGTCAATTATCCCTCCGGCAGGAGTGATTGGGAGATGACCGGCAAGTATCACAATAAATACAAAAACACCAAAAGCATTATTCAGTTTAAGTATACGCCCGGAAAAGATGCGGATAAAATATTATCCCTTCGGGCACCCCTTGAAGCGGATGCACTTAAGGTGCTTGGGTATAAAAACGATGCTTTGCAGATGTTTCCCCATTTTGCCATTGAAACCTATGTGATTTATGTAAGCGGCAATAAAGGTTTTCGTTTTTTTCGGGTATAATACACCCACTGTGGACATTTATGCTCAACTGTTTTATTAGACATTGTTTTGCTTCGACAAAATTCAGTGATTGTATTATGATTTAAATTTTTGGCGAAAACTTAAATTTAACAACGGACCCGTCAGAGTTAAAAACCTGAGGGCCGGGAGAAGAAAATGAACGACAGGTTTGAGGACGACAACACTCAGAACACTGACAACGGCATTGACCAAAGCAACGACGAGATGAGTTTTGAGCAGATGCTTGATGCCTATGATTCAAAAATCGGCCGGGAATTCAAACCCGGAGATATGGTGGAAGGCCAGATCATTTCCATCGGAGAAAATTCAGTTTATCTGGACACGGGGACAAAGTCAGACGGTGTGGTGGATAAGTCCGAACTGCTGGATGAAGATGGTGAGTTTCAGTATTCAGTGGGTGATATCCTTAAACTGTATGTGGTCTCCCTGAGCGAAAGTGAAGTGATTTTGTCCAAGGCTGTTTCCGGGGCAGGGATGGCTGCCATGATTGAGGATGCCTACCGCGGGCACACCCCGGTTGAAGGCCGGGTGACCGGCGTTGTTAAAGGCGGTTTCTCCGTGGATGTTCTGGGTAAAAGGGCGTTTTGTCCGGTGAGCCAGATTGATGTCAAATATGTGGAAACCCCCGAGGATTACGAGGGACAGACCCACCATTTTTTGATTACCCGGTATGAGGAAAAGGGCAGAAATATTGTTGTTTCCCGCAGGGACCTTCTCAATGAGCAGATCAAGGAAGAACGTGCCGCATTCATGAAAGAACTGGCCGAAGGGGATACGGTCCAGGGCAAGGTGATCAAGCTGATGTCCTACGGTGCTTTTGTTGAACTTGCCCCCGGCGTGGAAGGCATGGCCCATATTTCCGAATTGAGCTGGTCCCGGGTGGAAAAGCCCGAAGAGGTGGTCCGGGTGAATGATATCCTACCGGTTAAGGTGTTAAAGATTGAAAAACCCAATTCCGATTCTCCCAAAATTTCTTTGTCCGTTAAACAGACCTCTGGCAATCCTTGGGATAACATCGGCACGACCTTCAGCTCCGGAGACCAGGTCAGCGGCAAAGTGGTCCGTTTGACCGCTTTCGGCGCGTTTGTGGAGATTGCTCCGGGCATTGACGGTCTGGTTCATATATCTGAAATGAGCCACGTAAAACGGGTGCTTCGCCCCGAGGACGAGGTGAGCGTCGGTGATAGCGTCCAGGTCCGAATCAAGGCCATTGATATGGACAGCAAACGGATCTCTTTGAGCATGAAAGATGCGGCGGGCGATCCCTGGACCGGTGTCCTGGCCAAGTATTCCGTGGGCAGTGTCGTGGAGGGAACCCTGGAGAAAAAAGAAGGTTTTGGGCTGTTTATTCGCTTGGAACCCGGCATTACCGGCCTGATGCCCATGTCGAATCTCCGCCAGTCCTCAGATGCAGGGAAAATTGAGTCCCTCAAACCCGGGGATACCCTGCCGGTGCTGATCCAGGAAGTGGATGAGGATAGCCGGCGCATGACCCTTTCTCCCCCGGACCAGAAATCCTCCGGTAATTGGAAGCAGTTTGCAAAAAGTGACAAGGGAGGTTCCTCTTTTGGCTCCATGGAAAGCATTTTGCGGGCCGCACTGGAGAAAAAGAAGTAGGCTGCACCTGATACATTACGATTATAGTGCTTTCATTTTGCAATAGCCCGTTGAAAGGGCGAATTTAACATGCCGGCAATGTTTGTCACTGATTTTGACGGTACGCTGCTCACGGACGATCGGCGTATCCGTGGCTGGGATCTGGATACCCTGGCTGAGTTGAGATCTGCCGGTGTGATTACGGTGATCGCCACAGGGCGCAGCCTTTATTCCTTCAGGCGCGCCTTTGGGCATATGGGGCTTGCTCCTGAAGATCTGCCCCTGGATTATCTGATTTTTTCCACAGGCGCCGGCATTATGGCCTGGCCTGAAAACCAGTTGATCCGTTGTTGTTCCATCCCCAGGGACGGGGCATTGGAAATTGCAGCGTGCTTTGACCGGTATGGATTTGATTATATGGTCCATAAAGCCATTCCCGAGACCTCGTATTTTTTGTTTAAATCCACATCCGGCATCAATCCGGATTTTCAGCGGCGGATGGATATGTATTCTGAGTTTGCCACGCCCCTTGGGGCGGGAAACATGATTTATGATCAGTCCACTGAGGTTCTGGCCATTGTACCTGCTGGATTTCCCTGGACGCATATAGATGCGTTGCGCTGTGAACTGTCAGGGTTCAGTGTGATTCCAGCGACATCTCCTTTGGACCATAAATCGTTGTGGATAGAAGTGTTTTCTGCCGGGGTCAGCAAGAGTGCGTCGTCCCAATGGCTGGCCGACCAGCTTGGTGTCAACCGGGAAATGGTGACTGCCGTGGGCAATGATTACAATGACGCAGACCTTTTAGCGTGGGCAGGGCAGGGGTTTTTAATGGATAACAGTCCGACATCTCTAAAAAGTAAGTACGTCTCTTCGGGGTCCAACAATGAATGCGGCGTGAGCTGGGCGGCGCGTTCGGCTGGGTTGTTAGGCTGAGCCTTTTCCCGAATCGGTATCTGTGTCTTCAAAATTAAGGTCCGGGTACAATTTATCGCAGCAGGCCGGGCATATTCCGTGGGAAAATATTAAATGGTCAAATGCCTTTTCAATATCTTTCCACCGGTTGTCTTTGCCCCTGATTTTTTTGCAGTTTGCGCAGATGGCGATGGCATGTTCGGGTATGTCCTGGGGATATTTTATGAATTGTTCGTACTGGCGCTGTAGTTTAATCCGCCGGGATATGTCCCGGGCCATGATAATGGTGCCTGTATAGGTTTGATCTTTGCCCTGGTTAATGGGGCTGCAGGTCAGTTCCACATGTACGGTGTGGAGATCCGCATGTACCAGTTGGATTTCATACCGGCTCGTTTTGCCTTTTTTTCTGATCTGGGTCTGTTCAAGTATCACCTGAAAGCTTTCCCGGGTGGAGATCTCCTCAAGGTTCATTGATACCAGTTTGTCTGCCGGATACCCCATCATTTTACAGAATGCCGGATTGACAAAGGTGATATTTTCCCGGGCATCTACTGTCAGGACCCCTTCAGCAATTTGTTCGGTAATGGTCCTGTACTGTCGTTCGCTTTTTGCCAGTTGTTCGCTATAGGCCTTGTTTTCTTTTGCCAGACGTCTGTTCTCAAAAACTTTTTTCACCACATGAACAATGATATCCAGGTCGATGATGGGTTTGGAAATATAGTCTTTGGCACCCATTTGAAGGGCCTGGATGACATCTTGTTTTTTGCCGGCGCCTGAAATCACAATCATGGGTTGATCCGGGTCGGATTTGTGGATGGTGCGCATGACCTCAAGTCCGCCCATGACCGGCATGAGCAGATCCGTGATGACCACGTCCACATTTTTACGGAAAAACAGGTCCAGGCCCATATGTCCGTTTTCTGCCGTAAAAACCCGGTATCCTTTATCCTCAAATAAATCAGCCAGGCTCTCCCTGATGGAGATTTCATCATCAATGATGAGAAGCGTTTCCTGGTGCATTGGGGGCTGTTGCATTTTGATCATTTATTCCCCGGGGAATATGGTGTTACGGTATTTTTAAATATTTTAAATACGTTGAAATAATCCAGTTGAAAAATGACTATATCAGATCAATGGAACAAATGTAAATCACAGATCTTTAATTAATTGCGCCATATCCCTGACGGCCGTGTCCATGCCTGTCATAATCGCCCTTGAGATGATGGCATGTCCGATGCTGTACTCAGTGATTTCAGAAAGTCCCTTGAACGCTTTGATGGATTGGTAACAGATGCCGTGGCCTGCATGCACACCTAGGTTCAGGCGGGTACCGATTTTTGCCGCATCCACAATTCTTGCGTATTCCCTTTCCCGGTCATAGGAAGTTACGGCATCGCAGAATGCGCCGGTGTGTATCTCAATGGAATCGGCATCTATTTTGTGGGCCACTTTGATCTGATCCAGGTCGGGGTCAATGAAAATGCAGACTTTGATGCCGGCATTTTTCAGGGTGGATACGGCCTGGCGGATGTGTTCCATATGGGTAATGACATCCAGACCGCCTTCGGTGGTCAGCTCTTCTCTTTTTTCGGGTACCAGGGTGACGGTTTCAGGCTTGATGTCCAGGGCAATGCCCAGCATTTCACTGGTGGCGGCCATTTCAAGAATCAACCGGGTCTTTATCGTTTGGGAGATCAGGCGAACATCCCGTTCCTGGATGTGGCGGCGGTCTTCACGCAGATGTACCACAATGGCATCTGCCCCGGCGGTTTCTGCGGCCAGGGCGGCCTGGACCGGTTCCGGGTATTTGGCACCCCTTGCCTGGCGCAGGGTGGCCACATGGTCTACGTTCACAGCCAATTCAGCCATATTCTTATCCTTAATAATTTTTAAAATGCGGTCAGATTGATATTGGGTTCTACGATCCTGAGCAGTTCCAGGCTTTTCTCTTCCATTTCCAGGGCCTGGTTTTCGCCCAGTTCATGATCAAATCCAATCAGGTGAAGAATGCCGTGTATCAATAATTGGGACATTCGTTCATCTGTGGAAATTCCTGCTGCCTGGGCTTCGGCCCGGGCGGTGTCAAGGGAGATGACCACATCCCCGAGAAGCCCCGGGGTGATGTCTGAGAATTCTCCCTCCTGCATGGGGAAGGAGAGTACGTTGGTGGGTTTGTCTTTTCCCCGGTATGTCCGGTTTAACTCCCTGACCTGGGCATCGTCGGTGATCACGATGGAAAGCTCGTGGTCGTCACAACCCAAGGCGTTTAAGATCTGTTCGGTCTTTTTGTGCAGGGGGGCTGTTGGCAGCCTCTCCTCTTGCTGGTTGTCTATCAGTATCTTTAGGTTTTCCATTCTTCTTATCCTGGGGCTTGTCATTATATTCAATGCGGCTGTGATAAATAGAGGTTAAAATATTATTGAAACTTTTGGCGATCTGGTGAAGATCTTTCAATGTCATTTCGCACTCTTCGAGCTGACCGTCGGCAAATATGTCATTGATCAGCTCTTTGACACGGCCTTTTATCCTGGATGGAGTCGGGCGCTCAAGGGCCCGGGTGGCCGCTTCGACCACATCGGCAAGCATCACAATGCCCGCCTCTCGTGTCTGGGGTTTGGGGCCCGGGTATCTGAAATCATCTTCATTGATGTTTTCATTGCCGGCTTTCAGGCTTTTGTTATAAAAATATTTTATCAGGGATGTGCCGTGGTGTTGGATGATGCCTTCCACGATTTCATTGCCCAGTTTGTATTTTTTTGCCATTTCCACGCCTTTTTTTACATGGCCGATGAGGATCAAGGCGGACATGGACGGGGAAAGCTTGTCATGGCGGTTCCGGCCGTCAGACTGATTTTCAATGAAATACATGGTTTTGTCCAGTTTGCCGATGTCGTGGTAATACGCCATGACCTTGGCCTTGAGACTGTCTGCCCGGATGGCCGATGCGGCGGCTTCGGCAAGGGTTGCGACAATGACACTGTGATTGTAAGTGCCCGGTGCTTCGATCATTAATTTTTTGATCAGGGGCTGGTCCAGGTTTGAAAATTCCAGCAGTTTAGCTGCTGTGGTGTAATTGAACAAAACTTCGATCAACGGAGTGAACCCCACCGTCAGAATGGCCGCAAAAACGCCGCCGCCCACGGCCATTGTCACCTGTTTCACTATCGTTGCCCAGGGCAGTGCCTGGGAGGGCATGAAAAATCCCAGGGCAATGGCAAGGCATGCATTGAAAAACGCCAGTTTAAATCCGGCTACGATGAAATGATGGCGTTCGTTTCGTTCCTTGATCCAGTAAGCCGATGTAACACTGGACAGAAAAAAGAACAAAAAAACCTGGAACCCGCCGCCAAAGGATATGGTGCATAAACTGCAAAGTACCAGGGAAAAATAGAGCGCAATGTCAAACCCCAGGAAAAGACAGGTGATCATCGCCGCTGCCGGTAAAGGCACCACCATGTATATTGCGCTGGATGCAATTTTGCCGGAGATTTCCGGATTTGAGGCGTGGGCAATGTACACGGCAAGCTCAGTAAATCCGATATAGAGCAAAAGGCCCAGGGTCAGAAAGGTCATGTGCTTGTTTATGTCCCGGCTAAGCTTTGGATGGTTTTTGAGAAAAAGAAAATAAACCACAAGGAGCAAAAGGCTGGTGAACATGCAGATGCCGGTGATGGTCATGATCACATCCTTATCCTCGACCTGCTCGTTCAACGCGTTGAGTTTGACCAGTTTGAGTTCATCAACCCGCTCGCCTTCCCGAATGAGCATTTCCCCCGCCTTGATCTGGTACAGGGTGGGTTTGATCTGCGCCTGGGCTTCCCGGATGCGTTTTTTCGTTTCGTTTTTATTCAGGGTGATATTAGGCCGTAGAAGCCGCTGGCAGATATCAACAACCAGGTTGGCCAAACTGTAGTTGACATCCTTCAGGATAGGCTGGCCCACGACCCTTACCATGGTCTTGGCCTGATCCGGCCCGTAAAACACTTTGAGATTGCTGATAACGCGTTCTTTGTTGGACTGGATGGTTCTCAGGGTGATCCCTTTTTCCTCTTCGGCCAGAAGGATCTCTTTGTTGCCTACGACCCCGTTGGTCAAAATGGTGTTTATGATGGCGGTTAAGTATCCTGTAATTTCTTCGGAAAATTTTTCTTTGAACAGGATCTGGAATGCGCCTTTGGAGATTTCTATGCCCAGTTTTTTTTCAAATTCAGGCTTGATCGCCAGGGCCATGGAGAAGGAGGGTTCTGAAGATTCGGGCAAGGCGGTCTCATCCGTATCCTCGGTATCCTCCGGTTCTGCTGGGATGTTTTCCTGGGCATTTTCTGCTTCTTTGAACATATTTCGGCCAAACTGCATGGCCGATGAAACGCCGGCGGTTATATTCTTTAACAGGTTTGCGTCAAAATCATATACCGTTTTGATTGATGTTTTGGCTGCTTCCATTTTGGCCAGGTTGGTGGCCTTGTCTTCAATGAAGAAATCCTTGGGAGCCTTGATGTCCCTGCTTGCAACATCCCCTATTTCATAGACATAGGATTCAGTGGTGTGGTCAAAGGTCTGGGCCAGAACGAAGAGGGTTACGACCAGAAGAAACATGACGGGCGGCAGATACGGGGTGCTCGACAGGTCTTTCCCGCTCCACTTAAACCAACCCTGGTTATTTGCTTTTCTCATAAGCGTTGATAATATCGGACACCAGCCGGTGTCTGACAACATCTTCCTTTGAAAATTCTATGAATGAGATTCCCCGTATTCGGGCAAGCAGTTTCCTGGCTTCCACCAGACCCGATTTTTTTCCGCCCGGCAGGTCTGTCTGGGTGATATCACCTGTGACAATGGCCTTTGATCCGTATCCAATCCGGGTCAAAAACATTTTCATCTGCTGGGAGGTGGTGTTTTGGGCTTCGTCCAGAATGATAAACGCATCATTCAGGGTTCTGCCCCTCATAAATGCAATGGGTGCGATCTCAATGGTTTCCTGCTCAATATATGCTCTGGCTTTTTCAAAATCAAGCATATCATAAAGGGCATCGTACAGTGGCCGCAAATATGGATTGATTTTTTCAGCCAGATCGCCGGGAAGAAACCCCAGTGCTTCGCCGGCTTCCACCGCAGGACGGGTGAGAATAATTTTTTTTACATCCCCCTTTGTAAACGCTGCAACGGCCATGGCCATTGCCAGGTATGTTTTGCCGGTTCCGGCCGGGCCGATACCAAAAAGGATGTCATTGTTTTTTATGGCCTCGGTGTATACCAACTGGGTTGGGGTCCGGGGGGTGATGGGTTTGTTTTTGGCCGTTACCACGATTGTGGTGGTAAAAATTTTTTTTAAAGGGGTGGAGCGGCCCTGTCTGATCGCATTAATGGCGGCATCAACCACCGCGGGTGTCAGCCTTATTTTTTCTTCTAAAAGTTCATAAAGCTGGTTGATCAGGTCAACGACTTTGTCTGTTTGTTTTTCCGTACCATCGACTGAAATTTCCCCGCCCCTTGAGTTTATTTTAACATCAAAGGCCCGGGCGATTTTTTCCAGGTTGGTATTGTGTGCCCCAAAGAGTTTTTGGGCAAGGGTAATATTCTGAAACTCAAGATTTTTCATGGGCTATAGGGTGCATTTTATTGGTTTAAAGGTCAATAAAAATCTTGACTGGGAACTGGCCCTGCTGTTATCTGTTTGTACTTGGTGTTTGAACAAGAATTCACCCTACTGCGGCGTTGCTGAAAGGTTTGCAATTTTCATAACCAAGGGGTCGCTATGGTTACAAATTTTTCTACGCCTTGCATGTTGGCATTTTCGCTCAAACACGGGACACTTTTCAGGCTCTGCTTTTGAAATCACAATCAAATTAAGGGAAGATATGAATTTTTTTGACCTTTGCGTATTGATCATTGTGGGGTTTTGCCTTATTCGGGGGGGCTTTAAAGGCCTGGTGCGGGAGATATCCGGCATCGTGGGCGTTGTGGCTGGTTTCTATGGGGCCAATACCTATTACCCCCAGTTTATTCCCTATGTTGAGTCATGGATTCCATCGCCACAGATTCAAAAACTGGTCTGTTTTTTTCTGTTGTTTTGTCTGATTCTGATTGCTGTTGGACTTGTGGCCGCCTTGATCCATAAATTATTGAATATAGTATTTTTGGGCTGGGTGAACAGAACATTTGGTGTCATTTTCGGGGCGGCCAAAGGCATCCTTATCACAACGGTCCTTTTTATAATCATCACAAGTTTTACCCCCAACGGCAGTAATCATATGGCTGCGTCCCGCACGGCACCCTACCTTGCCCGGGTTGCCGATGCCCTGACCCTGTTTATTTCCCAAAACATCAAAATGGATTTTAGTAAAGAGCTGGAAGGATTAAAACAAACGTGGAAACAATAGTTCCCCTGCTTGAGATTATTCGAAGGCTTCGGGGAGAGAACGGATGTGCCTGGGACAGAAAGCAGACCCCCGCCACCATGTGGAAGTGTCTGGCCGAAGAGCTATATGAACTGGAAGAAGCCATTGTCAAAGATGATGAAGACAATATTGTAGAAGAACTTGGTGATGTTCTTTTTCAGATTCTTTTTATCATGGAAATTTATGCCGACCCGGGCCGGTTTCCCTTTGACCGGGTGGTAAATACCGTGGCTGAGAAAATGATTCGTCGCCATCCCCATGTTTATGCAGACAGTCAGATTGCATCCGAAGATGCGTTGAATAAGCAATGGGAGGCAATTAAGGCCAAAGAAAAATCCGGTTCAGGTGCACCGGAAAGACCATCAGCCCTTGATAATGTGCCTGGCGGTATGCCAAGTCTGCTGAGGGCGTTAAAAGTTTCAAAATCTGCAGTTAAAGCCGGATTTGAGTGGGAAAATCTGGGCCAGGTTCTGGATACGGCTGTTTCAGAAATACATGAATTTGAGGCGGCGCTCTCCGAGAACAAGGATGATGCCATCGTTGAATTTGGAGATATCCTTTTTTCCCTTGTGAATGTGGCAAGATTTGCCGGGTTTCATCCGGAAACGGCACTTTACCGCTCCACATCAAAATTTGAGGAACGATTCAGAACCATGGAAGCGGCCATTGAAGAAAAAGGCCTTGATTTAAAGCAGATGCCTGCCGAAGAAAAAGAGACGCACTGGCAGGCAGCCAAAGAGGTTTGCAGGCAAAAAAAGCTTGACGTTTAAGGCCTCTTGTTTGTCTACAGGTAATCCCCCCGCTGGAATTTCAAATATTCGGTTTTTGCGGCAATTGCCGTGCTGGTGGCAATATCTATGAGGTCCTGATCATCTTCTCCCAGAGACAGCGTTTCTTCCAATAAAGATGCAGCGTCTTCATTGAGCCCTTCAACTATGGGTTCAATCTCCTTTAGAGGGACGTTGGTGTCGTCAAGCTGGAATGCGTACCTTTCCAGACTGGTCAGCAGTTTGTCTGTTTTATCCGTAACGATTTCAGATACGGTTTGAATATCAAAATCCATTGCGGAGATCTCACCCAATTCGCTGGTCTGTGAACTCTCTTCGGGTGCCTGTATTTTCTTCTCCTGGGCTGAATTGAGCAAGGCCTCAAATTCCTGCCCACTGGTCCGAGAAACCTTTTTTGACTGACCGTCAAGTATTTGGGAGATGTTTTGGATGTTGTTGATATTGGTCATATTTTCCTCCTTTTTTAGGAAGAGTTTATGCAGCAAGCGTGCCGATTAGGTTTGAATTTTTGATGATTTTATTTTATTGAATTTTTGATTAGAAATCAAGTGGTTATGAGTACAAATAAAAACTCCTGCCCGAAGAGATCAATCCGAGGGGATCGATGCCTCAGGCAGGAGGGAAAAAAATGCCGCTTTGTTAGCCCACTTCGTTCAAAATAGATCCGACTATTTTTTCTGCGACCTTCTCTGCATTCACTGTGTACTGACCTGTCTGAACCTGTTCTTTGAGGTCTGCAACCATCTGGACTCTCGCTTCGGACTCTTTGGCAGACTCTGTGGCAATTCTTTGAAGGTCCTTGGTGGTGGAGGATAAGTTAATGCTGTCCGCAAGGCGCTCCTGGGTTTGCGTTCCCTGGTCCGCCGAGGTGTTGGCGGTGGTGTTGGCATTGGCATTGGCATTATTTGCAGCGTAACTTTGATTGATATACTGCTGTGTGAGATTGTTATTAATTTTCATATTAAACACCCTCCTGGGATTCCATATTGAAATCAGCCACCTGGCGTGCCAGTTCCGTCATCCGTTCTACAATAAATTTGGAATCCTCCACGGACAAGGTCTGGACAACCTTATTATTATTTTCATCGACCGAGGTGTAGGTGAATTGATTTCTTCCTTTGGTAAAATCAATTTTTTTCCCCAGCTCTTTTTCAATCTGTTCGGTGATCCGGGCCTCATCTTTTTCATTGGGGCCTTCGGTGATAATTTTATCTACAATGTTGCTGGCAACCTTATCTATAACGGCCTGACGTTTGCCTTCCGATGAGATACTGACACTGTCTGCAGAAACCTTGTTGGCATCGCTGAATTTATTTTTCCCCAGCAGTTTGCCCTGGCTAAATTGCCTTGAATAAACTTTCAAGACATTTTGTATTTGGTATGAAGGTATCTGCATTTTAGTTTTCTCCTTAAACCCAATATCGGCTTGGCAAAATTAAAACTTTAGAAAAAATTGTTAATCATCAAAATCTCCTTCAGGGCCTTTATCTGAGTTAATCTTGGCGGCCTTCTCAATAATTTTTTCCCGGGTCCAATTCTCTTTTTGTTCAATTTTTTTCGCTTTGAAACCGGGGGTATGGGACTGGGTTTCTAAAATGTGTTTTTTGATCAGGTCTGCGGTATCCGTTGCATTGAACACATCGGTGAGCAAGGTAAACACAAATTCTTCAACGCCTTTGACCATTCGTTCCCGAACAGGCGCATTCTGGGCCGTCAGAATATTTTCAAAGGGATTGTTCAGTTTTTTAAAGTTTCCTTTTTTCCAGTCATTGGCTGCGGCAACCGTACACATCTTTTCCCATGTGGCCTGGGAAACCCCTTTGCCGGGTTCTTTAATGAAATTGCCCGATGCATCCATGATGGCGTTGCCGAAATCATTGACCTTCACCCCCCAGGAGATCATCTGCAGGGCCGTGGCAACATTGGCTTTTGTGGTTTTGGTGTGCTTGGCAATCTGGCGCAGTCGCTCCGAATTGTTCCCCGATGTCCCGTGCTGGGCACCGGAGATTCCGTACGGGGCCAGGCTGTCATGGATTTGTGTCGTCAGCTCGACATTGATGCCCGCATCGTTTTGTTCAATGCCGTGGGTGGTGCCGTTGTTCAGGGCGATCCAGTCCGGAAAAATACTGTGGGCATTGAGCCCCTGAATTAGAAACAGCGCTTCTTCAGGGGTTGAAAGGCCTTGTTCTCCTTTTATCTCTCCCACTTCGGTTTCAAGACCTGCCCAGTCAGGCACATAGGGATTTAACTCAATGTTGGCCAAAAGATTTTGGTCGTCGGGCATGTGGGATGCGTCAATGGCTATGGAGGTAATGCCGGTGTCAAATAAGGATTGGATTTCGGTTTTAGCAGGTGCAATGTCTTCGGGCTTTTTTATGCCGAAATGGTCTGCATGGATGGCCACGGGAACGGTGATTCCCATTTCATTCATATAGGCATCGGTCTGTCGTGCAATGTTCCAAAGGCTTGTGGCGCAATAGGCGCCGGTACCGCCCTCGGACCGGGCAATTTCAATGATAACGGCCGCATTGGCACGCTGGGCCGCGGCAAGGGTCCCTTTGATAACAAAGGCATTCCTGCCGTTGGCGGCAATGGTCATGCAGCTGCCTTTGGTCAGCATGGCGCGGTCAATATATTTGCCGCTGACAATGAGCGCCTTTGAGTTGGGGAAGCACTTTTTCACATTGGGGGGTCTGCCGTAATCAAGCAGTTTGCGGTATTCTTCGGATTGTGGATGGGTCATGGTGAAATCCTCCCGTATGTAAGTAATATCATGTGTGTAAAGGATGGTTAGGAATCATAAACTTTTTGCATTAAAATAACCTAAAATCAAGTTCAATAAAAGCAGTGACCATAATTTTATATGAAGGTTAGAAAAATGTATTGAATTTGCATGTTTTTCGTTTTGGGGTACTGTCCTGGGGCAATCACGCCTGTAAGTCCGTGGAACCACAAGTATGCCTTCTAAAGTTATGCTGTGAGACGGATTCGGATGAATGACTGTTCATGGGGCTGGGTTGGATTTTAAAAAAGTGGTTGATGCGGTCGTGATAAGATATCTAAACTGTAAATTCTTGTAATTATAAATGTATATTGATGCGGTATGAGGGCGTTTAACATGTCGGAACCCTTGACATTTGTACTGATCTGTAGTTAGTTTGCACGAATCTAATGGCAGGTGGATGATCCGTTATTCATTTAGGTAACAACAAGGATGAGCACATTTGCAGAAAAGTAAGTCCGAGAAATATCATAAAATTTTAAACAGTGCCGGTGCAGTATTTGCAGAACATGGGTTTTACAAAGCCACCATTTCACAGATTGCCGCCAAAGCCGGGGTAGCGGACGGTACGTTATATCTTTATTTCAAGAACAAGGACGATATCCTGTATCAGTACCTGAGTTTTAAAACAGATGTGGTGTTCGAAAAAATGAATACTGCCGTGGCAAAAGGTACAGATGCCGAAAGCAAGTTGAAAAATCTGATTCGCTGTCATCTTGACGAGTTTCAAAGTGACAAAAGCATGGCTGTTATTTTTCAATCCGAGGTGAGGTATTTAAGGGATATTGAGTCCCAGGTTAAAAATATCTCAAAGATGTACTTTGATCTGTTGTCGGATATCATAGAGCAGGGTCAGATTGAGGGGAGCATGCGCCAGGATCTTTTTGTCGGGCTTGTGAAACGGTTTATCCTCGGGGCTGTGGAGGGGGTTATTTCCACCTGGGTCAATGCCCAGGGACGCTATGACCTTGGTACCATGGCCGATCCCTTGGTGGATCTTTTTCTGACGGGTGTCCGGGAGGGTTGACTCTAAACCCCATCAGGTAAAAATGATACTGTTTTTTCCTACCAGATATCCCTGGGAAGGGATAGGTGCGTTAACCTGCCATTTATGCTTTTTGCTTGACGCCAAGGAAGATGTTTACTAAAGCACATTGAGCCTGGATTCACTATACTTATTATTTAATATGGAGGTAAGTTCGGTATGTCTATGATCGTTGCGCCGGCAAACTACATGTTGTTCGGTTTCTTTCCAACAGTGATTTTTTCCTTTCTTCTGCCGGTGATTGGTGTCGGGCTCTTTACCTACATCATTGCCCGGAGAATCGCCCCTCTGGTCCGGGCCAATCCGGACTATCGCCTTAACAATATCCCGGAGCGGATTAAAAATCTGATCGTTGTCTGGTTGGGCCAGATTCGCCAGCCCAGATATATGCAGGCAGGTGTCCTGCATATCGTTATCTTTGCTGGTTTTTTAATTCTTTCCATCCGCTCCACAAGCCTTGTGATCGAAGGGTTGTTTGACGGCTTTGTGTTCCCCGGGTTGGGCGGCGGCCTTGGTACGGCTTACAATTTCTTGAAAGATTACGCCGCCACAGCCGTTCTTGTGGCCTGTATCATTGCGGCCTGGCGCCGGGGAATTAAAAAACCCGCCCGCTATGCCGTGCCCGAAAAATATGGCCATGACCACACGGCCGAAGCCGTTTTTGTTCTGGGCATTATCTCCACCCTGATGATTTCGGAAAGTCTTTTTGAGGCGTCTGCTGCCGCCTATAACTATCAGTCCGCCGGTGAAGCCCACTTCCCCGCGCTGTTTTCCCTGGCCTGGATCTTTTCAAAGACGCTTCAAATGGCCTCCCTGGAAACCCTCCAGGGTCTGCACATCATCATGTATTATGTGCATGATTTTACCTTTTTCTTTTTTCTGTGCTTTTTGCCCCTGGGAAAACATTTCCACGTCATCACCTCTATTTTCAATGTCTTTTTCATGCGGGTGAAAACAGGCAATATCAAGCCGGTGAAATACGGTGTTTCCGATGCGGAACTGGACAGTCTTGACTCTTTTGGTGTTAAGCATCTTGAGGATTTTACCTGGAAGCATATGCTTGATTTTTATTCTTGTGCAGATTGCGGCCGCTGTTCCGATCAGTGTCCGGCCAATGCTGCCGGGCGGCCTTTGTCTCCTCGGTTTATCACCATCAAGGCCCGGGATCTGATTTTCAAGAATTATCCCATCAAGTCCGGTGTGATCTATAAATCAGACAAGCTTTTGGTGGAGGATATTTATACGGAAGATGAAATCTGGTCCTGTACCACCTGCGGTGCCTGTGAACAGGAGTGTCCCCTGGGGATTGAATATATCGATAAGATGGTTGACCTGCGCCGCGGTATGGTAGATAAGGGCATGGTGCCCCAGTCCCTGCAAAAGCCCCTTAAAGCCCTTGAAAAACGCGGTAATCCCTATGGCAAAATGGAGAAAAAACGCGCGGACTGGGCCAATGAAAAAACCTTTGCCGAAACCCACAAGGTCAAGGACCTGGGCACTGAGACTGCAGAGACCCTGTACTTTGTGGACAGTATTACTTCCTATGACGACAATATCCAGGAAATTGCCCGCAGGACCGCCATCATTCTCGAAAAGGCCGGTGTGGATTTCGGTGTCCTGGGCAAAGAGGAGAAAGACAGTGGTAACGAGGTGATCCGGTTTGGTGAAGAGATGCTTTACCAGGAGCTCAAAGCCCATAATACCGAAGCCATTCTTGAATCCGGTGTCAAACAGATTGTTACGGCCGACCCCCATGCCCTGAATGCGTTGAAAAAAGACTATACAGGTCTGCCCCCTGTCAAACATATCAGTGAAATTGTGGCTGAAAAAATTGAATCGGGTGCGCTGGTTATGAAACCGTGCAAAGACCGGGATAAAGTGTACGTATATCATGATCCCTGCTATCTGGGGCGTCACAACAGTATCTATGAATCCCCGAGGCAGGCCTTGGATGCCATTGACGGCCTGACCCGTGTGGAGCTGGAAAAAAGCCGTGACCGGTCCTTCTGCTGCGGCGGCGGAGGCCTGATGCTGTTTTATGAACCCGAAGAAGAGACCCGCATGGGGGTTCTAAGGGTAAATATGGCAGCCGAAGCCGGTGCCAATGTGATCGTTACAGCCTGTCCGTTCTGTCTGGTAAATATCCAGGATGCCATTAAAGTGGCCGGAAAAGAAGGCGAGATGGAAGCCATTGATTTTACGCAGCTCATTGAGGAACATTTAGCATAATTAACGCTTAACAATATATGGCTGCCGGTGCCCATAAATCCGGCAGACCCAAAACGCTTAAGGAGACAATAATGGACATTTTGGTGTGCGTCAAACGCGTTCCGGATACTGCTGAGAACGAATTTGAACTCAATTCCGATGGCAATGACCTGGATCGTGATGATCTGGTCTATTCCGTGAATGAGTGGGATAACTATGCTGTTGAAGAGGCCATCCAGAT